>CAZYRM010000260.1:0-8062 GCA_964649705.1 uncultured Planctomycetia bacterium
CGCTGGGCTGCCGCCCGGTCGACTACCCGCGCATCATCGAGATGATCCGCGCGGGGCGCGTGCAGCTCCGTCCGCTCGTGACGGGGCGGTTCCCGCTCTCCGAGGTCAACGCCGCCATCGACACGCTTCGTTCGGGCAAGGGCCTCCGCAACATCGTGGTACCGTAGGGGGACGACATGGCAAACGTGTTGGACGTTCCGATCGGCAGCCTGCTTTCCCTCCACCCCGAGATCCAGCGCACGCTGGCGGGGCTCGGCTTCGCCGACCTGGCGAGCACGCGGGGAGGGCTGGACTCCGAGTCCGGCCTCCCGCTCCTGGAGGCGTGCAAGCGCCGCAACGTGGGGGTGGACCGCGTCGTCCTCGCGCTCGAGCGGGCGAGGAAGTCGGCGGGGATCCTCGAGTGGCCCTCGTCCGGCGAGGCCGTGGAGGCCTTCCCGGGGCCGGGCGCGACCGTGGTGGACGTGCTGGATCGGGTCCCGGGGAGCCACGAGGCGTTCCACGAGTTCGGCATCCACCCGTGCCAATGCGTCCGATTCACGGTGGCCGAGGCCGCCTCGAAGTTCGGGGTTCCCCTCGACAAGCTCCTCGCCCGCCTTCAGCAGGCATAGGAGTGCGGTTTCTTCGGAAACGGTTTTCCGCGAGGCCCCGTTTCCTTTGACCGGGTCCGTCCCGACTCCAGGGACGGAAATTGTCGCATCTCTCTACCCCTCCAGCCCATACCGCCACATACGGGACCAATCCTATCCTGGTGCCTAGCGTGCAGGTTGGCGCTCCGCGCCCGGACCGGGGGCAACACCGTAAGTCATCCGGTGGGGCTGGTTCAGGGGAATTCCACGCATGCGAACGCTCCTCGTCATCGTCTCGATCCTGACCGGGTCGGCGGTCCTCGTGTTCGCCTACCACGATGCGAAGAAGGCGACCGTCAAGCCCGCGCACGCGCCCAACGGCTTCGAGCGCGGCGCGGAGCTCTACCGGCAGAACTGCGCGATCTGCCACGGCGTCGAGGGGCGGGGGGATGGCCCGGCCGCCGGCGTACTCGACCCTCGTCCCCGCAACTTCGAACTCGGGAAGTACCGCCTCGGGTCCACGACCGGGTTGTTCCCCAGCCGTCAGGACATCCTGAACACCATCCGCGACGGGATCCCCGGGACCGGAATGCCGTCCTGGAGACATCTGCCGCCCGCGGACCAGGAGTGCATGGCCGACTACTGCCTTGAGGTCACGAGGCGCGGGCTGAAGGCGGCGTTGATCAGGGACGAGAAGGCCGAGAGCGAAGAAGAAGCGGAGGAGATCTCCCACGATCTCGTAACCGCGCCCCCCGACCTCCAGATCCCGCCCGAGCCGCCGTGCGACCAGGCCAGCCTGGCCACGGGACGGGCCATCTTCGCCAAGAACTGCGCGAGCTGCCACGACGCCGACGGGCGGGGGCGGCCGGACCCGTCCTGGAGGACCGCGGAGGGGTATCCGATCGCCTCGCGGGACCTCAGGCGGGGGGTCTTCAAGGGCGGCCGCGGCGCGCGGGCGCTGTATGCGCGCATCTACCGCGGCATCCCGGGCACGCCGATGCCGGGCTCGCCGAGCATGACCGGCGACGAAACCTGGGCCGTCGTCCACTACGTGCAGTCGATCGTGAATTCCGACCTTCCCCAACAGGCCGGGAGGTAGCCCCGTGTTCCAGCACCTGCCCGAGTGCGTCTCCACGTTCGGACCGGACATCGACTCGGTCCTGTACCTCATCTACTACATCGTGGGCGCGTGGTTCCTCCTGGCGGAGGCGGTCGTCGTGTATTGCGCGATCCGTTTCCGTCAGGGGCGGCAGCCCACCGCGTCCTACCTCCCCGGGACGACAAGGAAGGCGCTGGCGTGGATCGTCGTCCCCGCCGTGCTCATCCTCGTCTGCGACCTGTTCATCGACGCCGAGGGCGGTCGCGTCTGGAGGAACGTGAAGGAGACGATCCCGCCGGCGGACGTGACGATCCGGATCACCGCGCGGCAGTTCGCCTGGCAGTTCACGCACCCGGGACCGGACAACGTCCTCGACACGCGGGACGACATCATCACGAACGGTCACCTCCATGTCCCGGTGAACAAGGTCGTCCGCTTCGACCTGGGCTCGCTGGACGTCATCCACAGCTTTTACTCCCCGTCGCTGCGCCTCAAGCAGGACGCGGTGCCGGGGCGGACGATCCGGGGCTGGTTCCAGGTGACGAGGACCGGCGAGTTCCCGATCGCCTGCGCCGAGCTCTGCGGCGTCGCCCATACGGTGATGCAGGGGACGCTGGTCGTGCACACGGAGTCGGAATACCGCCAGTGGTCGCTCAATCAGCAGTGAGGGTCCGGAAGTGAGCGAACCGTCCTTCCTGAGCAGGTACGTCTTCTCGACGGACCACAAGTACATCGCGAAGCAGTACCTCTTCACGGGCCTGATCATGGCCGCGGTGGGGGGGTTCCTCGCCTACGGGATGCGCCACCAGCTCGCGTTCCCGGGGGAGACGATCCCGGGGATGGGGAAGATCGGCCCGGAGGTCTACAACTCCATCGTGACCATGCACGGGACGATCATGGTCTTCTGGGTGGCGATGCCGATCCTCCTCGGCGCCTTCGGGAACATGCTGATCCCGCTCATGGTCGGCGCGAAGGACATGGCCTTCCCTCGCCTGAACATGATGTCGTACTGGACGTTTCTCCTCTCGACCATCGTGCTCGTCGCGTCGTTCTTCGTGCCCGGGGGAGCCGCGGCGTCGGGGTGGACGGCCTATCCATCCCTCTCGATCAAGGGGATCGAGGGGAACCAGCTCGGGCAGGTCCTCTGGATCCTCGCGGTGGCGCTCGAGTTCTCCTCGATGCTCATGGGCGGCGTGAACTTCCTGACCACGCCCCTCAACCTCCGCGCGCCGGGAATGAAGCTCATGGACATGCCGCTGTTCGTCTGGATGCAGATGACGGCGTCGGTCCTCTTCATGCTCTCGGTCGGGCCGCTGATCGCGGGGGCGCTGCTGCTCCTCCTGGACATCGTGGCCGGAACGGGGATCTTCCTCGCGGAGACGGGAGGCGATCCGCTCCTGTGGCAGCACCTCTTCTGGTTCTTCGGCCACCCCGAGGTCTACGTCCTGCTCCTGCCCTCGCTCGGGATCGTCGCGGAGGTCCTCCCGACGTTCTCGCGGAAGCCGTTCTTCGGCTACAAGGCCGCCATCTACTCGACGATGGTGGCGGGGGTCCTGAGCTTCCTCGTCTGGGCGCACCACCAGTTCATCTCGGGCATCGACCCGAGGCTCGCGATGCCCTTCTCGGTGACCACGATCCTGATCTCCGTCCCCTTCGCGATTCTCCTCTTCTCCTACATCGCGACGATGTGGGGCGGGTCGATCCGGTTCACCACGGCGATGCTGTTCGGCATCGGACTCATCGCGGAGTTCATGATCGGCGGCTGCACCGGGATCTTCAACGGGTCGTCCGCGGCGGACATCTACATCCACGACAGCTACTTCGTCGTCGCGCACTTCCACTTCACGCTGGTGCCCGTGACGTTCCTCGGGATGTTCGCGGGGCTCTACTACTGGTGGCCGAAGATGTTCGGACGCCCGCTCGACGAGCTTCTGGGCCGCATCCACGCATGGGGCACCCTGATCTTCCTGAACCTCGTCTTCATCCCGCAGTTCCTGCTCGGCTCGGCGGGGATGCACCGGAGGATCGCGGACCCGACCCGGTTCGCGTTCCTCGCGGACTACCAGTGGCTGCAGGTCCTGAGCACGTACGGAGTCTACGGGTTGCTGATCTTCCAGGTGCCGTTCGTCGTCGCCGTCGCGAAGGGGCTCGTGGGCAAGCGGAGCGGCGAGGCGAACCCGTGGAGCTCGTGCACGCTGGAGTGGCTTGCGTCGTCCCCCCCGTCCCACGAGAACTTCGAGACGGTCCCCACGGTCCGACGCGGGCCGTACGAGTACAGCGTCCCGGGGGCGGCCAGGGACTTCGTCCCGCAGTGGGAGTAGAACGGTGAGCGAGAGCGCGCACGCGGCAACCAGCAAGCTGGCTCTGCCAGCGATCGAGCAGACCTCCACGGGGATGCCGAACGGACGGCTGGGGATGTGGTGGTTCCTGGCGTCCGAGATCGCCGTCTTCGGCGGGATGATCTGCATCTACGTCCTGTTCCGGCTCTCCCACCCCGACTTCGGAGACGCGGCCTCGCACACGCTGATGCCGCTGGGGGCGCTCAACACCTTCATCCTGCTGACGAGCAGCCTGACCGTCGTGCTGGCGCACGCCGCGGCCGAGGAGAGAGACCGCGCTCGGGTGCTGCGCTTCGAGGCGTTCACCATCCTCCTCGGGCTCGGCTTCCTTTGCGTGAAGGGCTTCGAGTACACGCACGAGATCCACCAGGGCTTCACGCCGAAGGCGGGGCTCTTCTGGGGCTTCTATTTCGTCATGACGGGCCTCCACGGGCTGCACGTCATCGCGGGGATGATCGCCCACGCCTGGGCCTGCTACGGCGTCGCCTCGGCCCAGCGCTTCAGCCGCATCGCGCCGGTCGGCCTCTACTGGCACTTCGTCGACGTCGTCTGGATCTTCCTGTTCCCGCTGCTGTACATCGCCTCCTAAGGAGGACGTGGAATGGAAACGACCAGCGCTGCGGAGGCGCCCGCGGCCCACCCGCACATGACCGTGCGGCAGTACTTCATCCTGTGGCTGATCCTGCTGGCGCTCCTGGCGGCAGGGGTGCTGTTCGCGTACGTGGACATCCCGGTGCTCGCCAACGTCCTCGTCTTCGGCGTGGCCGTGGCGAAGGCGATCATCGTGCTCAGCAACTACATGCACCTCCGCTGGGAGCCCCGCTTCATCACGCTGGCCCTGCTGGGGGCCCTGTCGTGTATCCTGGTCCTCTTCCTGCTGACCTATCCGGACATGGTCCTGAGGGACGGATGGAATCGACCGTAGAGCGCCGCGGATTGGGTGTGGAGACCGCCGTCCTCGGGATGGCCGTCTTCCTCATGGTCGAGGCGATGTTCTTCGCCGGCCTCGTCTCCGCGCTCGTCGTAGGGCGCGTGGCGTCCAAGGCGTGGCCCCCTCCCGGCCAGGCGAAGGCCTCCTGGATCGTCGCCGCAGCCGCGACCTTGCTCCTCCTGGCGAGCGTCCGCGCGCTTCGGACCGCCCGCCGCGAGGCCGCTCCGGCCCCCCGGTCGCTCGGCTGGGCCGCCCTGCTCGGCGCGGCCTTCCTGGCCGTCGTGGGGTGGGAGGGCTTTCGCGTCATGACCGGGGGATCGGGACTCGCCGCGAACACCTACGCCGGGCTCCTCCTCGTGCTGGTCGGCTGTCACGCGCTCCACGTCCTCGGCGGAGTCGCCCTGATCGCGCGTGCGCGGCGACTGTGGGCGCGAGAGGAGCCCGCGGAGACGAAGTCGACCCGCCTCAGGGTCTGCGGGATGTACTGGATGTTCGTCGTCGGCGTCTGGCCGGTGATCGCCGTGGCCATTTGCGTGTAGACGGGCCGGATCGAGAGGCGTAACGACGGGCGACCCTGCGGGTCGCCCCTACAAGCTGGCAGCAAGTTGGATGCAGGGATGAAGCTGGGATTCCGTGTTGCGGCCGCTGTCCTGCTCGCCTGCGCGACGGCCGCGCAGGCGTGCTCGTCGTGCGCCGTGCCAGACAGCGCGGACGGCGCCACCTCTCGGGGGGCGTACTACGGAACGGCCATCTTCCTGACGCTCCTGCCCGTCTCCCTCGTCCTCCTGCTCGCCTGGTGGATCCGCCGCCAGGGCCTCGGTGACGGGGCCGCGCCGAGCGGTAGCCTCGACAAGGCCGGCGCGTAGTCGGGGGCCCGCGACCCGTTGCCCCCCGCTTTCGTCTCCCTGGCAGGTAGCAGGGTACGGTTTCTTCGGAAACAGGGTTCCGTGAATCCCCGTTTCCCTTGACCGGGCCCCCCAGGGCCTTGCGTGCGGGACCTCTCGTATCTCTTTATTCGACAAGCGCATACCCCTCTGTTCAGGACCAATCGGGTCCTGGTATCGGGCGTGCATAAAGCCCTCAACGGTCCAATTCGAGGGCAACATCGTGAGACTGACGCGCGCGGGTGACTACGGCCTCCAGGCCATCTTCTTCCTCGCCATGAAGGCCACGGACGGCGAGGCGAGCGCCGACGAGATCGCCCGGGAGTTGAAGCTCCCCTCCAGCTTCCTCAAGAAGATCCTCCAGCGCCTGTCCGCGACGGGGATCCTCCGCTCGACCAAGGGGTACGACGGCGGGTTCTCCCTGTCGCGCCCCGCCGAGCGCCTCTCGATGCTCGAGGTGATCGAGGCGATCGACGGTCCGATCCGCCTGAACGTCTGCCTCCACGGCCCCGGGTCGTGCCCGCGCCAGGCCACGTGCGCGATGCACCCGGTCTGGAGGGAGGCGCAGGGCGCGCTCAGGAACGTCCTCTCCGCCTGGACATTCGACCGCCTCGGGCAGCTCACCCACACGCTGGAGGCCTCCTGCCCGGCCGCCGAGGGGAAGTAGCCCCGGACCGATCGCTGACCGCCGAAGGAGGGTGTCGATGGACACGCCTGACCTCAGGCTCCTCTTCTGGGAGCTGACCGCGGCCTGCAACCTCGAATGCGGGCACTGTCGCCGCCTCGACGTGAGCCGGACGCTGATGAAGGACGACCTCACGACCGCGGAGGCGAAGGGCGTGATCGAGGGGATCGCCCGGGCCGGGAAGCCGATCCTGGTCTTCTCGGGCGGCGAGCCGCTCATGCGGCCCGACCTCTTCGAGCTGGTCGGGCACGCCCGTGGGCAGGGGCTCCAGGTGTCCCTCGCGACGAACGGGACGCTCATCGACGAGGCGCTCGCCCGGCAGATCGTCGACGCCGGCATCCAGCGCGTCGCGATCAGCATCGACGGGGCCGACGCGACGACGCACGACGACTTCCGGCGGCAGCCGGGTTCCCTCGCGGCGGCGCTCGCGGGATTCCGCCGCCTCCGCGCGCTCGGGATGAGCATGCAGATCAACTGCACGGTGACGAAGCACAACGTGCACCAGGTCGACGACCTCTACGCCCTCGCGCTCAACGAGGGGGCGGACGCGATGCACGTCTTCATGCTCGTCCCGGTCGGGTGCGGCGTGACGATCGCCTCGACGCACATGCTCCCCGCGACGGAATACGAGCGGATCCTCGGGTGGCTCTACCAGCGGGCCCAGGAGAAGAAGATCCACTGCCGCGCGACGTGCGCGCCGCACTACTTCCGCGTCATCCGCCAGGAGGCCCGCCGCGAGGGGGCGCAGATGCCCCAGTACGCGCGCCACGGGATGGCCGCCATGACGAAGGGGTGCCTCGCGGGCTCGGCGATCTGCTTCGTCAGCCACAAGGGGCAGGTCTTCCCGTGCGGCTACCTGCCGCTGGAGGCGGGGAACGTCAAGAAGACGCCGTTCGACGAGATCTGGCGCGACTCGACCCTCTTCCACCAGCTCCGCGACGACGGCCTGCTCGGCGGCAAGTGCGGGCGCTGCGAGTACCGCAAGGTCTGCATGGGGTGCCGCGCGAGGGCCTTCTACGAGACGGGCGACGTGATGGGGGAGGAGCCCTACTGCGTCTACGAGCCCCCGATGCGGGAGACCGCCCATGCTTGACGTGTCCGTCCTCTACGGCGGCCTCGAGACGGCCGCGAAGCCCCATCGATACGGGAAGGCGCTCGAGAAGCTCTCCGTCCCGGCGCACCAGGCCCACGCCGTCGCGCGGTCCGCGGACACGCGCCGCCCGATCGTCGTCTGGAACGTGACGCGGACCTGCAACCTCCGCTGCGTGCACTGCTACAGCAACTCCGAGGCGAAGAAGTACGACGGGGAGCTCTCCCTGGACGAGGGGAAGGCCCTCCTCGACGACCTGGCCGAGTTCCGCGTCCCCGCGGTGCTCTTCTCGGGCGGAGAGCCGCTCGTCCGCAAGGACCTCTTCGAGCTGGCGGCGCACGCGCGCTCGAAGGGGCTGCGCGTGGTGCTCTCCACGAACGGGACGCTCATCACGGACGAGGTGGCGCGCAGGCTCGCGGAGCTGAAGTTCTCCTACGTCGGGATCTCGCTCGACGGGATGAAGGAGAC
>CAZYRM010000261.1:0-7986 GCA_964649705.1 uncultured Planctomycetia bacterium
TCGTCGCGGCGGGCGGGAAGCTCGTGGAGGCATGGGTCTGCCCGCTTGACCCCATCCGCACGGCCGATGGGAAGCTGAAGTGCCCGGACTGCGGCTGCGAGATGAAACGCCTGCAGTATGAGGAGGTCCTCGCCGTGCCGCTCACCTCGGTCATCGACACCGGCGAGCGTACCGTCGTCTACGTCGACCGCGGCAAAGGCGTCTTCGAGGCCGTGGAGGTGATGGTCGGGGCGCGCGCCGGGGAGTACTACCCTGTCCTTAGCGGCCTGAACGAGGGCGACCGCGTCGTCACCGCGGGGGCGTTCCTCCTCGACTCCGAGACCCGCTTGAACCCCGCCGCGTCGGCCGCCTACTTCGGGGCGAGCGGCCAGGAAACGGGGAAGAAGTAGCCATGAAGTGGGTCATCGACAAGATCATCGAGTTCTCGGTCAGGAACCGCTTCCTCGTCCTGATGCTGATCGCCGTCATCTCGCTGGGCGGCGCGTACTGCCTCTTTCGCACGCCCGTCGACGCGATCCCCGACCTCTCGGAGAACCAGGTCATCGTCTGGGCCGACTGGCCCGGCCGCAGCCCGAAGGAGATTGAGGACCAGGTCACCTACCCGCTCTCGGTCAACCTCCAGGGCCTCGCGGGGGTGAAGTCGATTCGCGCGACGAGCGAGTTCGGCTTCTCCATGATCAACATCATCTTCGACGAGAAGATGGACTTCTACTTCACCCGCCAGCGCGTCCTGGAGCGCCTCTCGATCGCGGGGAACTTCCTCCCGCCCGGCGTGGTGCCGTACCTCGCCCCCGACGCGACGGCCCTCGGGCAGATCTTCTGGTACACGGTCGAGGGCGAGGGGAAGAGCCTGGACGAGCTGCGCACGCTCCAGGACTGGAACATCCGCTACCAGCTCAACGCCGTCGAGGGGGTCGCCCAGGTCGCCAGCGTCGGCGGGTTCGTGCGCGAGTACCAGGTCGACGTCGATCCGAACCTCCTCCGCGCCTTCGACGTGAGCCTCGGCGAGGTCTTCCGCGCGGTCGCGGCGTCGAACTCGAGCGTCGGCGGGAAGGTGATCCACAAGGGCGGCGCGGAGTACCTCGTGCGCGGCTACGGCTGGATTCGCGACGTCGAGGACATCCGGAACGTCGTCGTCGCCCTGCGGCGCGGCGTTCCCATCACCGTCGGCCAGATCGGCGTCGTCCAGCTCGGCCCCGCCTTCCGCCGCAGCGTCCTCGAGAAGGACGGCCGCGAGGCGGTCGGCGGCGTCGTGATGATGCGCTACGGGGAGAACCCGCTCCAGG
Organism: uncultured Planctomycetia bacterium; assembly: GCA_964649705.1. GTDB lineage: Bacteria > Planctomycetota > MHYJ01 > WSZJ01 > CAZYRM01 > CAZYRM01. Next base: position 1,287 of record CAZYRM010000261.1, read on the forward strand.
TCACCCAGCGGGTGAAGAAGAAGATCGCCGAGCTCAAGGACGGCCTCCCCGAGGGGGTCCGCGTCGTCCCCTTCTACGACCGGACCGGGCTGATCGATGCGTCGATCGACACGCTCACCGGGACGCTGATCGAGGAGATCCTCGTCACCTGCCTCGTCGTCCTCCTCGTCCTGTGGCACCTCAGGAGCGGGATCCTTATCTGCCTGACGCTCCCGCTCGCGATCCTGATCTCGTTCATCTTCATGTACTTCCTCGGGATCCCGTCGAACATCATGAGCCTCTCTGGGATCGCGATCTCGATCGGCGTCCTCGTCGACTCGGGAATCGTGATGACCGAGAACGCGTACAACCGCCTGCACGATCACTTCGAGGGGGGAGTGGTCGTCGGCGACACACGCGAGATCGTGATCGACGCGTGCAAGGTCGTCGGCGGCCCGCTCGTCTTCTCCATCCTGATCATGCTCCTCTCCTTCCTCCCGGTCTTCGTCCTCGGTGGGATGGAGGGGAGGATGTTCAACCCGCTCGCCTACACGAAGTCCTTCGCCCTGTTCGGCGTTGCCCTGCTGGCGATCTCGTTCGTCCCCGCCCTGATCCCCACGTTCGTTCGCGGGCGGCTGCGCTCCCAGCAGGAGGTCTGGCTGGTCAGGTCGTTCGTGGACATCTACAAGCCCGTCCTCGAGTACCTCCTCCGCCACCCCGACTGGATCGTCGTCATCACCGGGATCATCATGCTCCTCGGCCTGCCGATCTTCCCGTCCAAGGTGCCGTGGGTCTTCTTCGTGGCCATGGTCCCGTTCCTCCTTGCGGGGACGGTCACCTTCCTGTCGCAGAAGAAGGCCCTCTGCGCGGGCGTCCTCTTTGTGGCCGCAGTCGGGAGCTTCCGTCTCTTCCACCCGCTCGGCGAGGAGTTCATGCCCCCGCTCGACGAGCTCGCGATCATGGACATGCCCACGAGCACGCCGAACATCAACATCACGCAGGCCGGGGACGACATCAAGGAGCGGGACGCGATCCTGAAGACCTTCCCCGAGGTCCACCAGGTCGTCGGGAAGGTCGGCCGCGCCGAGACGCCCACGGACCCCTCGCCGATCGACATGGTCGAGACGGTCGTCTCCCTCAGGCCGAAGACGTGGTGGCCGAAGCGGAAGGTGAACTACGAGGACGTCGTCGCGGAGACCCGCGCCGCGCACGCTGCGCTCGTCGCGAAGGGCGTCGTCGTCGCGAAGGGGGGGGACGAGGACGAGGATCTCCTCGCCGCCGCCGCGATGGACGCCTCGGCGCGGTTCGACCGAGTCGCGCGGGAGCTCTGCCTGCGGAGGCTTCGGGAGTATGCCCCCGTGCGGACCCGGGAGCTCATCCGTGAACTTAGCGATGGCCTGATGCGGTTCCTCGAGCGGAAGGGGAAGCTGAAGGAACGTGTCCAGGCCGCGCGGTGGGGCGCCTTCGAGGACGAGCTCGTCGCGAGGTACGCCGGACCGTTCGACGAGTGGATCCTCGAGGAGGACGTGAAGCGGGCCGGCCAGGAGATCGTCGACCTCCTGAAGGCGGAGAAGGCCGTGGAGGACGAGAAGGGGGACCTCCTGGTGGAACCGCCCGAGCCCATGGGCGCCCTCGTCGATGCGCTCTACCACTTCGCCGACAAGGAGCGCCCGGGGCTGTGGGAGAGGGCGCGCCGGTCGCTCGGGGAGAGGCAGGAGGAGCTGATGGTCGAGCGGCTGAAGCAGCTCGACTGGGAACTCCAGGACCGCGCCGCGGGATGGCTCGCGTACGCGGCCGTCGAGGCGCTCGCCGCCCACGCGAAGGAACGGAAGCTCCTCGGGAAGGAACTCAAGGAGGACGACCTCCCCGCGAGGCTCCAGGCCGTCCGCGCCGAGCGCGAGCGGGCGATCGGGCAGGACCTCTTCCTGTGGAAGAAGCTGAAGACCGACATCGTCCAGGAGATGGACTCCGAGCTCCAGGTGCCGGGCTGGGGGAACATCTGGACGCAGCCGATCATCAACCGCGTCGACATGCTCGCGACCGGCGTGCGCACGATGATCGGGGTGAAGGTCTTCGGCACGCACTCCGACTACGAGGAACGGGTCGTCGACGGGCAGAAGGTGATGGAGCCCGGAATCCAGAGGGTCGCGGACGACATCGCCGCGGTGCTCAAGCGAATCCCCGGGGCCGTCGACGTCTTTCCGGACCAGATCGTCGGGGAGAACTACCTCGAGATCGGCATCGACCGGAAGCGTGCCGCGCGGTACGGCGTGAACGTGCAGGACGTCCAGGACGTGATCGAGGTCGCCCTCGGCGGGAGGGAGATCACGATGACGGTCGAGGAGCGCAACCGATTCCCCGTCCGCGTCCGCTATCCCCGCGACATGCGCATCGACGAGGAGTCGGTCCGGAACATCCTGGTCCCCGTCGGCGGGGCGGGCGGGGGGATGGGGACCGAGGGGGCCGGCGGCGGCATGCCCGGCATGAGCGCCGCGGCTCCCGAGAAGGCGAGTGGGGGCGCCGGACGCCTTGCCCAGGTCCCGCTCTCCCTCGTTGCGGACGTGAAGGTCGTCCGGGGGCCGAGCATGATCAAGAGCGAGGACGGATTCCTGCGCGCCTACGTCCAGCTCAACGTGCGCAACCGCGACATCGTCGGGTTCGTCGAGGAGGCCCAGAAGGCCGTCGACGCCCAGGTGAAGCTCCCGTCCGGGTTCCACATCCAATGGAGCGGACAGTTCGAGCACCAGGTGCGCGCCCAGCGCACGCTGACGATCGTGTTTCCGTTCGTCATCCTGATCATCTTCCTGATCCTCTACATGACCTACGGGGACTTCCCCGACACGCTCATGATGTTCCTCTCCGTGCCCGGCGCGGTCGCGGGCGGCGCGCTCTTCCAGTACATCTGGGGGTACAACTTCAGCGTCGCGGTCTGGATCGGCTACATCATCTGCTTCGGCCTTGCGACCGAGACGGGGATCGTGATGCTCGTCTATCTCCGCGAGGCGATGGAGAAGCGCGAGAAGCTCGGCCTGATCCGCACGGAGGCCGACATCCGCGAGGCCGTCATCGACGGGGCGGTGCACCGCCTCCGCCCGAAGCTCCTCACGGAGGGGACGACGGTGCTCGCGCTCATCCCGATGCTCTGGGCAACGGGCGTGGGTGCGGAGTACATGCGCCCGATGGCCGTTCCCATCCTCGGAGGCATCCTCGTTGCGGACGAGGTGGTCGACATCCTGATCCCGGTGCTTTTCTACAAGGAGCGCTGCCGCCGCCTCGCGAGGGGCCTGATCGGTCCGGCCGCGAAGGCCGAGCCGGCCAAGTGATTTGAGGAGTAGCGCGCGCAAGCGCGCTCTGGAGTCGCGCTCGCAATGGCGCGGGGGGTAACGCCCGCAAGGGCGATACACATGACGTCGACCGCGTCCATATTCGCGTGTAGCATCTCGACGAACGGCCCCGCCACGGGCATGAGGGGAGGGCGATCATGCGGGCGGAGGCCGTCAGGACGCTCGTCACCCGGTGGCGGGACGACGAGAGTGGCACCTACCGGACCTGGTTCACCTGGCCTGAGCGCATCAAGAACTTCGGCGCGATACGCCGCGGCCTCGCGGTCGTGGTCGAGGAGATCGAGAACGGGACCTTCGGCAACGTCTACAAGGAGTCCTCGCTCGAGACCGTCGTAGGCGCGATCGCCGAACAGCGGCAGATCTTCCGCGGCGCCGACCACGCCTTCCTGTGGAAGCCGAAGCTCCGCATCCCCGATATCTACGAGAACCCCGACAACCAGCGCGCCTTCGGCCGGTTCCTGGCCGCGTGCATGGACGCGAAGTCCGCGGAGGGCATCGTCTCCGCCATCCATCGCCTCGACGGGATCGGCATCAAGGGCCTCGGTCCCGCGGTGGCCAACCTGTTGTATTTCCTTCACCCGACCCTCGTTCCCCCCTTCAACACCGCGATCGTGAAGGGGTACAACGCGCTCACCGGCGCCCGCGTGAAGCTGGGGAGCTGGACCGAGTACCTCGCGATGCGGGAGGGAGTCCTCGCGCAGAACGAGGAGTGGCGCGAGCTGCTATCCAACGACCTGGGCGCGATCGGCGGGCTCTTCTTCGATCTCGGGAGTGGGCTGTACGAGCTGCCGCCTCCGACGGACAGCGGCGACGCGCTGCTTGTCGAGTGGGAGAAACGCCTCGCGGCGTCGCACGCTGCGTCCGCCAAGAGCGAAAAGGCCAGGAAGCAGGAGAGAGAGGGGGAGGTCAGCCATCTCGGAATGCAGGCAATCCTGCGAGATTTGGGGCTCTCCCTGGGATACAGCGTGTGGATTGCCTCGAATGACCGGAACCAGGAGTGCGGCAGCGGGAGGCTCTGTGACGGCTGCCTCGACGACCTCCCCACGACGATCGCCGCCTCTTCCGAGGGGAGGGACGCAGCTCGCCTGATTGACGTCCTCTGGCTCGATCGCGGTGTGGACCGCGTTGCGGCGGCGTTCGAGGTGGAACACACCACTGGCATCCTGACTGGGATGCTCCGGATGCTGCACCTGGCGTTCGGCATCCCGCAGGAGCGCATCCCAAACCTCTACCTCGTTGCCCCGGACAGCCGCGAGGACGAGGTGCGCAAGAAGGTGCGCCACCCCGCGTTCCTCGCGGTTCAGAGCCTGCGCGTGCGCTACCTGCCCTACGGACAGATCCAGGACCACGCCGAGGCAATGAAGCGATTCGGCTCCGGCCTGAAAGCGATCGAGGCCATCGCCCGGCTGCTTCCCTGAGGTCGGCTCTCATCCGTCGGCGTCGCGCGTCGCGGCATCCTGTCGCCACTACGAGACGAACGCTGCAGCCGATCGACCACAGGGGAGTGGGGACACTCCTCTAACGAACGCGGCCCGGGCATGCGTCGCCGGCATGCCCGGGCCGTCCCGATCGTCTGAACTAGCCACGGACCCACACCCACTTCTGGTAGTGCACCATCTCCCAGCGGCCGCACCCGCATCCGTCGTCAACCCAGACGTACTGGCAGAAATCGCGGAGCTCCCAGTGGCCGCACTCCACCACCGGCGGCTGGTACCCGCCGCAGCCGCCGTGCCCACCGTCGGCGCTCGCCGTCGACGGCGTCATCCCCAGGACGGCCAACGTCATCACCAATCCAGCGATCAGGCTCTTCATGGGTGTCTCCTTCATCATCGCGACGGCGAAGCGCACGTCGACGAGGTGAGGATGTGCAGACGCCCTGCCAGAGTTCCACCCTCCTTGAGCGCGTCGTAAGATGCGATGAGCCAGAGTGATGCAGATGCCGTGGATCCTCGGTCCCCGCGGGGATTCGAGCGTCGAATCGATTTGAGAGGGACGAATTGGGTCACACACCGCGACCCGCCGCGGCCGTGGAGCAGCCTTTACGCCGCTCGACGATCTCGTCGAGGCGGGAAGCGCACAGGGCCAATCTCGTCTTTCGCGTTAAGAAACCCTACGCTGGGGCGTAGTCTCCCCAGAGGGGAAGGAAGCGCGAATGGATGACGACGCGGGGGTCCTCGGCGAGGCCGACTGGCTGCACAGGGTCGTCCGAGACTTCGAGCGGCCCCTGTCGCGGTATGCCCTGTCCATCACGCGCAACCCCGAGCAGGCGCTCGACGCCGTCCAGGAGACCTTCCTGCTCCTCATGAAACACCTGGCGAAGGTCGACCGCGATCGTCCCGCGCCCTGGCTGTTCACGGTGTGCCGGTCCAAGGCGATCGACCTGCTGCGGAGGGACGGGAAGATGGAGGCCCGCACGCACGAGGATCTGGCCCAACACGTCAGCGCCGATCCCCCCGCCGAGGCCGCCGTCGTTTCGCGCGAGGAGAGCAGGGAAGTCGATGCGATTCTCTCGATCCTGCCGCCCCGCGAACGGGAGGTCATGCGGCTGAAGTTCCAGCAGGGGCTGAAATACAGGGAGATCGCCGCCGTGACCGGACTCACCGTGAGCCACGTCGGCGTGCTCATCCACGAGGCGATGGCGCGCCTGCGCAAGCGGAAGGCGGGCCCTCCGAACCAGACGTAGTCCGCATCGAGGAGTCGTACCATGTCGCAGGCCGGCGAAGCCTGGAAGGTGACGGCGTTCGCGCTCGGGGAGCTCGAGGGCGAGGAGGCCGAGGCGTTCTCGCGGCGTGTCGCGGGCGACGCCGCGCTGGCACGCGACACGGGAGTGATCCGTCGGCAGGGGGAGGACCTCGCCGCCGTGTTCTCCCGCGAACCGGGCATCCCGCTCGATGATCGCCGCAGGGCGGAGCTCCGCCTGCCCGCGCGGCCTCCGAGTCGGGGGCGGTCGCAGCACTCCGAGCGCGGCCGGGTCGGCAGCGATGTAAGCAGACTCAATCCGCCCGCCAAGGAAAGGCCGAAGACACCCCACCAGGCAGCCGTTGCGGTGGAGGAGCATCCGTCGTCCAGGACGCGCCGCGCGCAGGCGCTCCGGTCGGGCGCCGCGGCGCCGGTGGCCCCGGCCGAGCCGCTCGACCGCTCCATGCGCCCCGCGGGCCAGGGCCTCGCCGCCAAATTCGCGGTCATGATCGGCGTCACCGTCGCCATCACGTCGCTCATCATGGCCATCGCGATCCACCGCAGCGTCTCGGACGAGGTCGACAAGGAGATCAACGAGGCGGGCGTCCGGACGACTCGCATCCTGTGCGGCCTGGATGGCGGCGCGATCAAGGACCTGGGATCGAACCCGATCTCCCCCCACGCCGCCTCCGTCGGCG
>CAZYRM010000262.1:0-7796 GCA_964649705.1 uncultured Planctomycetia bacterium
TCGGCGAGGTACCCCGTCGGCGTCTCGCGGGAGAGCATGTACGCGATCCCCTTCGCGATCTGCGCCGCGTACTTCGCGCGCCCCTCCTGGGTGGAGGAGAGGGCCGACAGGGCGAGCCCGGTCACGGCGGGATTCGGGTTCCCCCTCTGGAGGATGATCGTCTCGTGGGCATGGGGCCAGGCGCCGTTCTCGAGCTGCTGGGAGGCGAGCCACTTCATCCCCGCTTCGAGGGCCGCCGGCGGCGCGAGCCTGCCGCCGCCCTCGATCGCCTCGGCCCTCACCCCGACCGTGACGGTGACCTCGATCTCCTTCCCCTCCCTCTGGAGGGTGAGCGTGTAGCGCATATCAGGCGTGAGGCTGGTGATCCAGACCTTGAAGGCGTCCATGTCGGTCACGGGCTCGCCGTTCTTCTTCAGCACCAGGTCGCCGACGTGGATCCCGGCGCGAAGGGCAGGCGAGTCCGGCGAGACCTCGGTGATCACGAGCGGCAGCTCGTTGTTCGCCCTGGGCTTGAACTTCGCCCCCGTCCAGCCCTTCCTCGGGACCGCGACCGGAGGCTGCTGCCCTCCGGGATTCACGACCGGGTTCCCCGGGTTGTCGGGCGGCTTCGTGCCGTTTCCGCCCGACGGCGGCTTCGCCGGGTCATCCTTCCCGCAGCCGATCAGGCAGAGGGCGAAGAGGGCCGACACGACGAGCGTGACCACGCGCATGACCATCTCCGGCAAACGGAAGGGGGGGGCGTCCGCTTCTACTTGGGCTTCTCATCCTCGGGGAGCGCCTGCTTGAGCACCTTGTAGCTCTTGCACATCCCCTCGAATTCAGGCTCGAACTCCGCCCACGCCTCCTGGTAGGCGTAGCAGACCACGGCGTACGTCCGCTTGAACGTCCCGCAGAAGAGCTCGTACGAGCGGACCTTCATCTTGATTCCGTTCGACTCGTACTGGAAGACCAGGTCGTACCCGGGGCGGCTCCCGCCGGGGAAGTTCGGGTCGGGGACGCTGATCGACTTCCCCGAGACCTTCTTGTAGCTCGGGAAGCGGTCGTGGGCCGTCATTTCGACCAGGTCGACGAGGTCCTTCGGGCCCGTCGAGTCCGGGAAGTCCTTGACCTCCACCTCGGCATGCCCACGCGCCTCGCGGATCGCGTCGTGGGGCGTGATCTTCAGACGGAGGACGGGGTCCTCCGAGAGGATCTTGAAGTCCCACTGGTCGTTGGGGCGCGTGACCTCGAACGTCGTCGTCTTGCTCGTGTAGGTGTTCTTGACGATCGAACCGTCCTCGCTGTCCCACAACGTCACGGGGTGCCAGTTGATCGACTGGACCTGGAGGGCCGCGTAGATCTCGTTGACGCTCGTCGCGAGGGAGCCCTCCACGGAGATGCGGTCGAAGAACTGGCCGCGCTCCTGGATGTCCTGCGGGATCGGCTGATCGAGCGCCGTGCAGATGTCGTGCCAGTAGCTGTAGAACCACTTCTCCAGCGTCTCGAGCACGGCGCGGAAGCTCTGCTCGACGTTCGGGTAGTAGGAGAGGTAGATGCTGTTGATGTAATCCTCGTACCCCATCCGGACGCGGTTGTAGGTGCCGAGCCAGTAGCGCTCGACGCCCGCGAAGTCGGCCCACGCGTCGAGGTACTTGCCCTTGTCGGCGTCGGTGAGCTTGCCCGCCTTCTTCTTCCGGTCGATCCCGAGGAGGATGTAGCTGGCCTTGCCCTCGGCGTCGAGGAACAGGCGGCGGCAGTTCTCGGTGAACTCGAGGAGCTGCGCCTTGATCTTGGCGACCTGCTCGGCCTGCTTCTCGGGCGTGCCAATCTGGATGTCCCTGAAAGCGACGAGCCCGGCGGGTATCTGGGCGTCCGGGGCCTGGTCCTCCTGGCGGACCTCCGCCTGGATCTTGTACGACCCCGCGAGGACCCACTTGCGCTCGCCGATCGGCTCGAACTCGAGCTTGTACGCCCCGTCCGTTACGGGCCCGCGCACGAACTGCCCGGGGACGCCCGCGAAGATCACGCTTCCGCAGACCACGGTGTCGTTGACGACCGCCGCGGATCCCGCGAGCCAGAACTTGCCGCCCTTCTCGTCGAAGCCCACGTCATCGACGGTAAGCTGGGTCTGGGCGGGGGGCGGCGTGTCGGCCTGGGCCCAGACGCGACCGGCGGGCAGCAGAAGGATCGCAAGGACGACCAGGCGAGCGTGGCGCATGCGTCTCTCCCGAAATGGAAGACGCCCAGCTCCGATCCGGGAGATGGGCGTCGATGTCCGTCTGCGGATGCGGGTCGATTCGCGGCAGTATGACCGCCGCGCGGTCCGCTTGTCAACGTGCTCTTATCGCGGATCGGGACGCGTCACCCAGGAGTACTCGAGCATCTTCGGCGTCCCCATCCAGGTGACCGTGACGTCGTCGAACACGGGGGTCACGTTGAGCGGCGTGATCCCGCCCGGGTTCCGGAAGTTGACCTCGAACTGGAAGTCCTCGCCCGCCGGGATCCCCTTGTTGCCGGGCGCATAGACCCCCCACCCCTCGCCGTCGGTCGTCCCGCCGCTCGGCATGGGCGCGGGCTGGAGCCCCTTGCTGGGGAATCCGGCGCTGAAACCGATCCGGAGCTGCCCCGGCGTGAGGCTGCGCTGGGCGTAGGCACGCGGGTAGTAGACCGTGTACGACACGCTTCCCAGCCTCCCGCGCCCGAAGAGGTTCGCCGGGATGCGCCCTCGCCACTGGGCCCCGTTCTGGATCCCGTACCGGTCCCTCGCCCCCGTCACGGAGTTGTTGTCGGTGAAGCGCACCTCGTCGATGGTGGCGTTCGCGTAGCGGTTGAGCGGCGTGCCCTGACGGGTCGCCCACTGCTGGTTGTAGACCGTCATGCTGAGCGCGGGGTTGTAGTTGTACCCGCCGACCTGGAACCGCTGGTCCCAGTCCAGCGTGATCAGCCGGAAGCCGTTGATGATCTGCTGGCGGCCGCGCTGCTGGTCGCGATCGAGCGTGAACGTCTCCCCCAGCGTATTCTGCCCGTCGATCGAGAGCGACTGCCGCGTGCCGTCCCTCCAGGTGTGCGTCAGGCGGTGCCACTCGTGGGCGCGCCACGCCGTGCAGAAGAAGTCCACCTCGGTATAGGCGAACCGCGGCCCCCTCCCGGGCGCCAGGATCCCCGGCGCGCGGAACAGCGGCGTCACCGTCTCGCGATCGGGGAAACCATAGAGGAAGCGTGTGCTGCGGATGCGCGTCCCGAACCTCTCCAGCTTCCAGGCCAGGCCCCATCGCTGCCCGGGCCTGGGCGTGTTGACGTACATCTCCTTGACGGCATAGAACAGCACCTCGTTCGAGCCCATCGTGGGGTCGCTCGAGAGCTTCAGCCACAGGTCGACCGAGCCCTGCATGGCCGCCCGGTCGTTTCCGATGATCCCCGACGACATCCCGTAGTTCAGCTCCTCCCCGGTGCCTCCCGGCAGCCTCCAGTTGAGCACCCCGTCAGGCACCAGGTCGTTGCCGTCCTGGACCGAGAGGTCGCCCCCGGAGAAGGCCCCGCCCGACTCGTGCTTCTGGAGCTCGCCCGCAAGCGGCGACTGGGTCGGGTTCGTCGAGTTGAACGTGTTCTGGAACGAGTGGTACCACGTCTGCCCGCCGCGCGAGCCCATGTCCCACTCCGACCCGATCGCGATCTGCCCGTCGTTCCGATTCGCGCTCGTCCTGGCCTCGTCGCCGTTCTCCCCGCCGAGCGTGCGCTCGTCGCACGACTCGGGGTACGACCTCACCCGCGTGGCGCTGACCGCGTTGTCCAGGAAGTCCTTCTGCGTCGTCATGCGGACCGCGTCGTAGACCTTCACGACGGTGAAGAGGACCTTGCTCGCCTGCAGCTCCTCCCGATTGTTCCGGAAGCGGGAGACGCAGCCGAGGGACTCGATCTCGAAGAGGCCCAGCGAGGAGAAGGCGAACTCCGTCGTGCCGCCCTTCTGGGGCGTCCCCGCGGAGCCTCCCGGGAAGTAGCCGATGTCGATCTTGTCGATGCGCCCGAAGACGACCTCGTTCGGATTGAACTTGTTGTAGCGCATGTTCGGGTTGGCGTTCGCCTTGATCACGGCGCGCTGGTTCTGCGTCAGCGCGACGGTGTCGATGAACGCCTCGAACTCGGACCATGTCTTGAACGCGCCCGTCCCGGTCCGGCGCCCGATGATCGCATTGGCGACGTTCCGCGCCGTGTTGTAGGAGATGTAGGAGCCCGTGCCGCCGTTGGAGGTGAGGACCTTCGCCCATCGCATCGGCGCGACGCCCATCATGGCCCCGCCGTCGCCCGCCATCGTGAGCTCGTATCCGCAGAGGCCCGTGAGGATCGCCACAAGGACGGGGGCCGGCGCGGTGTTGACGTTGATCGGGCTGCGGAGTCGATTGACCACGTCGATGCGGCCCGACGGACGGATGGGGAAGTCGATCCCCTGGCGATAGTTCCCGGCGACCCGCTGCTTGTCGTCCATCCAGCCCTCGGTCGTCACGAAGTCGCGCAGGATCGAGAAGCGCCGCTGGAAGTCGCCCGGATAGGGGATGCGCAGGGCCTCCATGAGCTGCGCCTCGCTGGCGTACTGCTGCCCAGGCAGGGTCAGGCGGTAGTTCGTGATCGCCGCGGCCTGGTTTCCGATCGGGTTCATCCCGCCGTAGAGGTCCTGGATCGCCTGACCGAGGTTCGTCAGGATCCCCTCGAGGACGGTCTTCGCGGACGGGCTCGCCGCGATGTCGAACATGTTCACATTGATCTGGGACCCGCAGTCGAGGATCTTCAGGCGGTAATAGTCGCGTCCGTTCTCATAGGTGGAGGCGAGCTGCTGGTTCTGCGTTCCGGAGACCGGCGCGCCGGTCGGGAGCGGGGGCCCGCCCATGAGGGAGGGCGTCCTCGCCAGCTCGATGGCGAAGCCCCAGGTGGGGTCGAAGGTGTTGCGGGCAGGGTCGAGGGGGAAGACCCACGTGGAGGTGGGATCGTCCCACCCCTGCCGCATGGCGAGCTCCTTCAGCGTGGAGAGCGCCAGCTCGAGACCGGAGTTCGCGCACATCTTGGCGCGGGCGTCGTCCACGTAGTTGCGGCTGACGTTTCTCTCCATCTTGGCTGTCGTGGCGAACACGACCGCGAGGATCGAGAGGAGGGCGAGGACCGCAATCGAGAAGAGTAGGACAACACCCCTGCGACTGCCCACCATCCGAACCATGGATCCCCTCCTGATGAACGGGGGCGAACAAGGGGACGCCCGGAAGACCCGACCGCCGCTCCGTGCCCGGAGCGCTCCCAGTATCCCAACACCCTGTCCCGCAGTCAAACGAACCTTTGTGACCCGTGCGGGATCGTCCGGAACCCCCGCCGGACAGGCCGATAGAGGCAGCAAGGACGCCGCCACTCGGATCTAGTCTGCCAGCAAACGTCAGAATTGACCAACCTATGATGGAGCCAGATGTTGCAGCTCGTGTCGAAGCCTCCTGTTCACATCTCCCCCGGCGCTTCGGGGCGCAAGATCACCCGGGCGTGACATCCATGCAAGCGCCGTAACATCCGGATCCCGGGGCGACGGAATCGCTTGACGGGTGCCGGCGAGCCGACTAGATTCCCGCTGCCCGTAAGTACATTGGTGGCCGTCCAGACGGCCACCGGCGCGCCCATAGCTCAATTGGATAGAGCGTTGGCCTCCGGAGCCAAAGGTTGCAGGTTCAACTCCTGCTGGGCGTACCATCCCTGGAATTCTCGAGTTCTCAACTCGCAGTTCTCAATATAGGCTGAAGGAAAGAAGGACGGAATGGCCCCGCCACGGTTCATTCTCGCCCTGGTTGCTCTTCTGATCACCTCGCCGCTCCTGGCGGGCGGCACGGTCGAGGGTGTCGTCACCTTCCCGCAGAAGGGCGGCTCCGAGGGACGCCTGAGGCTCCGCTACGCCGGTCAGACCGGCGCGAAGCAGCAGGCCGACGCCCCGGCGCCCAGCCCCGCGGTCGTCTTCGTCGAGGACGTCGCCGGCCAGTGGCCCGCCCCGGCGGACCAGCCCAAAATGCTCCAGAAGGGCCTGGCGTTCGTTCCCCGCGTCCTGCCGGTCCTCGTCGGAACCACCGTCGACTTTCCGAACGAGGACTCCCTCCAGCACAACGTCTTCAGCTACTCCGCCACGAAGCGCTTCGACCTCGGCAGGTACCGCACGGGCGAATCGCGCCCCGTGACGTTCGAGCAGGCCGGCCTCGTGCGCGTCTACTGCGAAATCCACTCGCACATGAAGGGCTTCATCCTCGTCCTCAAGAACCCCTTCTTTTCCCTGGTCGGCGAGGACGGCGCGTTCAAGATCGAGGGGCTGCCGGCGGGCAAGTACAAGGTCACCGCGTGGCAGGAGGAGCACGAGCCCGTCGTCATGGAGCTGGAGGTCAAGGACGGCGGCCCGACGAAGCAGGACTTCCAGCTCGCCCTGGACTCGCCTCGTCCGCTCGGGGCAGGCACATCCCAGGGACAACCGATGCGCGATGCGGGCCCGTGCTGCGTGGCGGCGGACTCCGATCCGGCCCCTCCCGCGATGGAGATCGAGCCGCTCCCTGGCTCTTCGCGCTGACGGAGGAGGGCGCACGTGCCGCGACTGACGTTCGGTCGGAAGCTGGTCCTCGCGTTCCTCCTGGTCATCGTCGGAGCCGTCGGAGCGTCGCTCGTCGTCGTCGAGCACAAGTTCCGCGAGGCGCAGGGGGACCGGCTGTCAGGCGCCCTCGATCGCATCCAGACCACCTACGACCACGCGCGCGCGTCGCAAGTCTCGTCCCTCACCTGGGGGTGCCGGGTCATTGCCGAGCAGCCCCGGCTGCGCGCCGTGATCCAGGGCGCCGTCGAAACCGGCGAGTGGGACGCGGGAAACCTCGCGTACATCGGCGCGCGGGGCTGCGAGCGGCTAGGCATCCCCTTCTTCTCCGTCGTCGACCGGAAGAGCGGGCATAGCGTCATGCGCTCCCTGAATGGTGTGACGCAGGAAGGGGATCCCGCGGGCGCCCCCGAGGAGGCGGTCGCGGCCACGGCCTTCCGCGTCTTCAAGGACAAGATGGGGCGCTTCCAATCGACCGAGGCGGACCCGTCCGCGAGCGAGGCGCAGAAGGAGGCAGCCCGCGCCGACATGCTCACGCTGACGTCCGCTTATGGATACGTCCTGCAGGACGGGACCCTCTACCAGGTCGTCGCGCTGCCTGTTCAGGCCGACGAGCTCGAGGCGACATCGGACGTGCTCGCCGCCGTGATCGTCGGGGTCCCCATGTCGGCGCGGGAGCTCGCCGAGCTGGGCCGGGTGATCGACAAGGAGGCCGCGATCGCGCTGGTCGTGGGGGACGAGCTCAAGCTCGAAGCGGGGCCGCGCGCGGGCTCAGGGGCCTTCCCGGCCAGGGGGGCTCGCTCCCTCGTGGAGGAGCTCCGCCGCGACGGCGGCCGGATCGAGCTCCCCGGTCCGCCTCCGCACTTCCTCGCCATGACGCCGCTGACGGACGTCTCCTACGCGGGCAAGGACCGGCCGGAGGCGGTCATCCTCGTGCGCCTCTCGACCGAGCGGGAGCACCAGGCGTTAGAGCGGACCATCGCCGCGATCCTCACCGCGGCCGGCGTGGTCGTCCTTTTCGGCGCGCTCGCGGGCTTCCTCATGGCGCGAAGCATGTCGAAGCCGATCGTGGACCTGGTGGAGGGGACGAGGCGCGTAGCGACGGGGGACTACGGCGTGGAGCTGCCGGTCCGCACGCGCGACGAGCTGGGGACGCTGACGGGGTCCTTCAACGAGATGGCGAAGGGGCTCGCCGACCGCGAGCGGTACCGCACGGTGCTCA
>CAZYRM010000263.1:0-7774 GCA_964649705.1 uncultured Planctomycetia bacterium
CCCCCTCGGCGAACGAGAGCATCATCGGGGAGAGGTCCAGGGCGATGGGGCGCAGGTTCGGGTGGCGCGCCGAGAGCGACCTCAGGATGTCGCCTGCTCCCGCGGCCACGTCGAGCACGGTCGCGGGGCCGTCCACGCCGCGAAAGTGCCTCTCCACGGCCGCGGATCCACCCAGCCAGCGGTTGACGAACGCGAGGAACCCGACGACGCGCCCCATCATCTCGCGCGGGGGCGTCTCTCGGTCCAGGATTTCGAGTTCGCTCGATCGCCGCTCCATGCGTGCCCCCCCGAGGCGGGGCGGCCTTCATACTTCCAGGATTGAGCCTTCGTTGAGAATTGAGAGTTGAGAATTGAGAATTCCGACCGCCCCGTCATTTCCCGTTCAGCAAGTCCTCGAGCTCCTTCAGCGCCTTCTCCGGGTCAATCCCCTCTCCTCCCAGGTCGTCGCCGAGGCCGCCTCCGAACATCCCCTTGAGGAAGTCCTTCGGCTTCATCCCCAGCATCGGCAGCGTCTCCTTGAGCGACGCGGCCGTCTCCGGCCCGAACATCGCGTCCATGACGAACTCCCCGTCGTCCGAGACGCCCAGGTCCTTGTCGCCGTGCTTCTCCTCCATCCAGCGGCGGAACAGGCCGCGGACACCCTCGGGGTCGCCGCACCCCTCGCCGATCGTCTCCGCCCATCCGTCGAGCGTCACGAGCTGGAACCGGTGCCTCCTGACCCCCTCGCGGATCGCCTGGTGGAACCGGTCCTCTCCGTACTTCTCCGCCAGCGCGACGTACAGGTACGGCGCCTTGCCGTACACCAGCGCCGCGTACTCCGTCGTCGACTGGTACGCCGCCGCCTCGCGCGCGACGGGCTTGTCCTTGCCGTCGAGCATCCGGTAGAGGGCGTAGTTCAGCTTCACGTTCATGTCCATCGCGGCCTTGGCCTCGGCCGCGCCGTGCCGATCGGCGTAGGCCAGCCCCGCGAGGTACTGCGCGAGCGGCTCGTCGACGAACGGATAGCGGTGGCAGTCGTTCCCCACCGTGATCGCGAAGTACTCGTGCGCCACCTCGTGAGCGACGGTGAACTCCAGCGCGCTGTCGAGCATCCCCTCGGTCGGCGACTTCGACGCCTTCTTGCCCTCTCCGCCCTCGTCGAGGAGCCCGTCGAGGCCTCCCGAGAGCCCCTCCAGCATCTTCAGGACCATCGCCATCTGGCTTGTGGACTCGCCCGGGTCGCGATAGAGCATCCCCGCGATCAGGACCATCGCGGGGAACTCCACGCCCCCCGCCCCGCCGACGAGCGAGGCCTCCGCGATGTCGAGCTCGGTGTACGGATACGGACCGAACTCCTTCTCGAACGTCGTCAGCGCGTCCGCGGCGACCTCGAGGACGGCCTTGCCGGCCTTCTCGTCCTTCGCGCGGTAGACGCTCCGAACGCGGACGTCGCCGATCCGCTTCGACGACTCCGCAAGGTCCCGCCCCGCGACCAGGAGCAGGTCCCTGACGAGGGCCCCCTGGGAGACGACGACCTCGGTCTTCTCGCCCGCGGCCTCGGGCTCCCCATCGACGAGGTTCGTGACGACCTGCATCCCGGCCGGCACGATCGTCCTGACGACGAAGACCGCCTGCCCGTTGTAGGCGATGTCGCCGATCTTCGCCGGCGCGCCCGTGTCGAAGCTCCCCTCGCGGAACGGCGCGGCCATCGGGTAGGCGCTGGCCATCGTCAGGAGGCCGTCACCGACGCCGACGAGGCCGTAGTCGGCCACGCCGGCCCCCGACATCGACGCGAGTCCGGACATCGCCTGGGCGAAGACGTCGTTCGCGTTCGCGGGGAGCTTGCGGAGCTTGCCGCCGTAGCGGACGGACAGCGTCGTGCGCGCGCCGGGGGCGATCGGCGAGGCGAAGGTCACGGTGACGAGGCTCGGACGGGTCGCCTCGAACGTGGCCGCGGGGCCCTCGGTGGAGGAGACCTCGGAGATCGTCATCGTGGAGCTGTCGTCGGTCCCCAGCTCCTTGGCGGCGTTGGGGTGGAGCTGGAGGGGGAGCTCGGAGACGGCGGCGCCGGTCAGGTTGGTCCAGCGCAGCGTCATCCTCGCCGAAAACGTCCCCGAGACGTCGTCGATCGCCTGGTCGATGGTGTACTGCGGCAGGTCCTCGAGCGACGCCACGCCGAGGTCCTCCTCGGCCCCCTCCCGGGCGCCGTCGCGCAGCAGCTCGACGCCGGGGACGTCGGCAAGGACGGGCAGCGAGAGGAGAGCGACGAGGAAAAGGCGGTTCATGCGGGGCCCTCAAGTGGACGGCGACATTCCCTCACCCCGGGGCGGTCGCGTCAAGGCGGATCTGACCCGGTCACCTGCGCTCGGCCCGCAGCAGGTCGTCGAGCATCTCCTGCAGGCCGGCCCGGAGCGGCCAGTCGGAGGGCGCGAGACGGAGCGCTTCCTTGAGGTCGGCGGCCGCCCCCGCCGCGTCGCCCTTGTCGCTCTTCGCGATCGCGCGGCCGGCGAAGGCCAGGTGGAGTTTCGCATCGATCGAGAGCGCGCGGGTGAACTCCTCGATTGCGCCGTCCTGGTCTCCCTTCTGCGAGAGCGCGGAGGCGCGGACCATGCGGATCTCGGTCCGCTTCGGGGCGATGGCGAGGGCGCGGTCGCAGTCGGCGATGGCCCCGTCCATGTCTCCGCGCACCTTCCGCGCGATGGCCCGGTTGTACAGTGCGTCCTCGCAGGCAGGCTTGGAGGCCACGGCGGCGTCGTAATCCGCGATCGCCGCGTCGACGTTTCCCTGTCGGAGACGGACCGTCCCGCGCCCGACCAGGCAAAGCGCGTCGGTCGGGTCGATGGCGAGGGACTTCTCGAAGTCGGCGAGCGCTCGCGGCAGGTCCCCGCGCTCGAGGCGCAGCTTCCCTCGGTAGAACCAGGCCTCCTTGCACTTCGGGTCCGCTTGGATCGCCCGGTCGAAGTCGCCGAGCGCGCCCTCGGCATCCCCCTTCAGGAGCCGGGACTCCCCCCGTTGGGCGATCGCGGAGGCGAGGCCTGGCTCGATCGCGAGGGCCTTCTCGAAGTCGGCGATCGCCCCGTCGAGGTCCTCCTTCACATGTTTGGCAAGCCCGCGATTCAGCCACGCGGGCGCCCAGGTGGGATCGAGCTCGACGAGGCGATCCAGGTCCGCCAGGGCCTCCTCCGGCCTGTTGCTCTCGAGGTACGCGCACCCGCGGTCGACGAGGGCCCCGCGCGATCGGGGGTACACGACGAGCGCGGCCGAGTAATCGGCGATGGCGCCGTCCACGTCTCCCTCTTCCATCCTGTCGATCCCGCGCGTCACCAGGGCGAGCGCATCGTGTGGGCCGATCTCCAGGGCGCGGTCCAGGTCCGCGCGGCGGTCCGCGGGGTCGCCCGCGAGCGCTCTAAGGAGGAAGAACCGCTCGATGCCGATGCCTCCGCGGAGGGTCGTCGAGGCCGTCCGCGTCAGCTTGTCGATCCTCCCGCGGTCCCTGACCACGTAGGCCTGCGCGGCCTCGGCAAGCGCGCGAGAGACCTCGTCGTCGCCGGTCCAGGAGAGAGACGTCGCGGCGTCCAGCTCCTCCCGCGAGCGTGCGAGGAGCGCGGTCGCGCGGTCGACGCGGGAGCGCTCGCTCGTGACGCCGCGGAGGGTGACTCGCATGGCCCGCGTCTCGATGGCAAGGTCGAGGAGGAGCATGCCCAGCTCGAAGTGGGCCAGGCCGAACCTCGGATCGAGGCGGATCGCCTCAAGCCAGGACGCCTCCGCCTTCTCGTTCCACCCGAGCAGCCTCCAGGCCCTGCCCGCGAGATGGTGGGCCAGCGGGAGGTGCGGGGCCTTCTCCAGGGCCCGATCGATGAGGGCCTGACCCGCGGCGACGCGACGGGTCAGCTCCTGGTAGTCCAGGTCCTTCGCATAGAGGTAGCGTCGCGCATCGTCGAGCGCGGGACGCCCGGCCTCGAGGAGCTGCATCGCGTCCCTCTCAGCCTGCGAGGCCTCCGCGGCCAGGTCCGCGATGCGTGCCTCGACGCGGGCCAGGCCGAGCGCCGCGTCCTCGTGGGACGGCAGGATCGCGCGGACGGCCATGTACTCGTCGCGGGCCGTCTCCAGGGCGCCCCGCAGCTCCGCGGAGCGGGCGCGCTCGATCCCCGCGGAGGCGTCCGCCGCGAGGCGCGCCCGGTCGCGCACGATCCACCCGACGGCCACGGCCGCGGCGACGGCGAGCGCGCCCACGGGCAGGAGCAGGCGACGGTTCCGCGCCGCGTTCCGCAGCAGCCTGGCCAGCCCCGTGATCCGCCTCGCGACGACCGCCTCGCCGTCCAGGTACCGCCCGAGGTCCTCCGCGAACGCGCGCATCGACGGGTAGCGCCGCACGGGGTCCTTCTCCAGCGCGTGCAGGCAGATCGCCTCCAGGTCCGGGTGGAGGTTCGCCCGGACCCGGCTCGGCGGCGCTGGGTCCCGCTCCGCGACCGCGTTGAGCACGTCGCGGAGCGTCTCGCCCTGGAAGGGCAGGCCGTTCGTGAGGAGCTGGTAGAGCACGACGCCGAGCGAAAACTGGTCGGTCGCCGGCCCGATCCGCTCCTGCCTCCCGCTCGCCTGCTCCGGCGACATGTAGGTGGGCGTCCCCAGGAGGTCTCCGCTCATGGTCAGGCCCGAGGAGGTGTCGGCGTTCACCTCCCGGGCGAGGCCGAAGTCCATGACGTGCGGCCGTCCGTCGGCGTCGAGGAGGACGTTGGCCGGCTTCACGTCCCTATGGATGACTCCCTGGTCGTGGGCGTACGCGAGGGCCTCGGCGATCTGGCGGACCCACGCGGCGGCCTTCGCGGGGGCGATCGGCGCCTCCAGCGCGGCGGAGAGGGGGCGGCCGGCGACGTAGTCGCACGTGAAGTAGTGCCTTCCCTCCTCCTCGCCCACGTCGTGGACCTGGACGATCGCCGGATGCGAGAGCTTCGCGGCCAGGCGGGCCTCGCGGAGGAACCGCTCGATGGCCGCTCGGTCCTCCTCGGCGCGGCCCAGGACCTGCTTCAGCGCGACGACGCGCTGGAGCTTCGTGTCCCAGGCCCGCCAGACGACCCCCATGCCGCCTCGGCCCAGCTCCTCGAGGAGGCGGTACCGGCCGAAGGTCGTTCCCGCGGGCTCCTCGGGCCGAGGGGCGCCGGCCGGGGCCGGGCCGCTGTCCCGGCGGATCGTCTCCGCGAGCCTCGTGTCGAGCGTCGGGTCGTCGGGGGCGGACTCAGGCATCCGGACGAGTGTATCGGCGCGGCGACGCCCGGCGCAATTGCTTGCTGCCCCTCGCCCCGCGCCGCTAGAATCCCGCCCCGCAGGAACGAGGAGGAGAGTACATGAGCCGCATCGCCCTGGGACTCATCGAGACGCGCGGCCTCGTCGGCTGCGTGGAGGCCGCCGACGCCATGGTCAAGGCCGCGAAGGTCACCCTGATCGGCAAGGAGACCATCGGCGGCGGGTACGTCACCGTCATGGTCCGAGGCGAGGTCGGCGCCGTGAAGGCCGCCGTCGACGCCGGGGCAGCCGCCGCGAAGAAGGTCGGCGAGCTGGTCTCCGTGCACGTCATCCCCAGGCCGCACAGCGAGGTGGAGGCGATCCTCCCCAAGAACCCCAACTGGTCGCGCGAGGCCGCCGACAAGTCCTAGGCGTCCCCGGCACCCTGAGGGCCTCGCATGGCGACGATCGACCTGCGTACCTATTGCTTCCTGGACTCGCTCCAGCCGCAGCTCTGCTCGTTCATCGCGACCAGCGCGCGCGGCTTCCTGCCGATCACGCACGACGCCTCGCTCTGGGTCGAGATCCGCCCTGGCATCGCCATCAACCGCGTGACCGACATCGCCGTCAAGAAGACCCAGGTCGCCCCCGCGATCCAGGTCGTCGAGCGCGTGAACGGCCTCCTCGAGGTCCATCACAAGTCTCAGGGCGAGGTCCTCGAGTGCGGCCGCCAGATCCTCGACTTCCTCGGGCGCAAGGAGACCGAGCGGCTGAAGCCGTCGATCCTGTCGAGCGAGATCATCACGCACGTCGACGACTACCAGGCGATGATCATCAACCGGACCCGCTTCGGGTCGATGCTCCTCGCCGGGCAGACGCTGTACATCCTCGAGGTCGACCCCGCCGGCTACGTCGCCCTCGCCGCGAACGAGGCGGAAAAGGCGGCCCAGGTCACCCTCGTCGACCTCACCCCGTTCGGCGCGGTCGGGAGGATGTACCTCTCTGGAACCGAACCCGAGATCGAGGAGGCCGCGAAGGCCGTCCAGAAGGCGCTCACCACCATCCAGGGGCGCGAGGTCAAGGCCGGCCCCACCTAGCCTCAGGAGGCCCCCATGCGATTCGTCTTCCTCCTTCTCGCGACCCCCCTCCTTGCCCAGCAGGCCGACGAGGAGTGGGTCCGCGCGTGCCAGCGCAAGGTCGAGGAGATCCGCCGCCTCGACTTCACCTCCGACCTCGGCGTCCAGAAGCGCACCCGAGAGGAGCTCAAGGCCCGGATGCTGGAGCAGTTCGACAAGGACCTTCCGGCCGAGGACCTCGCCAAGGTCGACGCGACGCTCAAGGTCTTCGGCTTCGTCGGCGCCGACGTCGACCTGAAGGAGCTCATCGTCCGCTACTTCACGAACGAGGTCGCGGCGTTTTACGACCCACGGAGCGGCGAGCTCTGGATGATCGAGGAGGAGACGGGGACCTCCGAGGACGACGAGATCGTCATCATCCACGAGATGATCCACGCCGTTGAAGACCAGCACTTCGACCTCGAGGCCGTCGACAAAAAGGTGAAGGGGCACGACGACAAGACGAACGCGATCGACGCCCTGACCGAGGGGAGCGCCACGCTCGGGATGTTCATGCCGCAGTGGCAGGGCGAGGTGCCCGGGGAGGGTCCGGCCGACTACGAGGCCCAGGCGAAGACGATCGCGGGCCTGCTCGGGATGTCGGCGAAGCTGGCGCAGACCGAGGACTACCCGAACATCTTCTCCGAGGGCGGCTTGTACCCCTACCTGGACGGCCTCCACTTCGTCGCGGCGATCTACAAGGAGCGCGGGTGGAAGGGGATCGACGAGGCCTACGCGAACCCTCCCGCCTCGACGGAGCAGGTCCTCCACCCGGAGAAGTACCTCGACCCCGAGCCGCCGATCGAGGTCGTTCTGCCCGGCACGGACGAGCTCCTCGGGAAGTCGTGGGAGCCGGTCGAGTCGAACACGATGGGGGAGTACTACACGAGGCTCTACCTCAAGGAGCACCTCGTCGTCCAGCCCGCGCGGCGACTGCTGGGCGAGGGGCTGGGCGCGAGCGGCATCGGCAAGTGGCTCGGCGAGGGGGCCCTCGGGATGCTGGCGGCCGACCCCGAAGCCGCCGCGGAGGGGTGGGGCGGCGACTCGTACCGCATCTACCGCTCGACGAAGACAGGCGCGTACGCCCTCGTCTGGGCCACGTCGTGGGACTCGGACAAGGAGGCGAAGGAGTTCCTCTCCACGTACCAGAAGGCGACGACGAAGCGCTGGCGCGGCTGGGAGGAAGAGCGGGCCGCCGACGAGTCGCGCTGGTCCCAGGGGGTGCTCGCGCACGCCGCGCGGCGCGTCGGGAAGGACGTCTACGTCGTCGAGGGGGTCCCCGCGACGCGGGCCAAGAAGCTGCTGGACGCCCTGGAAGACGGGGTCCGGTACAAGTAGGGGCGACCCGCCGGGTCGCCCGACGCTGCGGACCTGAATCACGCAAGTAGAGGGACATGGGTCGACCGAAGCCCTGCATCGGACTCCTGGAGTTCTCGAGCATCGCCGCCGGGTACGAGGCG
>CAZYRM010000264.1:0-7767 GCA_964649705.1 uncultured Planctomycetia bacterium
CACCGGGGCGATCCTCTTCGCCCTGTGCGTGATGTTCGGAAAGAAGGGGAAGGAGACCGCCCCCGGCCTTGCGGGCGCCCCCGCGGCGCCCCAGGCCTAGCGGTCCTCCGTCCCCGAGGAGAGGGAACACATGGAAGGCGCCCTCGACTGGCTGGGCAAGTTCCTCGGCAGGATCTTCGGCTCCCGCAACGAGCGGATCGTGCGCCAGATCCGCCCGACCGTCGATCACATCGCCACGCTCGAGCCGGGCATCCAGGCCCTCTCCGACGAGCAGCTCCGCGCGAAGACCGCCGAGTTCAGGACGCGCCTCGCCGACGGCCGGACCCTCGACGACATCCTCCCCGAGGCCTTCGCCTGCGCCCGCGAGGCCGGGCGCCGCTTCCTCAAGATGCGCCACTTCGACGTGCAGCTCATCGGGGGCTACGCGCTCCATAAGGGGAAGATCACCGAGATGGCCACGGGGGAAGGGAAGACCCTCGTCGCGACCGGTTCCGCCTACCTGAACGCCCTCGAGGGAAAGGGCGTCCACGTCATCACCGTGAACGACTACCTCGCCCGCCGCGACACGCAGTGGATGGGCCCCCTCTACCACGGGCTCGGCGTCTCCGTCGCCTGCATCGGGCACGAGAGCGACGTCTACCTCTTCGACCCGACGTTCAACCCCGACCCCGAAGACAAGATGCACTGCCTCAAACCGATCACGCGGCAGGAGGCGTACGCGGCCGACATCACCTACGGCACGAACCATGAGTACGGGTTCGACTTCCTCCGCGACAACATGAAGATCTCGCTCGCGGAGCAGGTCCAGCAGCGCGGGCTCCACTACGCCATCGTCGACGAGGTCGACAACATCCTGATCGACGAGGCCAGGACGCCGCTCATCATCAGCGGCCCCGCGGAGGACTCCACGGCGAAGTACTTCGACGCCGAGCGCCTCGCCGCGAAGCTGACGAAGGGGCCCGACTACGAGGTGAAGGAAAAGGAGCACCTGGTCGTCCTGACCGAGGAGGGGATCGAGAAGGCGCAGAGGCTCGCGGGCGTGACGTCCTTCTACGAGGGGGAGAACCTCGACTGGCCGCACCTGCTCGAGAACGCGCTCAAGGCCAAGGAGCTGTACAAGCGCGACAAGGAGTACGTCGTCAAGGAGGGCGAGATCATCATCGTCGACGAGTTCACCGGCCGCATGATGCCGGGTCGGCGGTGGAGCGACGGCCTGCACCAGGCGGTCGAGGCGAAGGAGCGCGTCCGCATCAAGGAGGAGTCGCAGACCTACGCGACGATCACCCTCCAGAACTTCTTCAAGATGTACAAGAAGCTCGCGGGGATGACCGGATCCGCCGCGACCGAGGCGATGGAGTTCGAGAAGATCTACAACCTCGAGGTCCTCGTCATCCCGACGAACAAGGCGATGCGACGGAGCGAGATGCCGGACATCGTCTTCCGCACCTCGAAGGAGAAGTACGAGGCGATCGTCGAGGAGATCCACAAGATCTGGGAGATGGGGCGCCCGGTCCTCGTCGGGACGACGTCGATCGAGAAGAGCGAGCTCCTCTCCGAGCTGCTCAAGCGCCGCGGCGTGAAGCACGAGGTCCTGAACGCGAAGCACCACGAGCGGGAGGCCGCGATCGTCGCGAAGGCGGGCCAGCACGGGACGGTCACGATCGCGACGAACATGGCGGGCCGCGGCACGGACATCCTCCTCGGCGAGGGGGTCGCGACGCTCGGCGGCCTGCACGTCCTCGGGACCGAGCGCCACGAGGCGCGCCGCATCGACAACCAGCTCCGCGGCCGCGCGGGACGCCAGGGGGACCCCGGGTCGAGCCAGTTCATCGTGTCGCTCGAGGACGACCTCCTCCGCATCTTCGCCCCCGCGTGGGTCTCCGCGATGCTCAAGCGCCTCGGGATGGACGAGGGCGTCCCGATCGAGAGCCGCATGGTGTCGCGCTCGATCGAGCGCGCCCAGAAGAAGATGGAGGCGCACAACTTCGACATCCGCAAGAACCTGCTCGAATACGACGGCGTGATGAACGAGCAGCGGAAGATCGTCTACAAGCAGCGGCAGCAGATCCTCCACGGCGAGGGCCTGCGCGAGATGGTCCTCGAGATGATCGAGAAGAGCGTGATCGGCCTGATCGACCGCTTCCTCTCCAAGGACGTGCGGGAGGACTCCTGGGACTGGGACGGCCTCTCGACCGCGATCGAGAGGAAGTTCGGGAGGGCGATCGACCTGGCCCCGCTCAAGGGGCGGCGCGTCTCGGAGGTCGAGGATTCCCTGATCGAGAAGTGCCAGGAGGCCTACAAGGCCCGAGTGCAGGACGTGGGCGAGGAGGCGTCGCGACGCGCCGAGACGGTCGTGCTCCTGACGACGATGGACGAGAAGTGGAAGGACCACCTCTACGGGATGGACCAGCTCAGGTCGAGCGTGAGCCTCCGCGGGATGGGCCAGCTCGACCCGAAGGTCGAGTACAAGCGCGAGGGGTTCGAGATCTTCCAGCAGATGCTGGAGTCGATCCAGGACCAGGTGAGCGACCTCATCATGAAGGTCCGCATCGAGGCCGACCGGAAGATCGAGGAGAAGTTCCGCCCGACGACCTTCACGAAGCGCGAGGTGGGGCAGTTCGAGGTGGCGAACCCCGACGAGCCCGCGGAGGAGAAGCCGAAGCCAATCGTGAGCGGAGAGAAGATCGGACGGAACGACCCGTGCCCGTGCGGGAGCGGCAAGAAGTACAAGAAGTGCTGCGGACGCGGTCGAGGCGGCGGGCCGATCGGCGGGGAAGTGGCAGACGAGGACGAGTAGGGACTCCAAGGCTCAAGTCTCAATGAGCAAGTTTCATTGAAGGCTGAAGTCCGCAAGGTGCAAACCGCGCGGAATCGGACCTTGGGGCTTCGGGACTTGGGCCCTCATTGAAACTTGCTCATTGAGCCTTGACCATTCCGATGACTCTCGTCATCGACATCCTCTACCTGGCCTTCCTGCTCGTCACGTTCCCGTACTACGCCGTCGTCATCCTGCGCAACCGCGCGCTGTGGGGCGTCCTCTGGGAGCGATTCGGCAACCTCGCACCGCGCCGGGGCGACCGCCCGTGCCTCTGGATCCACGGCGTCTCCGTGGGCGAGGTCCTCGCCGCGCGCACCCTCGTCACCGAGCTGCGGGCGAAGTACCCGGAGTGGGAGGTCGTCGTCTCCACGACCACGATCACCGGCCGAAGGGTCGCCGAGCAGACCTACCGGGACCTACGGATCATCTACTTTCCCATCGACCTCTCGTACGCCGTCCGCCGCGTGCTGAAGGCGATCCGCCCCTCCGCCATCGTCCTCGTCGAGCAGGAGATGTGGCCGAACCTCCTCATCCTCGCCGACTCGGTCGGGATCCCCGTCGCCATCGTGAACGGGCGGATCACCGAGCGCGCGATGCGGCGCTACCTGATCGTCCGCGGGGTCATGGAGCGGTTCGCGCGGAACGTCGCATTCTGCTGCTCGCAGCCCGAGTACGCGGCCAGGTTCCTCTCCTTGGGCGTCCCCTCCGACCGCGTCGCGATCACGGGGAACATGAAGTACGACGCGGTCACGGTCCCCGACGACGTGGCCGCCGCGCGGCGCGAGACGCGCGCCCTCCTCGGCGTCGCCGACGGCGAGTGGCTCGTCCTCGGGGGCAGCACCCACGCCCCGGAGGAGGAGGTCCTCGTCGGCGCCTGGGAGGCGCTCAGGAAGACCGTCCCGAGGGCCCGCCTCCTCCTCGCCCCTCGGCACCCCGAGCGATGTCCCGAGGTCGTCCGCATCGTCGAGGGGAGGGGCCACCGCGTGGTCAGGCGTTCCGCGCTGGGCACGGCGCCACCCGACGGCGTCCTCCTCCTCGACACGATCGGCGAGCTGCGCCGCATGTACGCGGCCGCGGACGCGGTCTTCGTCGGGGGGAGCCTCCTCCCCCACGGGGGGCAGAACGTCATGGAGCCCGCCGCGCTCGGACGTCCCGTCCTCTTCGGCTGGTCCATGCACAACTTCCAGGAGGTCGCGCAGCTCCTCCTCGCGCGGCGGGCGGCCGTCCAGGTCCAGGACGGGCAGGAGCTCGCCGCGGCCCTCGATCGGCTCGCTCGCGATCCTGCCGAGGCCGCGGCGATGGCGGCCCGAGGGCGGGAGGTCATCGTCCACCAGCGGGGCGCGACGTCACGGAACGTCGAGATCATCGGCCGCCTTCTGGCCCGCGCCCACAAGCCCGACTGGTCCCGGGAAATCGCTTGACCGACCCCGCCCGGCCGGGTTCAATGGTGCGCTTTCCCGGCGGCAGAAGCCGCCCATACCCCCTTGGGAGGTCGTCGAATGAGCCAGTCGGGACGTCGCCTGTTCACCTCCGAGGCGGTCTGCGAGGGCCACCCGGACAAGCTCGCCGACCAGGTCTCCGACGCCATCCTCGACGAGCTCCTGAAAGAGGACAAGTTCTCGCGCGTCGCGTGCGAGACCCTGCTCAAGAGCGGCCTCGCGATCGTCGCCGGGGAGGTCACCACCCGCGGCTACTGCGAGATCCCCGCGGTCGTCCGCGGCTGCATCAAGGAGGTGGGGTACAGCGATTACCGGATGGGGTACGACTACAACTCCGTCGGCGTCCTCACGATGATCGAGGGGCAGTCGCCCGACATCGCCCAGGGCGTGAACGAGGATGCCTCGAAGCAGAAGGATCTCGGCGCGGGCGACCAGGGGATCATGTTCGGCTACGCCTGCCGCGAGACGCCCGAGTTGATGCCGCTCCCGATCGTCCAGGCGCGCAATATCTGCAACCGCCTGGCGGCTGTCCGGAAGAACGGGGACCTTCGCTACCTGCGTCCCGACGGGAAGAGCCAGGTCACCGTGGAGTACGAGGGGGACAAGCCGGTCCGCCTCCACACGATCGTCGTCTCCGCGCAGCACGACCCCGACGTCTCGCTCGAGGTCCTGCGCCACGACATCATCGAGCGGGTCGTCAAGCCGCTCGCGCCGAAGGGGATGCTCGACGACCGGACGATCTACCACGTCAACCCGACCGGGAGGTTCGTCGAGGGCGGGCCGAAGGCCGACTGCGGCCTGACGGGGAGGAAGATCATCGTCGACACCTACGGCGGGATGGGGCACCACGGCGGCGGCTGCTTCAGCGGCAAGGACCCGACGAAGGTCGACAGGAGCGCCTGCTACTTCGCGCGCTACGCGGCGAAGAACGTGGTCGCCGCGGGGCTCGCGGACCGCTGCGAAATCCAGCTCGGGTACGCGATCGGCGTCTCCAAGCCCGTGTCCATCGCCGTCGACACGTACGGAACGGGGAAGGTCGCGGACGCGAAGATCGTCGAGCTTCTCTGGAAGCACTTCGACTTCACGCCCGCGGGGATGATCAAGCACCTGGACCTCCGCCGCCCGATCTACAAGCAGACGGCGCGGTACGGGCACTTCGGGATCGATCACCCGGACTACACCTGGGAGAGCACCGACAAGGCGGAGACGCTCGCCCGCGAGGCGGGACTCGTGAACCCCGTCAAGGTGGCCGCGGCGGCCCATTAGGAAGGAAGACCCGATGAACTCCGACGTCAAGGACCTGGGGCTGGCGGCGCGCGGGAAGCTGCGGATCGAGTGGGCTGACGCCCAGATGCCGGTCCTGCGCACCATCCGTCAGCGGTTCGCGACCGAGCGGCCGCTCGGAGGCCTGAAGATCGGCGCCTGCCTCCACGTCACCAGCGAGACGGCGAACCTCGTGCGGACGCTCAAGGAGGGCGGCGCCGAGGTCCACCTCTGCGCGTCCAACCCCCTCTCGACCCAGGACGACGTCGCCGCAAGCCTCTCCGCGGACTACGGCATCCCGACCTTCGCGATCAAGGGCGAGGACCACGACACCTACTACCGCCACCTGGAGGCGGTCCTCAATTCCTCGCCGAACGTCACGCTCGACGACGGCGCCGACCTCGTCACGATGGTCCACACGAAGAAGCAGTTCCAGGGCCTCGTGAAGGGGATGATCGGCGGGATGGAGGAGACGACGACGGGCGTCGTCCGCCTCCGCGCGATGGAGAAGGACGGGAGCCTGGCCTACCCGATCGTCTCCGTCAACGACGCGGCGACCAAGTACCTCTTCGACAACCGATACGGCACGGGGCAGTCGACCGTCGACGGGATCATCCGCGCGACGAACGTGCTCCTCGCGGGAAAGACGGTCGTCTCGGCGGGGTACGGCTGGTGCGGCCGCGGCTTCGCGCTCCGGGCCCGCGGGCTCGGCGCGAAGGTCGTCGTCACCGAGGTCGACCCGATCCGCGCGCTGGAGGCCGCAATGGACGGCTTCCAGGTCATGCCGATGGAGCAGGCCGCGCGCGAGGGGGACGTCTTCTGCACGCTCACGGGGAACAAGAGCGTCCTCAGGAAGGAGCACTTCGCCGCGATGAAGAACGGCGCGGTGCTCTGCAACTCGGGGCACTTCAACGTCGAGATCGACATCCCCGCCCTGAAGGCGATGGCGAAGTCGGTCCGGCCGAACATCCGCGACCTCGTCGACGAGTACCTGATGCCCGACGGGCGTGCGCTCTACCTGCTCGCGGAGGGGAGGCTCGTGAACCTCTCCTGCGCCGAGGGGCACCCCGCGGTCGTCATGGACATGAGCTTCGCCACCCAGGCGATGATGGCCGAGTACGTCGCGAAGAACGGCTCGAAGATGCCGAAGAAGGTCGTCAACGTGCCGCGCGAGGTCGAGGACTGGATCGCACGGACCAAGCTCGCTACGATGGGCGTGGCGATCGACGCGCTCACCAAGGAGCAGCGCGAGTACCTCGCGAGCTGGCAGGAAGGGACGTAGGCGAATTCTCAGTTCTCAATACGCACTTATCAAGTGAGGGCAGAATCGTGCGCGCCGCTTGGTTCGTGCGGATCGGGGCCGGTTTCCTCGCACTGACCCTCGCCTGCTATGCGCAGACCGACACCGACCCCCCGAAGGCCGATCCGTTCGGGGATCTGCTCTCGACCCTCCCGGCCATCACCCAGGCCGCCACGGAGGCCGCGACCTACGAGGTGCGCGAGGGGGAGCGCACGGTCGGTTGGGGCCGGATGGACATCGAGACGAAGCCGGATGCCTCGGGCGGAGCCTACCTGCTTCGCGAGCACTTCGTCTTCCAGACCGTCGAGGGGGGCGAGACGATCTCCGCGACGATCGAGGCCGAGGTCGACGCCCGGTTCCGCCCGAAGAGGGTCCTGATCGAGCAGGCGGTGAAGTCCGGCGCCAATTTCGCCAAGGCAAGCGACCTGCTCCAGGCGGAGGAGCGCGGGTTCAAGATGTCGCACATGGATGACGGGGGCGAGCCGATCCTCCGCTCCTCGGGCTTCCCGAGCCGCCCGTACGTCGTAGGCATCGAGTTCCTCCTGCCCAAGCTCGCGCGGGAGAAGTTGGACGGCGCGGTGATCGTCGAGCTGGACCCGCAGGCGGCCCAGACCTCCGAGCGGAAGGTGAGAGTCTTCGGGCTGCCGCAGGGGAGGGCGTCGATCGTCGTCAAGGACGTCGACGGCGAGCGCGAGGCGACCTACACGGTGGACGCGAAGGGCCAGATCGAGTGGATCCAGCAGGGGACGCTCGTGTTCCGCACGTGCACGGTGGACCGCTGGGAGAAGCTCCGGAAGCAGTTCCCGGACGTGGAGTAGATGACGCGGGCGCACGCCTGGACCGTCGCCGTCCTCCTGCTGCTCACGCTCCTCTGGCGCGGGTGGGGTCTCGAGGCGAAGTCGTTCTGGCTCGACGAGACGATGAGCGTCGAGCGCGCCTCGCACGAC
>CAZYRM010000265.1:0-456 GCA_964649705.1 uncultured Planctomycetia bacterium
CT
This sequence comes from uncultured Planctomycetia bacterium, assembly GCA_964649705.1. Classification (GTDB taxonomy): domain Bacteria; phylum Planctomycetota; class MHYJ01; order WSZJ01; family CAZYRM01; genus CAZYRM01. The sequence continues at coordinate 3 of CAZYRM010000265.1, forward strand.
CGCGCGGTCCTTGAAGGAGGCGGTCGGGTTGCGGCCCTCGTCCTTGAGGAGGAGGCGACGGACGCCGGTGAAGACGGCCAGGCGGTGCGCGTCGTAGACGGGGGTCCAGCCGACCTGGAGCGGCGGGAGGGGCGTCTCGGGGGCGACGGGGATGAGCTCGCGGAAGCGCCAGTGGTCCCGTGGGCGGCTCCAGACCGACTCGGGGGAGAGGGAGCGGGCGACCTTGTCGTAGTCGTAGCGGACGTCGAGGATCCCCTCGAGGCCGCAGTTGGGGCAGGTGCCCGTGGCGGCAGGCCCGTGGTCCTTCCCGCAGATGACGCAGCGGAGCCCGGTGACGTACGGCAGGCGCACGGCGCTGCCCTCCGATGGGCGCCGTGGCGGGGGTGGAGACAATGTAGTCTCCGGGGGGGCGGGCTGGCACTTTCATGGCGGATGACGTCGGAAGTTCGCGAAG
>CAZYRM010000265.1:466-7711 GCA_964649705.1 uncultured Planctomycetia bacterium
GCGCCGGGCGGGGCCCGCGGTGGGGGGCGGGGGGGGGGGTGCCAAAATGTACCCCGCGGGGGGGGGGGGATGCAAGTCCGGGAACGGAGGGTGGCTTTTAACACAAAGGCACGAAGACACGAAGGGACACGAAGGCGCGTTTGGACGGAAGCAGGTCGCTCGAGCCAGGGGGGCAGCGATGAGCTCCGCTCGGTCACCCGAAATGGTCTGGCGCAGAGAGCAGGGGGCGATACTGACGCAGTCCCCCTGGCACGAGCGACCAGATCCCTTCCAAACACGCCTTCGTGTTGCTTTGAGGCTTCGCGTCTTCGTGTTAAAACTCCCCGCCCGTTCCCGGACTTGCATCCTCCAAGCTGCCGGGCTACAGCGTCCCCGCTCCCGCCCGAACCGACGCGAGTGCGCCGAACAGGAGCGCGGTGGTCTTCAAGCGACGCGCAAGCGATTGACGCCGCCCGGCCATACCGCTACCGTCCGAGAGTCGACTCCATTCTTGCTCACCACCCGCCACCGAGCAGGATGCTGAGCGATGTCATGCGTTGCCCGCTCTCCTGGCCGCCGCAGTCTCGGTGTCCGCGGACCTGAACTCGTGGATCGAATGGGATGGATCGGACCATGCAGAAGCTCCTGACCTGGATGTGCGGTGTCGTTCTTCTCGCACTCTCGGGACCCGCGACCGCGCAGGCCCAGTCGGCAGCCGACTACCGCGATCAGGCCCAGGCCAAGTCTGAACGCGGCGACCTGGACGGCGCGATCGCCGACTTCACCAAGGCCATCGAGCTCGACCCGGATCACGCCCGAACGTATGCCAGGCGAGGGGACGCGCGAAAGGGAAAGGGCGACCTCGACGGCGCCATCGCAGACTACACGCAGGCCATCGAGAAGGACCCGAGCCTGTTCTGGGGTTACTACGATCGAGCGCGCGCAAGAATGGAGAGGGGGGACCTCGACGACGCGATTGCCGACTTCACCAGGGCCCTCGACCTCGATCCGACCTACGCCTGGGCCCATGTCAGTCGAGGGGACGCGCTGAGCGGGAAGGGCGACCTCGATGGCGCCATCGCAGACTACACGCAGGCCATCGAAACGGATCCGAACCTGTTCTGGGGCTACCAGAGTCGAGCGGACGCAAGACAGGAGAAGGGGGACCTCGATGGCGCCATCGCCGACTACACCCATGCCATCACGATTGACGCGCAGAGCGTCCATGCCTACTTCGGCCGAGGCAAAGCGAGAGAGAGCAGCAAGGACGACGACGGCGCCCTGGCCGACTTCGACCGTGCGATCGAGCTGGACCCGGAGTACTTCTCGGCTTTCAAGAACCGGGCGTACTTGAGGCGCCGCAAGGGCGACCTCGACCTGGCCATCGCCGATTACAGTCGCGCGATCACGCTCAAACCAGGCGACGCCGCCACCTATCGGGCACGGGGACACCTTCTCTACAGAAGACAGTCCTGGGAGGGCGCGCTCCGAGACTTCCGGAAGGCGTGCGAGGACCCTTCGATCGAGAACGACGATGCGTTGATTCACATCCAGATCTACCTCACCCGCGCGCGACTCGGCGAGCGGCAGCAGGCTTCCGCGGAGCTAGAGCGCTACTTCGACTCGCACTCCGGGCCGGAGGACGATGCCAGGAAGAACAGCGCCGTCTTCTCATTCCTGTGCGGCAGGCTGTCCGAAGCCGACTTCCTGAAGCTCATCGACTCGCCCGACGCCTCGACTCGACGATGGAACGTCTGCGCCATGTACTTCTTTGCGGGCAGTGTGCGGCTGATCGACGGAGACCGCGAGACGGCTGCGGACTACTTCCAACGGTGCATCGAGACGGGACTGACCCAGGACACGGTGTGCGATGGGGCGGTCGACGAATTGAGGGCACTGGGCCGCTCGATTCCGGACGCGCGGCCGGGGGCACGTCCGGATGCCGCCGCGGGTTCCGCCCCCAGTCCGTCCGGCTCCCCCAAGTTCGACACTCCGACTCCGGGGGCGGTATTGGCCTCGGCTCCCGTGGGCCCTGCCGGTGGCAGCGTGGCGGCACCGGGCAAGATCACGATCGACCTGCCGCCGGGGGCCCTGGCTGAGGACCAGGCGATCACGCTCAGGCAGGGCTCGGGCGGTCTCGATGGCGGGACCACCTACTTCGTCGAGGGGAATGACGGCGCGCACCTGGACCTGAAGGCGCCCGCGACCGTCCGCATCCCGGTGCCTGCCGGGACCGATCCGTCCGACCTCGTCGTCTTCCAGCAGATGGACGAGGGCGCCGCTATCGGGTTCAAGCCGAGGTTCGACCCCGCAACCGGCTCCCTCGTCTTCTCCGTGAACCACTTCTCGTGGCTGAGCTGGGGCAAGGTCCAGAAGTGGGCCGTCTGGACCGGGGGCTGGACCGTCGTGATCCTGGTGGCCTCGGGGGGCGGCTGGACGCTGGGCGCCTTCGCGATGCTGTGCTCCGCGGGGGCCTCGTTGGGCACGATCGAGGCGCCCAAGCTCGAGCACCTGCGCCAGACCTACGGCCTGGACGCCAAGGTGAGCTCCCCGCACTTCAGCGTGCTCTACGCCCGAGAGGGCAAGTACGCGCTCACCTGCCCGAACCCGTGGATCCTGGTCCGCGAAGGCGACCAATGGAGCCACACCTCCGCGAAGTCCGTCGCCGAGGCAAGGAGGCAGCATCCCGACGCCCAGGACATCGTTCCCGTGGATCCCGACGTAGCGAACCTGGGCCGCGAGCTCGAGACGGTCTACGAGTACTACAAGCAGGCGGGCTACGCCCCTCCCGACCACACGTGGGTCTCCGTGTGGCCGGGGGTAGGCATCACCCTTCTGTCGGATACGGAGGTCGCTGGTGAATGGGACTCCGGCCCCCCCGGGCATCCTGGCTTCTTGCGGATCAACGCGAAGACCATCCTGGCAAACGAACGGATGGAGCGTCACCAGACCATCTCGCACGAGTACCTCCACGCCATCTGCGACCACAACGAGTGGGAGGGGATCGCGCCCTGCACCGAGGAGTCCCTGACGACCACCATGGAGAGCGAGATCTTCCCGTCGTGCGACGGGCCCGGGACCAACCGTCCCTGGAGGGAGTCGATCAAGTTCCTCGAGAACGGCCTGATGGCGTCGGGCGGCCCGAAGGAAAGCGACGCGGACAGCGTCAAGCGGGGCTACTGGCTGTGGCCCTTCGGGAAGTTCCTCCTGCACCGGATGGGAGGGCATGAGGACCTCCGACAATACATGGCCGGGACCATGCAGGAGAACCAGTTGTCGGCGACCTTCCGCTCCTTTGCCCGCGCGTTGTTCGACGGGGAGGGAGCGCCCGGGGCCGACGGGGAGGCCTCGCCGCTCGTGTCGGCGGGCGCCCCGTTCCAGGTGCCGACCGGGTGGGGCGGGTACGCCCCCGACTCGGGCGATATCTGCGGCGAGACCCTCGCGCTTGGCATGGCACGGTCCCCCAGCACGCTTGCCACGCTCCGTCCGCTGTCGTTCACCATGCGCAGGCTCGACGTGAAGCTGTCCAGGGCACTCGAGGCGGAAGAAGCCCCCGTGCTGGTCGTGCGGCGCAAGACGCCGTGGACATCCGAAGAGTTCCTGTTCAAGCGAAACGGCGGGGAGGTGGTCGCAGCCAAAGAGACTCTCGTCGTCGGCGGAGGAGACCTCCTCGCAGGCGGCGGCGACGCGCTCCAGGGGCGTCTGGGCATCGTCGACCCCACGCCTGGCCCGTCGTACGACAATCCGATGGTAGCCTACCTCCTGGCCTCGCCGAGCCTCGAACCTGTCCCGCCGTCGCCCGAGAGGCCGCAGGTCTATCCCCTCTACCGGATCGAGCCCTTCCAGGCCGGGGGAGCGGGGGACGGGATCAACCCGGAAGGCGCGGCCGCGGGGTACAGGGTGCTGCTCCGTGAGAAACCCGAGGAGGGCGAAGCGGAAGGGGAACTCGTGGAGTGCGACGATCTGCTGCCGCTCGACACGAAGACATTCGACGTCCGGGATGTCGCACCCATGCGCCCCCCTCACACCGTCGCCGTGGCCGGGATCTGCGTGGAGGACAAGGAGGTGACCGACGAGAGCGGAAAGCCCCTCCGCTCAGGGCCGTTCATGCTGCCGGTGACGGAAGCAGCCTCCTTGGGAATCCGCGGCGGCGTGGGCGCGGGCAAGGGTGTGATTGGAGCGGAGTACGACTTCGCCGCCGAGGGGGTGGGGATCCCGAGCGACGTGGAGTATACCTGGGACTTCGGCGACCAGACCGGCGCATCGAGGGGCGAGAAGGCGACGCACAAGTACAAGGCCGCGGGCACGTACATGATCCGGCTGAGGGCAAAGTGGGGCTCAGGCGAGCTGGACGCCGCGAAGCAGATGGAGATTGCGGCGGACGTGGAGCTGGCCAAGGCGGACGTGAACATCCACGTCTTCCGCTGGCGGAAGAACAGGATGGGGAAGAGCAAGCAGGCCTGCCAGATCCTCCATGTGGCGATCCTCAACAAGGAGGGGCAGGTCATCGATGGCGGCCACGCGGATGGAAAGAACGGCCTGTTCACCATGACGCTCCCCGTCGGGCACTACGGTTACAAGGTGGACTACAAGTACACGAATCCAGACGACGGCGGCTCGACAAGCGGCGCGTTCGACGTCCGAGAGGACGACCCGAACTGGGTGGAGGTGGAAACACCGTCCTCCGAGGACTTCGGGAAATGACGGGCTCCTTCCCCGCGCTTGCATCCCGCGTCTCCAGGAACTACATTGGTTTCGCCCCGCCTCGGAGACCCCCGATGATCTACGGCCCTACCTTCGAGGAGATGCTGCACCCGGAGCGGATCGCCCCCGACCTGCGCCAGAAGGCCCTCGCGGCCCTCGAGAAATCCCCCCTCGACCCCGTCAACCTCCACAACATCACGTGGAAGGACTCCGCGGGCGGCGTCAGGCACCTCGTCGTGCCCAGGGAGCTGACCGGGACCGACGCCCAGGTCGTCCTCATGAGCGGGCGCTGGTTCCCCACCGGCAGCCACAAGGTCGGCGCCGTCTACTCCATCCTCATCGAGAAGCAGCTCACCGGCGAGTGCGTTCCGGGCCGCGACACCCTCGTCTGCCCCTCCACGGGGAACTACGGGATCGGGGGCGCCTGGGTCGGGCCCAGGATGGGGTACCGCTCGCTGGTCGTCCTCCCCGAGGAGATGTCCAAGGAGCGCTTCGAGAAGATCCGCACGTATGGCGCCGAGGTGATCGCGACGCCCGGCTGCGAGAGCAACGTGAAGGAGATCTTCGACAAGGTCAAGGAGCTCCGCCGCGACCCGAAGAACCGGATCCTCGAGCAGTTCTCCGAGTTCGGCAACTACCGCTTCCACTGGCACGTGACCGGGAACAGCGCCGTCGACCTCGCCGCCGACCTGGCGAAGCGCGGCGTGGGCAACGGCCGGATCGCCGCGTTCGTGTCGGCGATGGGCTCCGCGGGGACGATCGCCGCCGGCGACCGCATCAAGCAAGTCTTCCCCGAATCGGCGACCGTCGGCGTCGAGCCCGTCCAGTGCCCCACGCTGTACAACGCCGGCTTCGGAGGCCACCGGATCGAGGGGATCGGCGACAAGCACGTCACCTGGATCCACAACGTCCTCGACATGGACCTCCTCTGCTGCGTCGACGACCTGGAGTGCCTCCAGGGGCTCCAGCTCCTCCAGGAGGGCGCCGAGGCGGCCGCGGAGGCCGTGAAGGCCCCCCCCGCGGCGTTCCGCGCGCTCGTGGGGATGCTCGGAGTCTCGGGGGTCTGCAACATCCTCGGCGCCGTCAAGGCGGCCAGGCACCTGGGCCTGAAGAAGGGCGACGTCGTCGTCACCGTGGCGACCGACCACTTCGACCGCTACCCGTCCGTGCTGGCGAAGCTGAACCAGGAGTGCGGCCCGATGGACCGCGAGGAGGCGAGGCGCCGCGTGGACCTCTTCCGCGGGCAGAAGACCGATTGGGTCCTCGAGGGCTCCCGCGAGACGCGCCGGCGGTGGCACAACCAGAAGTACTACACCTGGGTCGAGCAGCAGGGGAAGGCCGTCGAGGACCTCCGCGCCCAGGAGGACCCCGGCTTCTGGCGCGCCCAGCAGGCCCGCGTCGCCGAGGTCGACGCCATGCTCGTCCGGACGAGGAGGGCTTGAACGGCCGGGGCGGCGGGGGCTAGAATCAAGGTTGCCATGGTGAAGATCAAGAAGCTGATTCCGCACGATCGGCCCACACATCGCGAATCGGCGCGCAAGCGGGTGCGTGTGGGGTACCTCGTCCCGCACGAACCGGCGGAGAGACCTCGTGGGCGTACGCGTCCGACTCGTCGTGGGCAGAAAGGGTAGCCAGGTCCTCGGCACCGTCGCGCTCCTGAACGGCGGGTTCGAGACCCCGCACCCGGCCCTCCTTCTGCCGGTGGCGGCCGCCGAGCGGCTGTTCGGCGCCGACGCGAAATCGGGCAAGCCCATCCAGTGCGACGTGGCTGACGGCATCGCCACCCTCTACAGGCTGTCGGCACATGTCTGGTAGACCCGCGGCCCGACCGGGCACAGGGCGGTTGACTTCCGGTCCGCCGGCGTGCTAGCCTCCTCCTCTGTCAGGGGCTGTTTCTCAGCCAGAGAGGTCACGCCGTGAACAGCCTCACGAGGGGGTTCGTCGTCCTCGCCATCGCGCTCGGCGCGCTGGCCGCCCAGGCCAAAGACTCCGACCGCGAGAAGCTCGACGACGCCATGAAGAAGTCGGGCGCCGCCGCCAAGCTCCGCCGCCTCGTCCCGCTCCTCGAGTCCAAGGACGAGGAGGTCAAGAAGGAGGCCGCGGAGGCCATCCTCGCCATCCCGGGCAAGGACCGCATCGAGCCGCTGACGGACATGCTCCGCAACCGCCCGTACACGGAGCGCCAGAACGCGGCGCAGTACCTCGACGGGATCAAGGACGAGGAGGCGATCAAGGCCCTCGTCCGCGTGGTCCTGAAGGACAACATCGACACCGTCCGCGCGGCCGCACTCGAGACGCTCAAGAAGAACGTCGAGCAGCCCGCGCTGGTCCAGGCGTTCTGGTCCGCCTTCTTCCTCAAGGACATGGCCGCGCGCGTCCGCGCCGCGGAGGCGATCGGCGTCATCGGGGGCGGATACGTCGGCGCCGTCGAGGTCCTCATCAAGGAGCTCTTCATCACCTACGGCTCCTCGCAGCGCGTGAACATCTTCTTCGCCACGCAGACCGCCTACGTCCGCGACTTCGACATCGAGATCGCCCAGGCGGCCGTCATCGCCGACCCGA
>CAZYRM010000266.1:0-7708 GCA_964649705.1 uncultured Planctomycetia bacterium
CCCTCGAGGCCCGCGTCTGGAACGTCTTCGCCTCCCGGTCCCACAGCGCGATGATCCCCCGCTCGGCGCCCACCAGGCGGATCACCTCGTCCAGCAGGCGCCCGAGGACCTCGTCCAGATCGAGCGAGGAGTTCAGCGCCTGGATCACCTCGACCAGCGCGCGCAGGCGCGCCTCGGGGATCGACTCGAGTCCGGTCGTCGGCTCCATGGGGGGCTCCGGCTGGAGACGGTCAGCGACGGGATCGCCGCACGCGCGCCGCGAATTCGGCGAACGGATCCGGCTCGCTCCGCTCGATTCGGAACGTGATCGTCGGGGCATCGCGGGCAAGCGGGGGCAGCGTGAAGTTCTGGAAGCCCTTGGGGACGAGCCCTTCCTCGGTGACGAGACCCACCCCGCCGCCGCTCCCGCCGTCGTCCTCCTCGTCCGCGCGCGCGTAGGCGAGGATCGGCTCGAAGCGGGCCCCGCCGGCCGCCTCCTGCTCCGCCTCCGCCGCATCGAGTAGCTCCGAGACGGGCCTGACCGCCACGCCGACCTCCTCCGGAGGCGTCCACACCGGCTCCGCCGCCCCGGCATCCATGCGCGCCGCCTGATCGGCCTCGGCTTCGAGCCCTAGCGCCTCGACCAGGTCCAGGTCGGGCAGGGGAAGGTCCACGGTCGGCTCGGGGATGGCGATCACGGACGGCTCTTCGAAGCGGACCTCGGGCAGCGGCGTGATCACCAGCCGCGGATCGAGCTCAAGCCTGACTTCCTCGGCGCACGCGCACGCGGCGAAGAGGCAGAGCACGAGGACCGGCCTCATCATTTCGCCCTCCACCCGTCTGGCCGCGAGATAGGCCAGGCAGGATTCGAACCTGCAACCGTCGGATTAGAAATCCGATGCTCTATCCATTGAGCTACTGGCCCTCGGCAGGGCTACTCGTCGTCGCCCTCCGGCGGAACTTCGTTGAACAGCTTCGTGTATCCCGCGGGAGGCTCGAAGAGCGCGGCGTCGATCGGCTTCTCCTCGACCTTCACCGCCTCCGTACTCCGCTCGATCCCACCCTCCGCCGAGTGCACCACGACCCGGAGCGGCACGCCTCTCACCTTCGTCCATGCCATTCCCCAGTCCTCGCGGGCGAATCGGTAGAGGTTGAACTTCGCGAGGGCCTCCGCGTTCGCGAGGTCCGTCGCCGTCCACACCTCGACGGCCGGCTCCTCGGCCTGCAGGATGCGCGTGTGGGCGCACGAGCGCCCAGCGACGTCCTCCTGTCCCTCGTCGACGACGGTGATCTCGAGTTTCGCGCGCTCCGCCTTCATCTGGTCGATCGTCTCTTTGTCGACCCCCGCCGTGCCCTCGAGCGTCTGGATCGTCTCGTCCATCGACTTGAGGGCCTGGTCGTACGCCTCCTGCTGGCGGCTGAGGTCGGTGATCAGGTTCTTGAAGGGGACCTCGACGTACGTCTTGCTCGCCATGTCGAGGTACCAGGCGACCTCCTTGTCGGCCCTCAGGATGATGACTGAACCTTCGGGCTCCTCGATGCGCATCGAGGTCGGCGAGGCGTACAAGCGGACCGTCTGCGCCGACGCGGCCTCGTCCCCGCTCTGGATGCGCTCCTCGATGGTGACGTCGGCCAAGGCGACGCCTCCCGCGAGCAAGATCGACGCCAGGGCGTACGGGCACCAGCGCATCTGGGGGTCCTCGGAGGGCGGGGGGGAGGGTGGCTGACGGGATTCGAACCCGCAACCGTCAGAGCCACAATCTGATGCTCTAGCCAAGTTGAGCTACAGCCACCATCGTGCCCCCAGGGCAAGAGTGATTGGAATCGGCGATTATAGTCCCGGAGCTATCGCTCGCAAGCGATTTTCCAAGTCGCCGGATCGCATCCCAGGGCCGCGCCTTGACTTCACCGGACTCAAGGAGTAGAGTTGCCCGTGGATCGCCACCCACGCGCCAATCGCTGGCGAATCTTTTGCTGGTAGGGGGAGTCGCCTATGAATCAGTCCCTCGAGCAAACCCTGCGCCACCTGCAGGTCCCCCAGCAAAGACTCCTCCAGGTGATGAAATTCCTTCAGCTCACTCGCGATGAGCTGGACACGGAGCTGCGCACCGAGCTGGAGCGCAATCCGGCACTTACGATGCGCACGACCGAACCCGCCACGCCCGCCCCGACGCAGCCCACAGAGGCCCAGCAGGACAGCAAAGAGGCCTCGGACTCCGCCTACCTCTATGACCAGTCCCGTAACCTGCTTGGCGGACAGGGATTCCGCATGGCCAGGGGCGGCGGGGACATCAGCGCCAAGATGGAGGCGATGGCGAACACGCCGGACCTCCGAGCCACCTTCCAGGACCAGCTCTATCAGCGGTATGAGTACGAGGAGTCAAACGCCCGGCTTCGTCGGATCGCCAGCTACGTCGTCTACAGCATGGACGACGCCGGGTACCTCAGGCAGCCGCTGACCGAGATCGCGCAGACGATGAACGACGCGGTCGAGCGCGGAATCCGTCAGGCGATCACCAACCTGATGTTCCTCCTCCGCGCGGAAACGGACCCGCCGCCCGACTGGCCGACGATGAAGCGGGCGTTCGCGGGGCAGCTCGAGGACATCGGGCTCGCGGGCGAGGACGTGGGGGCCGCGACGCAGATCCTCGAGAAGCTCCACGCGCAGGGCGCGGAGTTCTACGCGATCGGACAGCGCGCCCTCACCGCGGGCCCCCCGGTCGCCGGGGCGCCGGCCCTCGACGTTCGGCGCGAGATCCTCCTCAAGCACATCGGGGACGTCGGCCGCAATCGTCTCGGAAAGGTCATCGACGCCCTCCTCAACCAGATCCTCGACTGGGACAGCCGCCTCCGCGTGGCCATCGTCGCCAGGCTCCAGGCGGCCTCGCAGGTCGAGATCGCCCGCCGCAAGGCCGAGGCGGCGCGCAATGACGGCACGCCCCGCACGGACGACGAGGCCGAGGCGGAGCGGCCCAGGCTCGACGCAAAGCGCGCCTTCGTCGACGCCATCCACGACCCGAAGGTCCAGGACGCCTTCTCGGGCATCTACTGGACGATGGAGCGCCTCGTCGCGGCGAAGTCGGCCGCGGAGGAGGCGAAGGCGGCGGAAGCGGAAGAGGAGGCCGACGACGAGGACGAGGACGAGGAGCCGGAGCCGACCGCGCAGCCCCTCCTCGACGAGACGTCGCGGATCATGACCCACTACTACCCGATCGACAAGATCTACATCGCCGAGGACGGCACGATGCTCCCGCCGCGGCGATGGGGCCTCCGCGACGCGGCCGAACGCAAGCGCATCGACATCGACTCCATCCTGCTCGACGAGGTCTATCGCGCCGTCGAGTCCCTCCGCGCGGGGGTGATGGCCGAGCTCGATCAGAGCAGCCGCCTCTCGACGGCGATGGCCGAGGTCCTCGAGCCGCTCCGCGCGAGGACGGAGGAGCTCGAGAAGGTGCTCTCGTCGCTCAAGACCCTCGGCCCCGCCGGGGTGGGGGCCAGGACGACGATCGAGTGCCTCCTCCTGCAGCTCGACCCCGAGGACCCGGAGGTGGAGCTCAAGCGGCGGCTGATCGAGGTCCACATGTCGGATATCGAGAAGAACCGCCTGCCGCAGATCGGCGCCGCCCTCGGGATCGACATCGAGAAGGTGAAGTCGCTGATCGGCGAGCTGAAGCAGCTCACGCCGAAGCCGGCGAACGCGCTGGCCAGCAACCGGGTCCCCCCGGTGAACCCCGACATCGTGGTGGAGTGGGTCGACGACCGGTACGAGGTCCGCCTGCTCCGCAGCTTCCGCGACCGCCTCTTCGTGAACCCGATCTACCGGAAGCTCCTCGAGGACAAGAAGGTCAAGGGGAAGGAGCGGCAGTTCATGCGCGAGAAGGTGCAGTCGGCCCGCACCTTCATCGAGTTCATCGTTCAGCGCGAGATCATCACGGAGAAGATCGCGCGGCACATCGTCGACTGCCAGAAGGAGTTCTTCGAGAAGGGGATCCAGGGGCTGAAGGCCCTGACGATGACCGAGGTCGCGCGGCAGATCGGCGTCGACCCGGCCACGGTGAGCCGCGCGGTGCGAGGGAGGTACGTCCAGACGCCGCGCGGGATCTTCGCGCTTCGCTACTTCTTCTCCGAGGGGCTGCCGTCGAACCAGTCAGGAGGCGGCGACGTCGCGAGCGAGGGCCTCCGCGCCATGATCCGCGAGATGATCGACAAGGAGGACAAGCGGAACCCGCTCGACGACGGCGCGATCGCGCGCCTCCTCCTCAAGGACCAGGGCGTCAAGGTCGCCCGCCGCACGGTCCGCGAGTACCGGACCAAGATGACCATCGGCAAGGCCAGCCAGCGGAAGCTGTTCTAGGCGGTCCCCCCATGCTCGACGGGTGCTGCGGGGCGATCGTCGCCGGAGGGAAGAGCGTCCGGATGGGGCGCGACAAGGCCTTCCTCCCGTTCCGCGGCGCGACGCTCATCGAGTCCCAGATCGCGCTCTTCCGCGGCCTCTTCGACGGCGTCCTGATCTCCGCGAACGACCCCGCGAAGTTCGCCCACCTCGGCCTCCCCGTCCACCCGGACCGCCTCCCGGGCGGCGCGGCGCTCCTCGGGATCCACACGATGACCGTCGAGAGCCCGACGGACTGGGTGTTCACCGTGGCCTGCGACATGCCATTCCTCGACGAGGGGTTCATCCGACACCTCGCCGGTCTCCGAGAGGGCGTCGACGCCGTGGTCCCCTGGTTCGAGGGGTACCCCGAGCCCCTCCACGCCTTCTATCACCGCCGATGCGCCTGCGCGATCGAGGAGCAGTGGAGGACGGGCGACCTCAAGATCGCGCGGTTCTACGACCGCGTGAGCGTCGCGCGGTTCGAGGTGGAGGGCTCCTCGTGGGCGGGGCGCGCCGCGAGGTCGCTGGTGAACGTCAACACGCCCGAGGAGCTGGCACGGCACCAGGTGTGACCTACCGCATCGACGCGCGCTCGGCCTCGGCCCCCGTCACGTCGCCGGCGCCCTCCAGGGAGGCGAGGAGCTTCTCCCGCACGGGCATCGGGTCGCCCATCTCCTTGACCACCTGTGCGAGCGCCACTCGGTACCGCCGCGCGGCCTCCCGGTACTCTCCGGCCATGTAGAACAGATCGGCGATCGGGACGGCGAGCTTCGCCCCCTCCCTCGGGTCGACCGAGGCGAGGTAGGCGTAGGCGGAGGCCCCCACGCGCGCGTGCTCGCGGGCCGTCGAGCGGTCGCCGGCGTTCCAAGCCTCCGCGGCAGCCCTTAGCGAGGCCGCGCCGAGGAGGGAGACGACCTCGCGCTCCGTCGCGCGCCTGGGGAAGGCCCTCGCGGCCTCCTGCGCGGCCGAGGCGGCGTCCGTGGCGCTCCCGCCGACGAGCGCGACGTGGGCAATCGACAGGAGCGTGCCGCGCTCCCACTCGTCGAACAGGTCGGCGAGCCCTCGGTGACGCCTGCGCGCGGAGCGAACCTCGTCGCGGGCGCGGGCGAGGCGCGCGGCGAGGTCTGCCGGGATCCGCCGCGCCCCTAGAGCTGCTCGCGTCTCGCGCGAGAGGCTCCCCTGCTCGATGGCCAGGGCCACCAGCGAGCCCGCGGGGGCGTCGACGCGGTGGGGCGCCTTGAGGTCGTGGGCGAGGCACGCGAGGAGCCGATACGCGTCGCCGCCCCGGCTTGGGGCCTCCTCCAGGGCCCGCGCGAGCACGTCGATCGCCTCGCCGCGCATCCGATCGGCCGTCGCGGGATCGGCCTGGCGCGAGGCATGCCTCGCGAGGATCGTCGCCCGCAAGACGCGGGCGCCGGGGGACGGGTCGGCGACCCTCGTCAGCCTCGCGAGCGCGCCGTCGAGGTCCCCGGCCCGCGCGGCGACCTCCGCGGCCGACTCCTGAACGTCGCGCATCCACTCCGCCAGGGCTCGGCGATCCTCGTCGTTCTTCGGGGACGCGCCCGGGGTCCACGCAAGGAACGCATCGGCGCTCGCAAGGGCCTGCTCGACCGTGTACCCGGTGGGGACGCCCTGGTCGAGCCCCCTGGCGACGTTCGCGCACGTGCGCAGGGCCTCCTCCCAGAGGACCTCGCCGTAGGCCATCGACTCCGGCCCGATGAGTTCGGCCTTCGCGTCCGCGGAGTCGGATCGGTGGAGGAGCAGCTTACGGTCGCAGACGTGGAGCGTGAGCACGCCCAGGGCGGTGGAGAGGACCCTGTTCGAGATCCGCTCGTCGTTCGGCTCCCAGCTCCCGCGCGCGCATCCTGAGCGCTGCTGGGACCCGGTCAGGTAGTCGCGTACCCGGGCGTCCCACGCCTTCCAGGCCTCCCCTCCGACGTGCAGGTAGGAGAGGGTCCAGTAGTACCGGTGATAGAGGTTCATCCCGCACTCGTACGCGCGCGCGGGACCGCGGGCGAGGGCCAGGTCGATGGCCTTCTTCACCTTCGGATTCGCCTCCTGCAGGCCGTAGAGGAGGCTTGAGTAGATCCCGATGTCGGAGAGGGGCTCCTTCCCGAGGTCGTCCTCGATGCGGTAGGCGAAGTCCCCCTTCTTCTCCACGAGGAGCTGGAAGTACTTCGGTCCCCATGCCTTCGCCTTGGCCGGGACGACGACCCCCGCGCACTCTGCGGACCGGAGCGCCATCACGACGAAGCCCATCACGCTCGTGTCGACGCGCATCGTCACGCGGCGATCGAGATTTCCGACGGCCCGCGTCGTCGCGTCCTTGTACGCCGCGTCCCCGGTGGCGGCGGCGGCCTCGGCGACCGCCCAGGTCGCGATCGCCTGCTCGTAAAGCGAGTAGTAGTCCTGGGTCGGGTAGCTCGCCTCGAACTGCCCCGACCGCGACTGGTGCGCAAGGAGGTAGGCGAGTCCGCGCTTGACGCCGTCGGCGTGCGGACCGGTCGTGGGGGTCTCCCCGTTCGCGAGGAAGGCGAGGAGGGCGAGGGCGGTGATCGCCATGCGACGGCTGCCGTTTCCCGCGATGCTCGCGCAGGGGGGCTGGCCCTTCTCGCAGCGGTCCTGGTGGGAGCCCCAGTGTCCCTCGCGGGACTGGTGGCGAGCCAGCCACTCGAGCCCTTCCTCGACGGCGCGGGCCGACGAGGCGCCGCGGCGGCCTCCCTCGCTGCGCGTATACCGGCGGCCGCCTCGCCCCGTGGGCCCGAAGCCGCCTCCGAGGCCGATCACCTCGGCCAGCCGGGCGGTCCCGTCGTCGCAGTCGTTGGCGGTCTCGTTGTGCTCCGCGACGGGGACGTCGATGAGGAGCGGCGCCTCGGCGTCGGCGGCGGGCTCGGGCGTCTCGGCCTCCCGGGGAAGTGCGGGGGGAGCCATCGTCAGCGCAATGACGGCGGGCGGCTTGTCCTCGCCCTGCTTCGCCTGGCGGACGACGAGCCCGGCGAACAGGGCGAACAGCGCGAGGTGCAGCGCGACGGAAGCGACCCACGCGGGGATGGTGCGTATCCGTTCCCAGCCCAAGGCGAGCCCCCCTCGAATCGATGTCAGGATCCTATCAGTCGCCAACGTCCGGGGTGTCACGTCGTCTCGCCGAATTGTCGGAAATTGTCGGACCGTCGGCCGGGCCAACGAGGCTCGCAGACGATCCACGAATGCACACAAATCGACACGAATCGTGAGTCGATCCGCTCGGGGCGGGGAAGCACCGGCGGGGGGGGGGGGCCGCCGGGGGGGCGGGGGCCGCCCCCGGGGGGCGGGGGGGGGGGGGGGGGGGGGGGGGGGGGGGGGGGGGGGGGGGGG
>CAZYRM010000267.1:0-5291 GCA_964649705.1 uncultured Planctomycetia bacterium
GCCCCTCGCGGCGGTGCAGGTCGGCGAGCGCGCGGAGGGCCTTCACGTGGTCGGGCCGCTCCTTGAGGATGTCCTCGGCCGTCGCCGTGACCTCCATCCAGGACTGCCTCCCCAGGGCGCTCGCGAGCGCCTCTTCCTTCGGGTCGGGAGGGGCCATCCTCGCCGTCGCGGGCGACGCGCCGCTGCCGGGGCGCGCCTGGAGGAACGAGGGCGGCGACGGGGCGGGAGCGCTGGGCGGGGTCGAGGGCGCGGCCGCGAACGGGACGCTTCCGAAGCGCCTCGTGTCGGTCGGCGCCTGCGGCATCGGGGCCGGCGGCGGCGCGTACGACGGAGGCTGGTAGGCCGGAGGCTGGTACGCGGCCGGGGCCGGAGGCATCCCCTTGAGCATCGTCGGAGGGAGGCCCAGGTCCCCGTACCCGGGGTCAGGCGTGCCGAACTGCGGCGCGGAGAAGGACGGCTGCGTCGCCGCGTAGGAGGGCGGCGCCGCATACGAGGACGGTCCCGCGGCGAACGAGGGCGGCGCGGCCGCACGCGGCCCCGGCGCCTCCGCGGTCCTCGGACG
This sequence comes from uncultured Planctomycetia bacterium, assembly GCA_964649705.1. Lineage (GTDB taxonomy): Bacteria > Planctomycetota > MHYJ01 > WSZJ01 > CAZYRM01 > CAZYRM01. Next base: position 563 of record CAZYRM010000267.1, read on the forward strand.
GATCTCCGTCGGCCTCGGGAAGTCCCCCGGCCGCTGGATGTGCGGGGTCGCCTTGACGTCCCCCTTCGATTTCTCGACCGCCTCCGCGAGCGCGCGGTGGTGCTTCTCGGTGATCAGGCCCCGCTCCTTCATCAGGTCCGCAAGGCGCACCAGGTCGCCGTTCGATCCGTAGAAGCGGTTCTTCTGATCGTTCAGGCACTCGGCCACCTGCGCCTGCGTCGCGAGGCGGTTCTTCACCGCGATCTGCGAGTAGAGCTTGTCCTCTTTCCGCGCGAGCATGTACGCGAGCGCGCGGTTCACCGTCTCCACCTGGCCGGGAGAAAGATACGCCTTCTCGCGGAACACGTCTCCGAGGGAGCGGGAGAGCCCGCGCGCCTGGAGCGCCTCGTAGAGGTCCGTGCACTCCTGGAGCTGGTCCTCTGAGATGAACTTGTACGCGAGCGCGATGTCGCCGAAATAGAAGTCGGCCTCGCTCAGCATGGCGTGTTCCCCGAACGTAGTGCCCCGAGTCCTGCGTTCCGCAGATGCGAGATCGGCGTGGTGCCCTCTGTCCCCCGGAGGCAGTGTGGCCCGCAGGATGATATGGATGTCATCGACATGCGGCAAGGGTTTTCTTTACGCAAACATTGCCGGAGGGACGGTTTCGGTCCCTTGACTCGGTTCGCTCGCTCGAGACGAGCTCGCCCCGGGGCGATCCGTGGATTCGCCGACTGAGTCGGGAATTCCAGCAGTGCCGATCGCTGAGTGGGGTGAAATCCAGCACTTTTTCAAGCCGCCCGATCGGCGTGTTTGGACGCATCTCGCGGACACGTGGTCACTTCCCTCCGGTCGCTTCCTCTGGCAGGAGCCGTGCCCTTCCTCTGGTCGTGACAATCTCGATCGGAGGGACGACCATGACGAACCTGCAGACTCGCGAGTACCGCGCGATCGCCTCCGCGTCCGCCCCCTCGCACGGAGTGCTCGAGGCCGACCTCTCCCCCATCCGCTTCCGGGCCTACGTCGCGACACGCGGGGAGGAGCACCACCTCCTCGTCCAGGGCGAGGCCGACCTGCCCGACGACGCCATCCTCCACGTCGCGTGCCTCTTCGCCTCGACGAAGCGCCCCGCGGAGCGCTACGTCCTGCGCGGCGTGCCGCTCCCCGTGCGCGAGGGGCAGTTCGCCGGACTCCTCCTGCACTTCCCCGGCGCGCCCCGGCCGGGGAGGTACACGGTCCGCGTGAAGTACGTCCCCGACAAGCAGCCTCCGCTTCTTCGCGCGGCCCTCTCCGAGGTCGACGAGTGGTCCGTCGCGGCGGAGATCGTCGTCGACCCTCCGTCGGTGGGCGGGCCGATCCGTGAGAAGCGCCTCGCGTGGGAGGTGGAGTGCCTCGCGTCGGAGCTCGCGCGCATCGAGGACCAGCTCGAGATGGCCTCCAGGCTATTGGAACAAGCCCGGTCCGATTCCCAGCGCGACACCTGGCGGCTGGAGGTCCTCCTCCTCCATGACCTCGCCGTCCTCTACGGAAGGCGTCTCTCGGAGCGGGAGGGAGAACTCAACATCGTCAGAACTTCAGCAGCATCAGCATAATACGACAGCGCATCCATGCAAGCCGCCGTGGATTGGCAAGTTGCAAAAATCCCCCGGCGAAGTGCACTAACGCACACCTAACGCATCTCAACCAACTCCCGCATGGGGGGTTGTACAGATCGACCGGGGCCCCGGGAGGGGGTCATTCCCTTGGCCCCCCCATCAAGGGGGGCTAGAATATGGTCGATCTTAGGCAGTAGGGGGCAAGCAACGGCCTCGTCTCGTCCCTTCCAGCCCGTTTCGAGCCACCGTCACCGAGGAAGCGGGCTTCAGAGAGAGATTGAAGTCTTGAAAGGTCAGTCCCATGCGGCGGTCGCAAGCGCTACTTTTCGGAGTGGACACGCTCAAGCTTGAGCTCCTGACGACCCCGATCTGTCGTCTCCCCATCCAGTGGGAGGGGAGCCTCTTCGATCGGCTCGTCGGGCGCGTGGAGCGTGACCTGGACCGGGCGGGGATCGCCCTGCGTCCCCACTTCTACCTCTCGAACGAGTACGGCTGCGTCGAGGGCTCCGCGAACATCGGCGTCGGCTTCTGGGACGCGGACCCGATGCTCCGCGACCTCAACGAGGAGGCCCGCGGCTTCCGCTACTCGGAGAGCGACATCCTGACGACGCTCCGCCATGAGGCGGGGCACGCCTTCTGCTACAGCTACAAGCTGTACCGCCTCCGGGAATTCCGGTCGCTCTTCAACGTCGAGGGGCACTTCTTCCGCACGTACCCGACGCACAACCTCTACCGGTTCAACCCGTGGAGCCGCGACTTCGTCAACCCGTGCGGGGACCACTATGCGCAGAAGCACCCCGACGATGACTTTGCCGAGACGTTCGCGGTGTGGCTGGGCGACCTGACCTGGAAGAAGACGTACCAGTTCTTCCCCGGGGCGCTCCGCAAGCTCGAGTACGTCGGCCAGGCGGTGGCGAAGTACGGCGGGCGCCGCGTGCTGGTGAAGACCGACCCGACCGACGAGCATGACCCCGTCGACGAGCTCAAGCTCACGGTGAAGGAGTTCCTCGGCGCGCGCGTCCGGCACTATCGCAAGCGCGCGCGCGGGTTCATCGACCCGCACCTCCGTCAGCTCTTCCGCGTCCGTCCGCGCCGCCGCGGGCGGGTGATCGAGGTTCCGGAGCTGGTCCTCCGCCACAAGCGGATGCTGACCACGCGCGTCAGCCGCGAGATCGGCGTCGACGAGGCGGTCGTGCAGGACCTTATCGAGAAGGTCCGCGAGCGCGCGAGCGTCCTCGACCTCGTCGTTCCGCGCGGCGAGGCGGAGGCGAAGCTCGTCGAGCTCTCCACGTTCGTGGAGACGCTCACCGAGAACTACGTGCGGAATCGGGATTTCCAGCCGTCGCTGAATTGACGCACGCCGCGGCGCGTGGTACACCGCCCCTCCGATTCCAGGGAGGGGCTCCATGCGCCGCGCGATCGCCGTCCTCGTCGTTGCGTGCCTCGCCCTCCTGGGATGCCGCCACCGGATCGTCCCCACCCCCGCCCCCCGCGTGAAGGTCGGAGTCCTCCTCCCCCTCTCGGGTCCCCTGGGCTCCTACGGGAAGGCGTGCGAGGAGGGGATCCGCCTCTGGGCCGAAACGAACCCCCGCGTCGACCTGATCTGGGAGGACGACCGCGGCGAGGCGGCGGCCTCGGCGGAGGCCTTCCGCCGCCTCGACCGGGCCGGAGCGAGCGTCGTGATCGGCCCGGTGACGAGCACGTGCGCCTTCGCCGTGGCGCCGCTCGCGGACGAGGCGCGCCTCCCGATCGTCTCTCCCTCCGCGAGCCACTTCGACGTGACCCGCGGGCATCCGTACGTCTCCCGCGTCTGCTTCGTCGACCCGATGCAGGGGTCGGCGCTCGCGATCTTCGCGCGCGAGAACCTGGGCGTCTCCCGCATCGCGGCGCTCCTCCAGAAGGACGAGCCGTACACGAAGAGCCTGTCCGAGGCCTTCCGCCAGGCGTTCCACCACCTCGGGGGCGTCGTGGTGCTGGTGGAGGAGTACGAGGCGGGGGCGACCGACTTCGGGCCGATCCTCTCGCGGGTCAAGGACTCCGGGGCGGAGGCCCTCTTCGCGCCGGGGTTCGTCCACGAGGTGGGCGTGCTGATGAAGCAGGCGCGCCTCGCCGTGCCGGGGCTCCGGATCCTCGGCGGCGACGGGTGGGACAGCCCCGAACTCTTCGCGGAGGCGGGCCCGGCGGCGGAGGGGCACTTCTACACGTCGCAGTTCGCGCCGACGGACAAGGACGAGGTCGTCGCCAGGTTCGTGTCGTCCTACCGCACGCGGTACGGACGCGACCCTGGGATGTTCGCGGCGCTCGGGTACGACGCCGCCGAGCGCGTCTCCCTGTGCCTCGCGGACGGGACGCGGGAGGGGATCACGAAGACCCTCTCCTCGACATCGACGTTCCGCGGCGTGACGGGCTCGATGACGTTCGACGCGGACCGGAATCCCATGAAGCCGGTGGTGATCCTCCGCACCCTCGCCGATCGCGCGGTCTTCGAGACGCGCGTCACCTTCGGCCCGCGGTAGCCTCGTCCTCGGTGTGGCAGGCGACGTCCTTCCGGGCGATCAGCCGCTTCTGGAAGGCGAGGAGGCGCTCGATCGGGGCGTCGGGGCGGGCCTCGATCCCCAGGCGGACCATCCCGCGGGCCTCGCCGAAGCGGCCCGCTCGGCGCAGGACGTCGGAGAGCACGAGCTCGGCGGCGCCGGCGCCGCTCTCGATCGAGAGGCCCTCTTTTCTGGCCTTCGCGGCGTACCCGACGGCGACGGCGCGGCACTCGGAGGCGGGCCCGAGGCGGCCAGCCGTCGGGCCCTGCTGCCAGTCGTCGTCATCGCAGGCCCACGCCGCATGAAGGGCGGCCCAGAAGGCGCGGGTCGGCGCGCCCGCCGCGTCGAGGGCCATCGCCGCGCAGAGGAACCGGTTGGCGATCGCGCGACGCGAGGGGTCCCTCTTGATGTCCTGGTGCTCGGGAGACTTCACCACGTCCGCGGCCTGCGGGCCCGCCGTGGACAGGTCGTAGGCGCAGTAGCCGCAGCCGGGGCACTCCGCGACCCAGACGGCAATCGTGCCCCGCTCCATGAATGGGGGGCGGGTGTCGAGGTCGGCGGCGCCGAGGCGGTGGCTCGCGACCAGCCAGGGGACCTCGACGGTCCGCCCGCACAGGGCGCAGG
>CAZYRM010000267.1:5391-7656 GCA_964649705.1 uncultured Planctomycetia bacterium
GGGCGATCGGGGGAAAGGCGCACGACGAGGCGCTCTCGGAGGCGGTCGCGGAGATCAAGCCGCTCTTCAAGCAGTGCACGCGCTGCGGCAAGTACATCTGCGAAAAATTCTGCTGGAACGCGAAGCAGCAGCTCTGCGAGCGGTGCGCCCCGGACATCGACGAGGAGGTCGCCGCGGCGCAGATGGAGGCGGCCAAGGAGCAGGCCCAGGAGAAGGCGCGCACGGTCGACTGGATGAAGGGGCGCGACATGTCCCGCCAGGCCGGCGCGGTCTGCCCCAAGTGCGGGGCGAAAACGCAGGGCGGGAAGTTCTGCCCCGACTGCGGCGAGTCGCTCGTCCCCAAGCCCGCGGCGTGTCCCGCGTGCAAGGCGGAGATCAAGGGCTCACCCAAGTTCTGCCCCGAGTGCGGGCAGAAGTTCTAGGCGCGGCAGTCCCTACGGGTCCTTCGCGCACCTGAACCCGAGCCAGACGTCCGCCTTGTCCTGCTCCGCGTTCATCCGCTTGGCCACCTCCTCGAGGTGCAACCCCTTCTCTACCCGCACATGCAGCCAGGAGCTGCCGCGGATCACCTTCGCCCCGAGCTTCCCGCCCGCGCCCGTCCAGACGCTGGACGTCCACTCGCACACGTTCCCCGCCATGTCCACGCAGCCGTACGGGCTCGTGTCCGTCGGATGGCTCCCGCCCGCGCCGCGGTCCCCGTCCATGTCCTCGCAGTGCGACAGGTTCGCCCTCCAGAACTTCCCCCACGGGTACGGCCGCCCGTCGATCCCCCGGGCCGACTTCTCCCACTCCTCCTCCGTCGGAAGACGCTTGTCCGCCCACCTCGCGTAGGCCTCCGCGTCGTAGTACGACACGTTCACCACCGGCGCGTCCCCCTTCCCCTCCGGGACCTTGCCGCCCACCCAGTCTTCCGGGGGCTTCCGCTCCGTCGCGGCGAGGAACTTCGCGTACTCATCGCAGGTCACCTCGCAACGGTCGATGAGGAACGTCTCCACGGACCGCTTCTCCGTGGGCAGCGCGTACATCGTGGTCCCGCCGATGATGAACGCCCCGCCCGGCACGACGACCATCCCCTTGGGCACCTGGTCGCCGGGGAGGAGCTCCACGCTCGCGACGACCACGTCCAGCGTTCCCGGCGCCAGGAGGAGCGGAAGTCGGACCGGCGCGTAGCCGTCGAGCGAGAGCGACACGATGTAGGAGCCCGGCTTGAGCCGCCTTCCCGCCACCGGCGTCCTCCCGAGGTCGCGCTCATCCATGGGCACTTCGCGGTCCTCGTCGTCCCGCGCAAGCACCGTCGCCGCGGCCCCGGGCGGGTTCGTGCTGATCTCGAAGACGACGCTGTCGGAGCGGACTTTTGCGATGAACGACCCGATCTCGGGGTCGCCGGGCCGCAGGTGGTCGGCCTCCTTCAGCTTCTCGATCGCTTCCAGGCTCCTCCCCCGGTCCCAGAGGACCTTGGCCGATTGGACCAGGTCCGCCACCTTCGCGTCGATCCGCTTCACGGTCTCCTCGAGGAGGTTCTTCGCGTCGGGGTGCTCGGGGAGGATCTGGACCGCCAGTTCGAGCTTCGAGCGCGCCTCGCGGAGGTCTCCCTGATCGAAGGCGGCCTTCCCGGGCGCCCAGACCTCCTCGAAGCGCTTCAGCTTCTCCTCCTCCGCGGCCTGCGTCCCCTTCGACTCGGAGCGGGCGAACGAATAGGCGAAGAGCCCGGCAACGATGAGCACCGCCGCGCCCGAGGCCGCCACGAGCGTCCGGTGGCGGCGGAGCTTCCGCTTGAAGCGCTCCCCCCCCGTGATGGGCCTGGCGGCGATCGGCTCGTCCGCGATGTAGCGCGCGAGGTCCATCGACAGCTCCTCGGCCGTCTGGTAGCGCTTCTCGCGGTCCTTCTCCAGGCACTTGAGGATGACCGTCTCCAGGTCGACGGGGAGGTTCGGGTTCCACTGCTTGGGCGACACGGCGTCGTCGCGGACGACGGCCTCCATCGTCTCGAAGTAGGTCTCCGACTGGAACGGCGGCCGTCCGCAGACCAGCTCGTAGAGGACGGCGCCGAGGGAGTAGACGTCGGTGCGCGTGTCGATCCGCTTCGACTCGCCGCGGGCCTGCTCGGGGCTCATGTAGCTCGGCGTCCCGACGGCCATGCCGGTGCGCGTGAGCTTCATCCCCTCGGAGAGGTCCTTCGCGAGGCCGAAGTCCATGACGAGCGGCGTGCCGGTCTTCTCGACGATGATGTTCGAGGGCTTGAGGTCGCGGTGGATGACGTTCTGC
>CAZYRM010000268.1:0-7631 GCA_964649705.1 uncultured Planctomycetia bacterium
GACCGGGTCGACGTCCGCGGGCATGTCGCTCACGTAGACCGCGGAGGAGCGGCTGTACTCGAAGCGCCCCTGGCCGTCGAAGGCCACGCGCTCGTTGTGGCTCGTCCCCGTCGCGGCGTCGCCTCCGCCCAGGCCGGGGTTGAAGCTGCCCGTATCGACGACCCACGCGCCCGCCAGCGCGGCGATGGCCTGCTGGTTCGGCGTCGGGGCCTTCATGTCGGCGCCCCCCACGATCCCGTCGACGTCCCGCGAGACGGCCTCTGTGCGCCCCGCGGCCGCGATCCCGCAGACCCAGAGGCTCGTGCCGCCCTTGTCGAAGAGGACGACGAAGTGCGCGCCGAACGTGCGTCCGTCCCGGGCGTGGAGTTGGCCGTCGATCACGAGCGCGTCGCGCCCGCCGATCCGCGTCTTCTTCGGCTCCCCGCTCGGGACGGCCGTGACCTGCATCGCGGTGAGGAACTGCCCGAGGTTCCGCAGGGCCTCGTCGGAGCTCGCGTCGACGCCGCAGGCGATCGTGATCAGGCTCCCGTCGTCCGCGACGAGCATCTCGGCGACGCCGGATCGCCTCCCGCTCCGCCAGCCGGAGGGGGACTCGTACCTGATGTTCCATCCTTCAAAGGTCCGCGTCTCGGCCGAAAGCGCCGTGGCGGCTAGACCCAGGGCAACCATGCTGCTTGCAACAATTCGACTCATCGCGGCATCCTCCAAGCGGTGACGAAAGTGGGACCTGTCCATGGAGACCGGTTCACCTCCGACCCTTTTCCGCCCGGGAGCGAGTCGTAACCGGTGTGCCTACTGTGTGTTCTGTGTGGGGACGACGAGCCGGGCTCCCCGAGAGGAAGCGGCGCCCGTCGGGTGAGACGACGATCGCCTCGTCCGGGGCGTCCGGCTCTCCCCCGACGGATCACTTGGGCGGAGGGATGAGATGCTCCAGTTTCACGGAGCGCAGGAGTTCGAGGAGGGCGTCGCGATCGATGCCATGCTCGATGCCGTCGGCCACGATGCTCCTGGCGAGTGGCTCTTGTTGCATCCGGGTGAGCAGCACCGCCGCGCTGGAGACGATCTCGGGGTCTCCGGGCGCCAGCGATACCGCGACTCGGACCTCGGCGATGGCCTCTTCCTGTGTCCCCACCTCGTTGCAGACGGCCGCAAGGTCCATGTGGCTCGATGGTTCTTCCGGCGAGCGTCGCACCAGCTCCCGAGCGATGGAGAGCGCGGCCTCCAGCTCCCCGGCCGCGAGCTTATCCTGCATCTCGGCCTCCAGGTCCTGGATGTCCTTCCTGCCCTCTCCGCCCAGGTCGGTGTCCGGCGGCTGCACGGGGGCATTCTCCTGGGGGTGGATCACGTGGTTCGAGGTCTTGCCGTCCGCAGTGCGGACCTTCAGCATGTGCAACTCATCCTTGCCGGTCGGAGCAAGTCCCTGGCTGATCTGCAGGAGCGTCATCCCTGCAACGGGCTGGTTGTCGATGGAGATCAGCGTGTCGCCAGGGACGATCCCGGACTTGTGGGCGGAGCTGCCCGGAAGGACCTGGGTGACGAGGACACCCCCGTCCTGGAGGTCGATCACCAATCCTGTCCCGGGGATCGTCATCGCATTGCTCTCAGCGCCCCGCCCCGGATCGTCCCCGCCACCCTCCGTTGAGCCAGCGCCCGCACCCTCGTCGGCGGGCTTCGCCGCGACCGTGAATTCGGAGGCTTCCTTCGCCCCATAGTAGGGAACCACGATCTGACAGGTGATCAGGTAGATTCCATCCTCGGGCAGCACGACCTGCCACGACGCGTCGCCCCTCATGACCGGTCCGCGGGCCCGAAGCTCCGGCTCTTGCTCATCGAGTCTCATCGACCATCCCTTCGCCTGGCCTGTCAGCCCGTAGACCTCGCCGAAGGCCCTGGCGACGGGTTTCTGTGCGCCCGGCGCGTCCTGGCCGCTGACGGCGAAGGGAAGGCTGATCGTGCGGGCCTGCCCCGTGGGCGCCTCTCCCACGTTCACCTGGCCGACGATCAGTCGCCTGGGATTGTCGAGCACGTCGAAGGCCGCGGAGGCGCTGGCCTGCTTCCCATCGTCCATTTTCAGCTCGATGACCAGAGTGTACTCGCCGATCTCGTCGGGGACCTGAATCTGCGGGAGTTCCTCCAAGCGGAAGTTGTGCGACGGCTGCGTCACGTCTTCGAGCAGACCACCGGACAAGTCCTCCTGGTAGGGGTCGGCCGATTTTCGCGTCGCCTGTCCGCCAGCCCCGGCGGCCATCCAGAAGAGGTCCACCCCGGTGGTGTCGCGACGCACAGACCAAGACAGCTCGCCGCTGCCAGGATTCTCGGGCGTGATGCCGGTGCGCACCTCGACCGTGCCGAACAGCCTCTCATGGGGCGCGTATCGCATGGTGTCAAGTTCGACTCGGACCCGGGGGGCCTTGCGCCTGGGTTTTCCTGCGGCCTCACCCGTCCCCCCAGGCGGGTTGTCCGGCTTGGCAGGCCCTTCCACCCACTTGTAGACGTACACGCGATCCAGAGCGCCCATGGTGCGGTACATGTGGCCTGCGTAGACCTTGATCGAGATGGAGTCGGTCTTGGTTCTGGGCACGGTGGCTTCCAGCAGGCTCTGGCCCGTAGGCGTGAACACCTCGCTGCCTTCGTTGCCTTCCCAGCCCACATGCTGGCTCTCGGACCTGGACACATCAAGACTGGGGCCTTCAAACTTCGCATAGGTCCCATCCCGCTTGTTGAAGGACTTGGCGTTGGCGTTGGCGTTGCCGGTGGCCGTGATCTTGATCGTCTGTCCGGGCGCAAGCTGACGGGGCGGAAGTCCAGCAATCGTCCATGTCGACTGGAAGTCGGAAACCGTGACGGCGTCGTGGTCGATGTGCAGCTTGTACGTGTACGTACCCCCTTGCGCGGACCACTCGCTCTGGCCGACCTGCTTCCCATCCCAGGACCACGGCACGGTCCCCTGGTCGTCCTTCAGCTTGCTCAGGGTGTCGTCGAGCTCGTAGTGGCCGTTCGCCGTCTCCTGCGCGAGGGTCCGGGACGGAACGCCGGTGACGAGCGCGAGACACACCGACACGGAGAGGAGCGGCAGCACACGGCTCGATGAGGCGATGGGGAGCATGAGGCACCTGTCGAATGGGCGGCGGGGATCGACCGTCCTCGTTCGGAAGGACCGCGGGTGGCGCGGTGCCCCGGCCTGGCCTTGCCAAGTGTCGATCGACAGTAGGGTACTTGCCTGGTGGGACTGGAAGCACGCAAAAAGCAAGAAGAGGACGGCTGGTGAGCACGTGCATGTCGCGCTCGCCGATCCGCGTCTTCTTCGGCTCCCCGCTCGGGACGGCCGTGACCTGCATCGCGGTGAGGAACTGCCCGAGGTTCCGCAGGGCCTCGTCGGAGCTCGCGTCGACGCCGCAGGCGATCGTGATCAGGCTCCCGTCGTCCGCGACGAGCATCTCGGCGACGCCGGATCGCCTCCCGCTCCGCCAGCCGGAGGGGGACTCGTACCTGATGTTCCATCCTTCAAAGGTGCGCGTCTCGGCTCAAGAGCGAGTCGCAACCGGTCTCCCTACTGTGTGTTCTGTGTGGGGACGAACAGACGTGCTCCAGAGCTCGTGCAGGCCTCGATGAGGAGGTTCGCCGAGGAGCCGTCGATCGTCGGGGCGTCACCCGCGTCGCGGCGAGGTGCCCTCGCGAGCGCCTCCGCGGCAAGGGCGGCGGGGAGGGCCGCGATGACATGGCCGCCCTCCTCCGCGACGAGCCCCGCGGTGCGGGTGGTCCCGTCCCCCTCGACCTGGACGAGGTATCCGCTCCCTCGCGGGGCGAGCCATCGAGTCAGGCGCAGCCCGAGGCCGAGCACGGGCCCCCACGCCATCAGGCCCGTGAGGCGGCACGCCGAGGCAGCGCGAACGGCGAAGTCGAGCCAGGGCATCCTCGTGGCGACGAGGAGCTCCACGTCGCGGAGGCCGGGCCAGACTCGAGGCAGCATCACCGCGTCGGCGGTCTCCATCCGATGCCCCGTGAGGCGACCGAAGGGCCCCGCGTCGAGGTCAGGGGCCGTCTCCCAACCGAGTGCCTCGACGAGCGCGCCTCCCCGTAGGACGCGGATGGGTCGCCCGACAGATCGAAGCATCGACCTGGCGGCGGCGGGTCGGGAGCTCGCGGAGGCCTCGGGGACGAGGATCGTCGTGACGCGCTCGGGCCGCTCGATGCCGGTCCGCGCGATCAGGGCCGCGGTGACCGCGGAGACGGTGCTGCACGCCGTCAGGATTCGGACCCGGCGCGGCGCGATCGCGAGGACGCGCTCGCAATAGGCGAGACTGTCCGAGAGGTCGATCAGGTCGAAGCCGACCTCGTCGGCGAGGCGTGCGAGGGTGTCGGAGCGCGCCTGAAAGGGCCCCGCGCCATCGACGACGACGTCGTCCTCGCGCAGCGTCTCGCGAATCGAGCTCGCATCTTCGACATCGAGCCTTGTGGGGCCGCTTCGGGATGCGACGATCGGATCGAGCCCGTCATCGCGGAGCCGCCGGACGACGGCTGCGCCGAAGAAGCCCGTACCGCCGGCGACGACGATCCGTCGCGCGCTCATCGCGGGCTCGTCGCCGGAAGCTCCCAGCAGCGGACGCGCCCCCCCGCCGTCCCCGCCAGGAGTCGGCGGCCGTCAGGCGAGGCCGCAAGGCACGTCACGGACATGCCCTCGGCCGCCTCGATCCTCTCGACGAGCGCCCCGGTCTCCATGTCCCACAGGGCGATGGCGCCCTCCGAGTCCCCGGTGGCCGCGATCGCGCCGTCCGCCGTGATGACGGCGCAGTGGACCTGCCCGTCGCCGGCCTCCGTCTGCCACAAGGTCGCACCGGTATGGACGTCCCTGAAGAAGAGCGAGGAGTCCTGGCTCCCCGAGAGGAAGCGGCGCCCGTCGGGTGAGACGGCGATCGCCTCGACGACCCCCTCCTGGCCGCGGTAAGCTCGCAGCTCCGTGCCATTCGCGACGTCCCAGAGCTGGACCACGCCGCCGACGCCGCCCGAGAGGAGGCGCTTGCCGTCGGGCGTGAAGGCGACGGCGCGGACTCCCCCCTCGCACCACGAGAGCGTGCGGACCTCCGTCGCGCTTGCTGTGTCCCACAGCATGACGGTGTCGTCTCAGGAGCCCGTCGCCACGAGCGTTCCGTCGGGAGAGACGACCGCGCAGGCGACGGTGGAGCCGTGCCGGGTCGAGGTCAGCCTGCGCTCACCCGTGGAGAGCTCCCACGTCCCGACGTTGCCGTTGCTGAGCCCGACGAACGCGGGGCCGGGCGGCGCGGGAATGGCGGCGCAGATGAGCCCCCTCCATGCGGCCCTGGGAAGGGCCTGCACGTCGTCCCCGAGCCTCGCGGCGCCGCCGGTCAGATCGAGGGCCATCGATGTCCCGTCTTCGGCGAACCGGACCGCCTTGACCGGCGAGCTGCCCATCTCCCATTCGTGGACGAGGCGCGCGCGTGGCGGGGGGGCCTCCTCGGCAACGAGTGGCGACGCCGCGACGAGCAGGATCCAGTACGGAAGGCTTCGCATGCGGCCTGTATTCTAGCACGCCGCGGCTTGTCCGGGCACGGGGAGCGTGGTAGGTTGACCCCTCGATGGAGGGCCCCGCCATGCCGTTGCGCATCCTCGCTGCGCTCCTCGTCGTCGCGGTCGCGCGCGCCGAGGAGCTGAACGACACCACGTTCGACGCCTGGGCGGAGAGGATCGCCCCGCGGGAGGACGAGCTCGCGTGGCGGGCGATCCCCTGGCGCGGCGTGTTCTGCGACGCCGTCGTCGAGGCCGAGGAGGCGGGGAAGCCCCTCCTGATCTGGGCCATGAACGGCCACCCCCTGGGCTGCACGTGAAACAACGGCGTGCGCGGCCGTGCAGCCGCGTGGTCCGACCCAAAAGTCCAGGACCTGGCCTCTCGCTTCGTCCCCGTCGCCGACGAGGTCGGCTACCTCCAGACCGCCAAGGGCCCCGAGTGCGACCTCTTCCGCAAGATCGCCGAGCAGGGGCACTACGCCGGCCGCACGAAGCCGACGGCCACCCGGCAGGGGATCTACGCCGCCACGACGGATGGCACGCTCCTCGCCTCCATCAACACCGCCGACCCAGCCGCGATGGCAGAGATGCTCGAAAAGGCGCTGGCGAAGTGGGACGAGCTGCCCGACGAGGCCCGGGCCCCCGAGACCGAGCTCGATGCCGACCGCGCCCACGCCTCGCGCGCGGAGTCTCGCTTTCCCAGGACCGGCATCTCGCTCGTCGAGTACACGCGAGACCTGCCCCACGAGGGCGGTCCCGACGACTGGCGAAAGGACTCGTGGAACATCGACCACGTCTGGCTCACGCGCAAGGAGGCGAGGGGCTTCTTTCCGCTCGAGCGGACCGTCGGCAGCCGGCGCGTCGTGCCGGAGCATCTCGCGCGCAGGATGGCGATGTTCCATCTCGTCGACTTCGCCTACGGTCAGACAAGCTGCTACTCGCCCTCGGACGTCGAGAAGGCCTCGTTGTCGAGCGAAGTCACGGCCGTCGAGGGGGAGACCGTCCGCGTGAGGATTGAGGGCGCGTTCCGCACGGTCGCGCGCGGGAGGTGGCCGGTCAACTCGCGGGAGCCCGTCGGGGAGCAGGAGCGAGGCTTCGAGGGGACCCTCGTCGGCCACGCGACGTACGACTTCGCGGAGGACCGCCTGATCGCGATCGAGCTCGTCGTGGTGGGGAACCGCTGGGGCGGGACGCAGTACAACTGCCGCCACGACGGCCTGGAGCCCTCTCCGGTCGGCTTCGTCCTCCGGCTGGAGGACGATGAGGCCGCTCGCGTGCCGCCGCAGTTCATCTGGTCGGACTATTGGGCGAGGTAGAGGAGGACATCGTGAGGATTGCAGCCCTGCTCGTGGTGGCCTCGGCCGCCTTCGCGGACCCGGGGGCGTACGTGGAGATCCCGGGCGTCGCGAAGCAGCCCCAGGTGGCCGTGGACGGCGAGGGGACCATCTACGTCGTGATGATCCGCGAGGAGCAGATCGAGGTCTCGATCTCGACCGATCGCGGCAAGACGTACTCCGCGCCCGTGATCGCCATCGATGCAAACGGACGGGCTCAGGGGGGAATGCAGCGCGGCCCGCGGATCGCCGTCGACGCGAAGAAGGCGATCCACGTCACCGCCCCGTTGAACCTCGACGAGGGGGCCGATCGACGCTCCCCCTCCGAGCTGTACTACGCCCAGTCCGCCGACGGCGGGAAGACCTGGTCCGCGGCCGTGCGGGTGAACGACGCCGAGGGGAAGGCCGCCGAGGCGCTCCACTGGCTGGCGGTCTCCGCGGACGGGACGGCGCACGTGTCGTGGATCGACGCGCGCACGGTCGGCGGCGGCAAGAACTGCCTTGCGTACGCGCGGGTGACCGGCGGGAGGGCGGAGAAGAACCAGCTCCTGGCGGGACCGGTGTGCGAGTGCTGCGCGCCGGGCGTCTCGCTGGACTCGAAGGGGAACCCGGTGGTGGTCTACCGCGAGGGCGGAAGCGAGTCGAACCGGCAGATCTTCGCGGTCCTCTCCAAGAACGGGGGGAAGTCGTTCTCGAAGCCGGTGCGCATCAACCAGGGCGAGAGCAAGGTCGACGGCTGACCCATGGACGCACCGGCGATCGTGCAATCGCCCG
>CAZYRM010000269.1:0-7582 GCA_964649705.1 uncultured Planctomycetia bacterium
GAACGGGCAGCGGGCAGCGGGGCTCGGGCAGCGGGCAGCGGGGCTCGGGCAGCGGGCGGCGGGGCTCGGGCAGCGGGCAGCGGGGCTCGGGCAGCGGGTTGCGGGTGGCGGGTGTCGAGCGGCGGGGTCAGCCTCGGCCAGTCTGAACCTTCTTGCCTCCTCCTGGTTCCTTCCTATAATGACTCCCCACGGTTGGGGGATAGTGTAACGGTAGCACGGCAGACTCTGGATCTGCCTGTCTAGGTTCAAATCCTAGTCCCCCAGCCACCCTGAACCCGGCGTGTCCCGTAGCGAGACGGGATTGGCAGATCCAGCCCGCGGGCCCGATGCCCCCCGCAAGGGGGCGTCGGGCCCGCGGTGTTTCCATCGGCCCGGAGGCCCCATGAAGACCCTGACCCGATACCTGACGATGCACACACCCAAGCGCGCGGCGTACGTGAACATCACGCCCGACGTGGAGCGGGCCGTCTCGGAGAGCGGCGTCAAGGAGGGCATGGTCCTCGTCAACTCCATGCACATCACCGCGAGCGTCTTCATCAACGACGACGAGCGCGGCCTGCACGAGGACTTCGCGGCGTGGCTCGAAGGGCTCGCCCCGTACGTCCCCGGCCCCGACCGGTACCGTCACCATCGCACCGGCGAGGACAACGCCGACGCTCACCTCAAGCGCCAGGTGATGGGCCGCGAGGTCGTCGTGGCCATCACGAACGGCCGCCTCGACTTCGGCCCCTGGGAGCAGATCTTCTACGGGGAGTTCGACGGCCAGCGGGACAAGCGCGTGCTCGTGAAGGTCCTGGGCGAGTAGGCGGTCAGTCGGCGGGGGGCCGGTCCATCGCTTCGGCCGCCTCGATCGCCGTCTGGGCCGCCTTGCGCGCCTCGGCGCCGTCCTTCCCCTGTCGCTCCAGCTCCTCGGCCCCGCGCACGAGCACACCGGATCGCCGACGCAGGAGGCCCGAGGCCCCCCGGACCGCGATGCTCCCCTTCTCGTACCAGCCGGCGGCCTCCTCCCAGGAGCCCTGGACCTCGGCGAGGAGGCCCAGGAGCTCGTAGGCGTCCTCCCCGGAGGGGTCCTGCGCGAGGGCGCGCTGCAGGTAGGCGGGCCCCTCGGGCTTCCCGTCCAGGAAGGCCGACATCGCCCAGCTCACGCCGAGCATGGCCTGGCGCGCGGCCGATCCGCCCGACTCCGAGTCCGAGGCGTTGGAGGCCGCCAGGTCCTCGATCGCGAGCGAACGCAGCCGCGCCGCCTCGGGATTCCGCGCCGCGTCGATCGGGAACACCGGGCCGGCCGCCCCCGCCCCCCGCAGCGCCTCGAGCACCCGAACCGACCGGAGCACCCCCCGCTCGTGCAGCGCGAGCGGAAGGAGCTGGCGGGCGGAGACCGTCGCCTTCTCCTCGCGCGCCAGATCGATGGCCCGCCCCAGCGACCCCTCCGCCTCGTCGAGGCGCATGGACATCCGCTGAAGCCTCCCACGGTAGTACCAGGGGTCCGGCGACAGGCCGTCCGCCGCGGCGAGATGCCCCGCGAGGTCCTCGATATCGGCGGCGAGAGCGCGGCCGCGAGCGGAGTCCCCCGCGCGCCTGAGGACCAGCATCGCCTCGAACACGTCGCGGAGGGCGGTCGTCAGGGCGGTCCGGCTGCGGCCCGCCGAGACCTCCGCCTCCGCCGCGCTGCTCGTGGCCCGATGCCCCTCGTATCCCGCCACTCCGAGGAGGGCCACGATGACCCCCGTGGCCACCGGGGCGCGCCTCATGCGCCGCCAGACCCTCTCCACCGGGCCCACCGCCCGCGCCGCGATCGACTCCCCGCCGAGCCATCTCCTGCAGTCCTCGGCGAGGTCCTCGGCCGTCTGGTACCGCTCCTCCGGCCGCTTCTGAAGGCATCGCAGGATCAGCGTCTCCAGGTCGCGGTTCACCTCCGGATTGAGCGCCCGCGGCGAGAGCGGGTCCTTGGTGCCGAGCATGTCGATCAGCTCGAGAAGCGAGCCGGCGACGAACGGCGGTCTCCCCGTGACGGCGTGATACAGCGTCGCGCCCAGGCCGTAGACGTCCGCGCGCGCGTCCAGGTCCCGGCTCGCGTCCGCCTGCTCGGGCGACATGTACGACGGCGTCCCCACGAGCTGTCCGCTCTGCGTCATGGTCTGCAGCGAGGTCAGCTTGTCGGAATCGGACGACAGGCCGCGCTCGACGAACTTCGCCAGGCCGAAGTCGAGGAGGAGCGCGTGGACGTGCTTCACCGCGGCGTCCGCGAACCGCTGCAGGACCTTCGCCGTCGGGCGCGCGGGCGGCCAGCGCTTCAGGTAGACGTTCTGCGGCTTGATGTCGCGGTGCAGGATCCCCTGCTGATGCGCGTAGTGGCTCGCCTCGGCCACCTGGCGGATCGCCTCGACGGCCTGGGTGACGGAGAGCTTCTCGGCCCGGACCGCGGAGGCTAGGTCCATCCCCTGGAGGAGGTCCATCGTGTAGTAGGGACATCCGTCCGGCAGCAGGCCGACGTCGATGACGCGGACGATGTGCGGGTGGTCGAGCGTGGCGGCCGCGCGCGTCTCGCGATCGAAGCGGCGAAGGCGCTCGGGGTCCTTGAAGCCCACCGCGTGCAGCTTCTTCAGCGCCACCTCGCGCCCGAGGCTCAGGTCGCGGACCCGGTAGACGACGCCCATCCCGCCGCTCCCCAGGTGGCCGAGGTGCACGTACCGCTCGGGCGGGAGGCAGGGGTGGTCCTCGTCCCCCGAGGGCGGAGGCGTCCCGCCGACCGCGCCTGTAGCGGCGTGGGGGTCGATCTCCCCCTTCGGTCTCGCCGGCGTCGTCTCGTCCAGCGCCATCCGGGTCTCCAACCGCTTCCCGGGCGACGATGCTACCACCTCGCGTTGACGGATCCAGTGTTAGCATGGACCGGGCCCGCTACGGCGTCAGGGGCACGACCTCGCCGCTATCGAGGCGGTAGACGGCGAGGACCACGCGCAGCTTCCCCTCCCCCACTTCCTTGGCGAGGATCGGGCTGCCGGCGAGGAGATCGCGACCGACAAGACGGACATTGGCCTCGACAGCGGCGAGCGCCGATGACCCCTTGGGGAGGCCGGCAAGTGCGGGAGCGATCCGGGTTACGAGGGCTTCGAGGTTCGCGCTGGGCATCTTCTCGCCCGAGGTCGCCGCCGCGATGGCGCCGCACTTCTCGTGCCCCAGGACGACGATCAAATCGGCATGGAGGTGCTCCACCGCGTACTCGAGGCTCCCCAGCACGACCGGGTCGAGGACGTTTCCCGCCACTCGGACGACGAAGACCTCGCCGAGCGACGCGTCGAAGACGATCTCCGGGCCGACGCGGCTGTCGGAGCAGGTCAGGATGGCCGCGCGCGGGTGCTGAACATCGAGGAGCGTTTTCCGAAGGGCCGGGAGGTCCCGACGAAGCGGCTGGCCCGAGACGAAGCGCTGATTCCCCTCCCGCAGGGCCTCCCACGGATCGGACGCCGACGCGGCGTCGTGTCCGGACCCCTTTGGCGCGTGCGAGCAACCGACGATCACCAGCAGGACGACCGCGATCCACCACCTGCGCATGGACAGTCCTCCGAAGGGAAACACCTCAGGCCGCCGACGGCTCGCACCCGGCCCTCGAACGAGGGACGGTCGACACCGCGGCAAGGGCGACGAGTAGCCAGAGGCCGATCTGGAAAGCGGTGAAGATCACGCCCGGCGCGGCGCTGCAGACCCACCAGAAGTTGGCACGATTCCAGGGGAACAGGACGAGGAGATAGACGCACCTCGAGAGCAGACACACCGCGAAGAGGGCGAGCGCACGGGCCCGCATCGACGGCGGCGGGAGGAGCGCGAGGAACAGGAGCGGGACCGCGTATCGCAGGAAGATGAGCGCGACCGTCCTCGGCAGGTCGAGCCCCATCGAGGTCCCGACGAACCCCGTCGTCACGTCGATCGTGGAAAACGTGTAGACGGAGCCCAGCAGGTGGAACTGGAGGAGGTCGAGCGCAATCATCGATCCGACCAGGACGGCGAGGTGGGCGGGGCGGACGACCAGGCGCTCGGCGAGTTCATCGATGAGCCATGCGAACAGGGCGAGCGTCACGAACTGGTGGTCCTTGGCGAGCACCCGGAACAGCCCGAGGCCCCACAAGAGCAGGGCGCGACGACGGGCCGCGGGGTCCTTCGCAAGCAGACAGGCCCCGATCGCGACCGGGAGGCCGTTGACCAGCACCGCGTCGACGAGAAGCTCGTCGCCTGAGACCCGGTAGGCGAGACCGCACGCCAGAAGCCCCGCGGACAAGGCGAGCGGCCCCGCCGAGCGGCGCAAGCCGACGAGCAGGGGGAGGCAGAGGACGGCGCCGAGGGCAACCGTCAGGGGGCTGTTGGCCTCTCGCGGTACGCGCTCCGCGTCGGGCGCGGTCAGGGCCCAGGCGAGCATCGCGACGAGCGGAAGGAAGGGGCGCAGGGCGCGCGGACCGCGGGTCCAGGCGATCGCGGCCAGCGCCAGGGCGGCGATCGCAGCGTAGATGGCGCGGTGGGACCACCAGTAGCACCACACGGCGGGGATGGAGGCCGCCACGGCGAAGAGGGCGAGGCCGAGCCCGCCCTCCTTGACGAGCCTGGCCATCCGACCCGACGACCGGGCGACCGGGACCCCGATCGCGAGCACGGCGAGCACGGGCGCGACGGCGCGACCCACCTCTCCGGCCCTCACGGAGCGCACCCCGTCGCACCAGGCCCAGCTCACGACGTAGCAGGCCGCCACGCCGAGGACCCACGGCGGTCCTACGCGGAACGGCCAGCTCCGCCTCTCGTCGTGCAGCCTGAAGGCGAAGGCCGCCGCGGCGACCAGGCCGATCAGGAGCCCGTGCCGCCACTCCCCCGTCATGAGGACCGTGGCCCCGGCCAGGAGCGTGGTCCCGAAGATCATCCAGGTGCCTGCGGTCGTCCCGGCCCTCGACGGGGCGCAGGCGACCGCGACGAGCAGTGACAGGAGCGCCATCGCCGCCAGGCCCCCGTACGCCGTCTCCCCCGGCTGCGCTCCGCTCGCCTCGTCGCGCAGGGCATCCTTCTCCGCGGGAGTCGCGGCACGGTCGATGGCCTCAGGACTCACGCGCATCTGCGCGAGGACCGCGCGCTGCTTCTGGTCCACCCGCGCGTCCCACGCGGCCGCGCGCCCGGGCGGGGCGTTGAGGAAGGCCCATGCGGGCCCGCGCTCGGCCCGGTCCGGCACCTCGATCTGGAGCAGGTACGCGATCGTCGCGGCCCAGGCTCGGTGGTCGGTCTCGTGCGGACCTCCAGGACGGATTCCCGGCCCCGCGATCGCAAACGGGGCGCGCCGCGCGACCTCCTCTCCTCCGCCGTGGTTCCCCGCCGCGGTGGCTCCATGGTCCGCCATGACCAGGACGTAGTCGGACTCGAGGGGCTGCTGGGCGTGGTAGATCCGCTCCATCCGAGCGTCGATCTCGCGCAGCTTGGCGTGGTACTCCTCGCCGCTGGCGCTTGTCCGGTGGGCGACGTGGTCGGATCCGACGAAGTGGGCCACCCAGACGTGCCCGTGCCCGACCAGGGGCTGGGCACTCGCCAGCTTCAGGTAGAACTCCTCGGCCTTCTCGTCAGACTCCGTCGTGTCGTGGATGCCCCTGTCGGGCATGGCGAGTTTCGCGTCCGCCCAGGCGCCGAAGAGCTGGGTCCACGAGGCGTCCCCGGCGAAGGTCGTGACGTACCACCCCTCGCGCACCCGGGCGAAGAGGTTGTCCTCCCGCACGGGGGGCGCGTCGAATGCGCGCAGGACGTCCATGAGGGGAGGGGCGTAGCCGGTCCCGAGGGTACGGACGCAGTTCGTGGTCATGGTGACCGCCGGCGCGCGGGACACGCCCCATGCGCCGCGCTCGCGGATCGAGTCGAACCAGGGGAGCCTTCCCGGCGTGAAGGCGACGGACTCCGGAAGGCCGTCGACGATGAAAACGCAGAGGCGCCTGCTGCGCCTCGGGCTCTCGAACCGGTCGCCGGTCTGGACCTCCGTAGGGACCCGCTCGATCCGCGTGGATGGCGGGGTCGAGGCGATCCTCGGCCCCGACAGGTACCCTTGGACCACCTGGTACGCGATCGAGCAGGCGCCGAGGAAGCAGGCGACGAGGACAAAGGCCAGGAGGCCGCGCGTCAAATCGGATTGATTGGGTCTGGATTCCATGCGACCGGCAGGGTACCGTTAAGTCGGCTCAGGGACGGTCATATAGGGAGGCGGACATGGAACACAAGCTCAGCACAGTGGTTCAGGGGCGCGAGCTCATATCCTGCGCGCCGAACGAGAAGGTCGTGGACGTCGTGAAGCGCCTCGCGGCCGACCGCGTCGGCGCGGTCGCGGTCGTCGACGGCGGCAAGCTGGTCGGGATCTTCACCGAACGCGATCTGATGAACCGCGTCGTCGCCGCGGAGAAGGACCCTCGCGCGATCCAGGTCCGCGAGGTCATGACGCCCAATCCGGTCACGGCGAAGGTCGACGAGGAGTACTACACCGCCCTCGAGAAGATGCAGAAGCACCACTGCCGGCACCTCCCCATCGTCAAGGACGGCAAGGCGGTCGGCATGGTGTCGCTCCGCGACCTGCTCTTCATCGAGATCCAGGACAAGGACACGGAGATCCGGAGACTTAGCGAGTTCTTCGAGTACCTCCCGCCGGATTCCGGGTTCGGAGGGTAGCGAGGACTCGAATTCTCAATGGTCAATGCGCAATTCTCAACGAAGTGCCAAGCGGGAAACTTGGATCTTCGATAGTTGGGCCTCACTTGAAAATTGCTCATTGAGAATTGACTATTTTTTCCTCGTCCCCTTGCCGTA
Organism: uncultured Planctomycetia bacterium; assembly: GCA_964649705.1. Classification (GTDB taxonomy): domain Bacteria; phylum Planctomycetota; class MHYJ01; order WSZJ01; family CAZYRM01; genus CAZYRM01. Next base: position 6,814 of record CAZYRM010000269.1, read on the forward strand.
TCCCGTGATCACGTAGGTTCCGGACCTCGGGTCGGTCTTCAGCGTCACGACGCCCTGCGACTCCGCGTCCTCGAGCAGGGCGGTGAAGCTCTTGTACCCGTGGTACGACTCGTCGAACGACGGGCGCTTCCGCTTCATCGTCTCCTTCACCTGGGAGCTGAAGAGCACGTCCTTGTTCTCGCGCAGCAGGGCCTGGATCGCCTCGACGAGCAGCTTGAACGCCTGCGCCTTCTCCTTGGGCAGCGTCCCGTCGATCGCCGACGGCTCGGCCGTCGTGCGCTCCAGGTCCTCGTAGAAGATGAACTCGTGGCAGTTCTCGATGAGCAGCGCGCTCGTCGAGTCCTTCATGCCCAGCCCGATGACGCGCTTCCCGTTCTCCTTCAGCTTCGAGACGAGCGGCGAGAAGTCGCTGTCGCCCGACACGATGCAGAACGTGTTGATGTGCGCCTTCGAGTAGCAGAGGTCCATCGCGTCGACGACGAGACGGATGTCCGCCGAGTTCTTCCCGACCTGGCCGCGCTTGGGGATCTCGATCAGCTCGATCGCCCACTCGTGCAGCTCCTGGCGGTAGTCCTGGTACCTCGTCCAGTCGGCGTACGCCTTCTTGACGACGATGTTCCCCTTGTCGACGAGCCTCGTGAGGACCTTCTCGATCTCGAACCGCCGGCTGCGCGACCCGTAGAACGCGAGCGCCAGGTTCTCGAAGTCCACGAACACGGCCAGGGTGGTGGTTTCTGTTTCCGCCAAGACGCCTCCTTTACGGCTTCTG
>CAZYRM010000270.1:0-7560 GCA_964649705.1 uncultured Planctomycetia bacterium
CGAGCGAGGCGAAGCGGAACCGGGAGGGGTTCGAGAAGATCGACGGGAAGTGGGTGCGCGTGAGGCACATCCCGCCGCAGGTCCTTGCGCCGAACCTGATGCGCGGGTCCGACCCTGAGGCCCTCAGGCAGGCCGCGCCGTGGAGGCACTGGATCGAGCGCGGGATGCCGAACTGGCGGTCGCGCGGGATGGACAACGTCGACGTCTTCGAGGGTGGCGGGATGAAGACGCACGACGTCTGGCGCCCGCAGCTCGATTGCCGCATGCGGGACGCCTCGTCCGAGTACTGCGTGGTCTGCATGGAGCAGATGGTGCTGACGATCTACCGGGGGGCGAAGGGGATCGACCGGACCGACCCGCCGGAAGAGCAGGTGCAGGTGAAGGCGGACGCGCCGGCGCACTTCCAGGTGAAGACGCTCGCGCCGAGGACGCACTCGCTCGAGGTGGAGTGGACGATTCGGAAGGTCATCGCGACCGAAGAACCGGAGGAGGGCGGCACGCGGGTGGAGCAGGCGCCGGCGAGGCGCCTCCCGGGCGGGGTGTCGAAGGGGCGGGACGGGGAGTCGACGCACTACTGCGAGATCGCCGCGGGGACGCTCACGGCGGGCGTTTACGAGGTGGAGGCGATCGCCAAGGACCCGACGCCGTACGTCCTGCTCGACGCGCAGGGCCGACTGACCTCGAAGCGCTCCTGGCGGGTCGAGGTGAAATAGCCGCAATCCTTCCTTGCGCTGATCGGTTCATTCTGGTTGGATTCCGCGACACGAGCCGCGGAGAGGTGGCAGAGTGGCCGATTGCGGCGGCTTGCTAAGCCGTTGTACGGGTTATTACCTGTACCCAGGGTTCGAATCCCTGCCTCTCCGCCAGACATGAAACGCGGCCGCCGGCGCAAGTCGGCGGCCGTGCTCCATTCCGGTCAGGCCCCGAGGCGGCGGAGCGCCTCGTGCGCGGCCTCGCGCACGCGCTCGTCGCCGTCGGCGAGGGCGTCCGTGAGCATCGGGACCGCGGACTTCGCGGGCTCGCCGATCCGCCCCAGCACGTCGAAGAGCGACGCGCGAAGGGCGCAGGCGGGGGAGCCCAGCTCCCGCAGGATCGATCGCACCACCTCGGGGCTCTCTGCCCCCAGGCGCTCGAGGCCCCAGGCCGCCCACTGGGCCACCTTCGGAGCGGGGGAGCCGAGCGCCTCGATCAGGTCGGGCGCCGCGACCGGGCCGATTGAGAGGAGAGACTGGCGGGCCCCCTCCCAGAGGTCCCACTCGGAGCGCGCCATCGCCTCCAGCAATGGCCGCGTCGCCGCGTGGGCGGCGGGACCGAGCCGACCGAGCGCCTCCGCGGCGGCGATCCTCACCTTTCGGTCGCGGTCGCCGAGCGCCCGGGAGAGGGCGCCGAGGACCGTCTCGGCGCCCGACCCGACCGATCCGAGCGCTCGGACGGCCATCTCGCGCAGCTCGGCGTCCTCGTTCGAAGAGAGGGCGAGGAGCTGGTCCCTCGCGGCAGCGTCCTCGGGGTCAAGGTGACCGAGCGCGCCCGCCGCGGCGAGGCGGACCTCGGGGCGCTCGTCCGCGAGGGCCTCTCTGAGGATCCTCTCCGCATCGGGCTCGATCTGCGCCAGCGCGCGGGCCGCCGCCTGGGAGACCCCCGGATCGTCGTCGCGGAGGGCCGCGACGAGCGCTGGGACGGCCTCGCTGGCCGACTCGCCCAGCGGCCCGAGCGCGACCGCGGCGAAGTGACGGACGCCCGGGTCCTCCGACTCCAGCTCCTCCAGCAGCTCCGCCACGGCGCCGGCACCCGCGTCGTGGAGCGCCTCCAGGGCGTCCCTCAGGAGCTCCTCGTCCATGTCCTTGAGGACCTCGATGAGGGAGTCGAGGGCGGAGCCGCCGGCGCGTAGCCGACCGAGCGCGCAGACGGCCCAGTAGCGCACGTCTCCGTCTTCGTCCGCGAGGGCGCGGAGGAGGGCGGGGACGCCGTGCTTGACGTCGGGTCCGATCCGCCAGAGGGCCCAGGCGGCCTTGGAGCGGGCCTGGGGGTCCTGGGAGGCCAGCGCGCCCGCGAGGGCCTCCTGGCCCGCCGCGTCGGCCTCCTTGAGGGCCTGGACCGCCTGCTCGCGGGGGGCCGCCTCAGCGGCGTGCAAGTTCTTGAGGTGAGTCTCGATCCCCTCCACGGGCGGGGATTCTACCAATCGAGACCACTTCCGTCACCATTGTGAGCCCTGCTTGAGCCAGGCGATGCCGGCCGTCCCGCCCTGCGCCATGAGGCGCCGCATCAGGGGGAACGAAACGCGCGCCACGAAGGCGAGCGCGTGAGACCAGCAGCGAATCGAGATGCGCACTTCGCCGGTCGCCGAGGCCTTCTCTACGGTGAAGGTCTCCTCTCCCGCGTACGGATGCCCCTCGACGGTGCGGTAGGTGAATCCGGTCCGCGAGCCTCCATCGAACCGCTCGTCGAAGCACCGCGTCACGCGGGAGGCGAAGAAGACCCGGACGCCGGCGACGAGGCCATAGGAGATCCCCAGCGTGTCGCCGACCTCCACGGGGGTCCGGCGGAGTGCCCGGTCCACCAGGGTGGGCGGAAAGACGTCGTATCGATGGATGATCGCGGCCGCGTGCTCGTAGGGCCCTTTCGGCGCCGGCGGGCCCGACGGCTCGGGGCCGAGGGTGTCCTCGTAGGCGTCCGGCCGGTTGCCCGGCGGCGGCCCCGCTTCGGACATCGCGGCGATGGGGCGAGCCTCCCACGCGGCGAGGTCCGGCTCATCTCCCATCCAGGTGACGAGGACGTCGAACCCCCGCGGCCTCGGCGAGGTCGACGGCATGCAGAGCCAGGCCACGAGGCCCAGGAGGGCGTAGCCGAGGACATTGGCCGTCGCGTGCAACCGGACCATCGTGGCCACATCGGGCCACGCCATGGAGAGGCGAGAACGGGCCCCGTAGAGCCCTGCGAGCGACATTCCGCCGACGAGGCAGACGGCGGACGCGAAGAGGACGGCCCGTGTCCAGCCTCGCGCGGAGGCGAGCGCGACGCGCGCCTGGAGGAGGGCGGACGCGAGCGCGGCGAGGACGAGCCACGAGGCAGCCGCCAGCTCGACGTCGCCGTAGCCCTTCGCGGCGAGCGTGATTCCCGCGGCGACGAACGGGACGCCGACGATGACGCCGATCGACGCCACGGCGGCGTGACGGCCCGGCAGCATCCTGCCCGCGAGCCCTGTGAGCAGGGGGAGGGCGAATCCCGCAAAGTGGAAGTGCGCGGCAGTGAACAGGACGATGGGACCGCCGAAACCCATGAAGGGCACGCCCAGCCGCGAGACCAGGAGCCACGTCGCGCCGATCACGGGGAAGACGAGCGCGGCGTCGATGGCCAGCTCCTCGACGGGGGCGGGGCCGCGCTCGACGAACCGCAGCACGCCGAGCATGGCGAGGAGGGCAGTAAACGCGAGCCACGGCGCGGCGAGCGCCGCGGCGAGCGGGCCTGTGGGGAGCGCAAACGACGCCACGAGGCAGATCGCGGCGAGGGGCTGGACCCTCGCCGTGAACCGCCACCTCCCGCGCAACGGCCTCGCGGGCGCCGCAAGCCTCAAGCCGATCGGTACCGCGAGGATCGGCCCGAGCAGCAGGAGCGCCTCTGCGTTTGGAAAGTCCAGCACCAGCTTGAGGAGCAGATCCACGCGGAGAATCCTATCGGCGAGCCATCGGCGCCGCCAACTTCTACAGGAACAGCGGACGGCGGTTGCCCGTCATTCCCGGGCGTGGCGGTGCGTGACGGGGACCAGGCGGCCGAGGCCGAAGGCGGTCCAGGAAACCTTGAGGATCACCGGAGCCTGCCAGCGCTTGTGCTCCGCGTGCCGCAGCAGGCGATCCACGTGCTCGATCTCGGCCTCCGTCGCGCCCAGGGCGTGCAGCTCCTCGCGACTCGCCCCCCCGACGATCGCCTCCGCGATTGGCGAGATCCGCGGATAGTCGAACGGGTCCACCTGATCGGGCTTGAGTTCCGCCGACGCGGGACGGTCCAGGATGAAGTCGGGGATCACGCGGTGGCGCGCGTTGTACCAGCGCGCCAGTCGGTACACCTCGGGCTTCGTCACGTCCATCAGAGGCGCCAGCCCGCCAGCGAGGTCTCCGTAAAGCGTCCCGTACCCGAGCGTCGCCTCAGTCTTGTTCGTCGTGTTGAGCAGGATTCCGCCGCGGCGATTCACGTGGGCCATCAGCACGAGGCACCGGAGGCGCGCCTGGACGTTTTCAGACGTCGTACCCGCATCCCCCAGAAGCAGCGGCGCGAGCGTCGTGAGCGCCGCCTCGTGGAGCGGCTCGATCGACACGACCTCGAAGCCGATCCCCAGCCCCCGCGCCAGCTCCGCGGCGCACTCCGTCGACCTCGGGTCGTTGAAGCGAGAGGGGAGGGCGATCGCGTGGACCGCATCCGCGCCCAACGCCTCCTTTGCGAGGCAGGCGACGAGCGCCGAGTCGACGCCGCCGGAGAGGCCGAGGAAGGCCTTCTTCAGGCCGTTCTTCCGCACGAACGACCGGAGCCCGAGCACGAGCGCGCCGAACAGCTCCTCGTCCGCGTCGACGACGGGCTCCGGGATCGGTGCTGCGGCGTCCACTTCGACGACCTGGACCGCCTCCTCGAAGCGGGGGAGCAACGCGAGGAGTCGCCCCGAGGCGTCCACGACGAAGCTCCCGCCGTCGTAGATCAACTCGTCCTGCCCCCCGACGCCGTTCGCGTAGACCAGCGGCACGCCGGGCCGCCGCGCGCGCTTGAGGCGCTCCGCGAGCACGCCCTGCCGATACGGCGAGGCCGACGGCGCGATGAGCAGGCTGGCCCCAGCCGCGATCTGCTCCGCGGGCGGGTGGACGTCGTACCCTTCGTCCCAGAGGTCCTCGCAGACGAGCAGACCCGTCCTGCGTCCGCGGACGTCGACGGGGGTCCGCGCCGGCGCGGGGACGAAGTGGCGCGGGTCGTGGAAGACCTCGTACGCGGGGAGGAGCGTCTTCGCCTGCGTCGCCACGATACGCCCTTCCTCGAGGACGGCCGCGACATTCCACGATCGCCGATGGCCTGGAATCGGCTTCACCGTGCCGAGGATCACCGTGAGGCCCTGCGCCTCGCGCGCGATGATCCCGGTCGCCTCCCACGCCTCCTCGATCAGGTCGGGCCGCAAGAGCAGGTCGTACGGCGCGTACCCGACGACGACGAGCTCGGGGAAGACGCAGACCTCGGCGCCCCGGCGCTTCGCCTCGTCGATTGCCTCCAGGACGCGCGAGGCGTTCCCGCGCACGTCCCCGGCGGTCGCGTCGACCTGCGCGAGCGCGACTCTCACGGTCTCACCTCTCCCGCGATCGCCTCCAGGAGGTTGAGCGCCGAGAGGACCGAGTCCCGCTTCAGGCACACCTCGTCGCCGAGCATGAGCGTGCGGTAGCCGAGCGACAGGAGGTACGCGACGTCGGTGATGTCCTGCTCCTCGGGGACGTCCCCGAATGCGAGCGACGTCAGGATCCGGCTCGCCGCGATCGCCTCCGGGTCGGCCTGGATGAGCTCGCGGAGCGCCGCGAGGACCCGGTGGGGCTGGAGGACCTCCACGTAGAGGTCTCCTCGCGCGGCCATGAGCCTCCCGAGCGTGGCATGCGCCGAACGCGCCAGGTCGATCCCGCGGACGCTCTCGATCTTGAGCACGACACGCGCCTTCGGGTCGAGCGCGCGGACCTCCTCGACGTCCTCGGCCCGCTCGACGTAGGAGAGCATGTAGTCGTGCAGCCCGAGCCCCCGGGCGGCCTCGACGTAGGCGCGGTCCGTCTCGGTCAGCGTCCCCTCGATCTCGAGCGTGGGGGAGACGATGTTCACCGACTCCCCCGGACCGACCACGCGGCGCGGCCCGTCCTCGAGGATGAGGCGGTCCCCGTCCACGGCGAGCACGCGGGCCCGCTCGCGCCCCGCGTCGAGCCAGGCGTCGACGGGCGTCCTGACGCTCACCCGGTGGCTCACGCGGATCGCCGTGTACGGCGGGACGGCCGCCTCCACGACGCGGAGCTGCCGCCCCTTGAGGTCGACGTAGAGGCGCTTCCCGAGCCCCGCCAGACGCTCCAGGACCGGCCCCGGCCCCCCCTGGATCGGCATGACCGTGTTGAGGCGCAGCCCGTCGACGATCGGGTGCGCCGCGACCTCCTCGAGGAACGTCGCGTACGGCGGGACCGTGACGATGACGCGGATCGGGATCACCGCCTGAGCGAACTGTCGTCGATCGACAGGATGCTGTGCACCACGCCGTCGACGACCTTGTCCTCCTGCCGCGCCTTCATGTTCTGCTTGAAGTCGTCCATCTTGCCCCAGTGCCGCGCGACGAGGCCCATGGCGAAGTCGACCGCGCGGGGCTCTTCGGTGATGTGGACGACCTTCTGCTCGCCGATCGCCTCCGCCCACTGCTGGTCGGTCGAGTCTCCGCGCTTCCCGCCGGGGCGGCGCAGGAACCAGACGTTCCAGATCTTCGCCACCTGCTGCCAGGCCTTGACCGCGTTGACGTCCCCCTGGACGTCGAGGTCGAGGAGGGCCTTGATCTGCGTCGTTGTGTGCTTCTCGTGCATCGTGACGTCGCCGAAGACGATCATGAACGGGGTGTCCTCGGTGCGCGAGAGGACAATCTTGTGCTGCGCATAGAGGGCGAACATCCCGTAGTCCTCGGGGGAGTCGCCGCCGCCCCCCTCGCCGTAGAGCGCCTTCAACTGCTGCTCCAGGTCGAAGCCGCGCGCGAAGTCGGTCACCTGGAGGGGGTACTCGTCGGACTGGACGTCGCCGATCGCGGCGAAGGAGACCTCGAGGTCCTGCCGGTACTGCGACAGGGTCTGGTAGAGGAGGGGGAGGCGATCGAAGATCTCGAATGGCCACGTCTGCATCGATCCCGTCACGTCGACCGCGACGACGAGCGGGTTCCTGCTCTTCGAGGAGATCGAGCGCCTGGGGTCGATCAGGTCGTACACGGGCTTGTTGCGATTGTGGTAGGTCCGCGGCCCCTCGGCCCTGGCCTTCTCCGCGTCGGCCTTCCGTGCGGCCTTGCGCGCCTCGTCGAAGCGGTAGGCGCCGGGCCGCTTCCAGTCCTCCATTCCATCGCCCCAGCTATACATCTCACCTCTCCGTGGAATAGGCGTCCTCGCCCGCGATCTTGCGGGCGATCCGGTCGAACGAAGCCATCGGGTCGTCGGTCTCCCATCGGGGCCGCTTCGCGGGGTCCTTCCGCGTGAGGGCCACGATCCAGTCGAGCAAGGCCTCGGGCGCGCGCGGCAGCTCGCGCTTCTCCGGGTCGCCGCCGAGCACGTGGACGAGCGAGAGTCCGAGCGAGTAGAGGTCGGACTCGGGCAGGGGGGGCCTGCCGTCGAGCGTCTCGGGCGCGGCGAACTTCGTGGTCCAGCCGACGGGGCGGGTGTGGTAGCCCGGCCTCACCGAGGCCATCCCGAGGTCGACGAGGACGGCGCCGTGCCTGTCGGGCTCGACGATGACGTTGGCGGGTTTGACGTCCCCGTGGACGATGCCGCGGTGGTGCAGGACGCGGAGCGCGCGGATCATGCGCCCGAAGATGGG
>CAZYRM010000271.1:0-7559 GCA_964649705.1 uncultured Planctomycetia bacterium
GGATCCGATCAGTCGAGATCCCCACCTCCGCGCCCAGGCCGAACACGCCGCCGTCCGCGAGGCGCGTCGAGGCGTTCCAGAGGACCGTCGCCGAGTCGACCTCCGCGAGGAACCTCCGCGCCGCCCGCTCGTCGCGCGTCACGATCGCGTCGGTGTGGTGCGACCCGTACCGTTCGATGTGCCCGATCGCCTCCTCCAGGCTCGCCACGACCTTCACGCCGAGCACGAGGTCGAGGTACTCCTCGTACCAGTCCTCCTCGGTCGCGTCCTTCATCGGGACCACGGCACGCGCCCGCTCGTCTCCCCGCAGCTCCACGCCCAGCCCCACGAGACGCGGCAGGAACGCCGCGGCGACCCGCTCGTGGACCAGCAGCTTCTCCGCGGCATTGCACGTCGCGGGCCGCTGGCACTTCGCGTTCGTGAGCACCCGCTCTGCCATGTCGAGGTCCGCCTCGGCGTCGACGTAGACGTGGCAGTTTCCCCGGTAGTGCTTGATCACCGGGATGCGCGACTTCTCCGCCACGGCGCGGATGAGCGACTCCCCGCCGCGCGGGATCACGAGGTCGATCAGGTCCTCCATCCTCAGGAGCTCCGCCACCCCCTCGTGGCCCCCGCCGACGAGCTGCACGGCATCCCGGGGCAGGCACGGGGCCATCGCGGTGAGCAGCGCCTCGTTCGTGCGGCGGGCCTCCGCCCCCCCCTTCAGGAGGACGGCGTTGCCCGACTTGAAGCAGAGCGCCGCCGCGTCCGTGGTGACGTTGGGTCGGGCCTCGTAGACGAAGAGGATCACGCCGATCGGGACGCGGCGCCTGTAGAGGCGGAAGGCCCCCTCGGGATGCGCCTCCTCGATCCGGCCGACCGGGTCCGGCAGGGCCGCGACGGACTCCACCCCGGCCGCCACCCCCTCCACGTCGATCCGCAACCGGTCCTTCTTCGCGGGAGGGAGCTCCGCCGCGAGATCGGCGTGGTTCGCCTCCTCGATCGCCGCCCGCGCCGCGCGCAGGGCCGAGGCGACGGCGCGGAGGGCGCCGTCCTTCTCCGGGCTCGTAAGCAACCGGAGACGCCTCGCCGCCGCCCTCGCCCGTTCCGCGGTCTGCCTCACAGGATCACCAGGTTGTCGCGGTGGACGACTTCGTCGAACTCCTTGCTCCCCAGGATGGAGGCGATCTCCGAGGTCTTCCTCCCGAGGATCCGCCGGACGTCCGCGGCGGGGTAGTTGGCGAGCCCCTTGGCCACCGGGCCATCCGGGCCGAGCACCAGGACCACGTCGCCCGCGTCGAACTCCCCCTCGCACGCCACGATGCCCGCCGGGAGGAGGCTCTTTCCGGCCTGCCTGAGCGCCTTCGCACCGCCGCCGTCGACGCGCAGGCGCCCGGCTTCTGAGAGCCCCTGGAGCCACCGGGCGCGGGAGCTGAGCTCCCCGCGCGCGGGGAAGAACGTGCCGATCGGCTCGCCTCGAAGGATCGCGGGGACGGAGTCCCGCTTCCCGTTCGCGATGACGGCGTGGCCCCCGGCGCGGGAGATCATCCCCGCGGCGCGGAGCTTGGAGGCCATCCCCCCGGAGCCCGCCCCCTCCCCCGCGGCGGCCTCCATCTCGCGCGTGATCTCGCGGACCACGTCGAGGCGCTTCCCGTCCAGGTAGAAGCCGTCCACGTCGGAGAGGAGGATCGTCGCATCGGCGTCCACGAGCCCCGCCATCAGGGCGGCGAGGACGTCGTTGTCCCCGAAGCGGATCTCGTCCACCGAGACGGTGTCGTTCTCGTTCACGACGGGCAGGACCGGTTTCCCCGCGAGGGCGGCGAGGGTATTCCTCGTGTTCAGGTACCTGCGGCGGTCCCTTGCGTCTTCGTGGGTGAGGAGGAGCTGCGCGACGGCGTACCCCTCCTGCGCCAGGAGGGAGTTGTAGGTGTTCATGAGGATCGACTGCCCGACCGCGGCGGAGGCCTGGAGGTCGGGAATCGTGGTCGGGCGCCTGGAGTACCCGAGCCGCGCCCAGCCGACTCCGATCGCCCCCGAGGTGACGAACACGGGGCGGACCCCGGCGCGGTCGAGCGCTACGAGGTCGCGGAGGTGGCGCGAGAGGACGGGCAGGTCGAGGAGCCCCCTCTCGTCGAGGAGGCTCGAAGTACCGATCTTCACCACCACCCGCTTTGCCCGTGTCAGCAGCTCGCGCATGCAGAGGGATCTAGCACACGCGCCGCGCCCGCGCAACGGGAGAAGGAGCATGGGGGATGACAGCTCTGGCGGGCTGGCACCAGAAAGGCGTGATCCAGGTTCGTTTTAACACGAAGGCCCGAAGACACGAAGACGCGAAGATGAGTTTGGTAGGGAAGAAGTCGCTCGTGCGGGGGGCTCGCGGATCGAGCGCTCAAGTCGGCAGTGCTGCTCCGATGGGCTCTCCGCGTCCGCTGCGTTGCAAGCGCTGCCCCCCTGCACGAGCGACCTGTTTCCTTCCGAACTCATCTTCGTGTCTTTGTGTCTTCGTGTCTTCGTGTTAAAAAGGAACCTGGATCCCGCCTTTACGGCGCCAGCCCGCGTAGCATTCCCGCCCAATTCACGCACAACCCCGGATTGAACCCGGGCCTCGCCCGGACGTAGACTACGTACATGTGGCCTGCTCGCCTGCTCCTGGCGCTGCTCGTCCTCGGCTTGCCCTGCGCCCTCGCGGAGGACCCCGACCCCGCTCCGGAGAGCGCCGTCTCGTTCGAGGAGTCGTCCCAGGCCCTCGACCTGCTCAAGCAGGCCGCGACCACGGCCGGGAAGGGCGACGCCCAGGCGGCCGCCGCGTGCGTCGACCGCGCCGCTGAGCAGGTGGCGGAGAAGGTGGTCTACGCCGGCGACGGGCTCTACCTCCCCGCCTGGCGCATCGCCCACCGCCGCACCCGCGCCCTGCCCCAGACCGTGCAGGAGGCCTACGCCGCGCTGACGCGCGACAAGTCGCTCGCGAAGCTCGGGGAGGCGCGCGTCGCCAGGGACCTCGCCGCGCAGGCCGCCCTCGCGCGCGCCCGGATCGCCGTCCTCCCCCCGGAGGAGGTCCTCCGGGTCTCGCGGGACCTCATCGAGGCGGGTCGCGGCCACGCCGCGGAGGTCCTCCTCGAAGAGCTCGTCCTCCACTCCCCGCCCTCCCCTGCCCACGCAGCCGCCGCGCTCGCGCTGGCGCAGGCGTACGCCTCCCGACGAGAGCCCGAGTCCATCGCGGCCCTGCGCAGGGCGCTCCCGCCCGACGCCCAGGGCTTCGTCCTGTCGATCGACAGCGAGCCGCTCCCTCTCTCGAAGTGGCTCGACCGCTATTCCTCGGTCGAGCGCCCGGCACCCCTCCCCCTGGCGGCCCAGCCCGGAGGCGGCCTGGTCCTCGTCCCCCGGTGCGGGACGCCCGCCGAAAAGGCCGCGTGGTCGATCTCGATGCCCGTCCTCTCGGACCTCCTCCGCCCCCCGAAGGAGGAGAAGGAGGGGCACAACCTGCGACCGTTCAGGGTGGAACGGAGCGGCGATCCCACGACCTTCCGCCTCTCCTCGACCATCGCCGGCGGGAACGTCGTGGTGCATCTCGGCAAGAGCCTGTTCGCCTTCCGACTCGCGGACGGAAAGCAGGCGTGGACGCGGGGCGGAGAGCGCGGCCTCGCGGCGTTCCTCGCGAGTCCCTCGGCGCAGGCCTTCGGCGGCATCGTCGCGGAGGGAGGCCGCCTCTTCGCGGTCATGGCGGGGCGGGGGGACGAGGGGAAGCGCCGAGGCGACCTCGTCTGCCTGGACGCGGTCTCGGGGAAGCCCGTCTGGTGGCTGAACGACGAGAACGACGGGAAGGGAATCACCTTCACGGGGGTGCCTCTGGTCCACGAGGGGCGCGTGTACGTCGCGGCCGTGGAGGAGGAGGACAGCGGGAGGCTCCACGTCGTGTGCGTCTCGGCCGACTCGGGGAAGCCCGTCTGGAAGCGGTTCGTCGCGGGCCGTCCCGCGCCGAACGAGGACTACGGCATCCTGTACCGCCCCGAGGCGGTCTTCGCCATCCGCGGGAGGACGCTCTTCGCGTGCACGGCGATGGGCGTGGTCGCCGCGATCGACCCGATGGACGGGGACTTCCTGTGGGGCCTGAAGTACGGCGGCGCCTCCACGAACGAGGAGGAGCTGCGATACGGCACGGTCGCCCCGACCCTCGCGGTGAGCCCGATCATCGAGGCCCCCGAGGGGCTCTGGATGGCCCCTGCGGACATGCCCCGGTACTTCCTCCTGGACCCCGTGGGCCGCCGCATCGTGACCTCCCGACGGAAGGACGTCGGGGAGGCCTACCGCTTCCTCGTCGGGGTCGACGGGGGACGGCTGGTGCTCGGCGGGCGCGAGATCGGCCTGTATGCGAGGGCGAAGGGGCTCCTGGCCCATCGTGAATTGGCGGCCTCGGAGGGGGGGGCGCGCCCGGCGCTCGCGGAGGGGCTCCTCCTGGTCCCGAAGGCGCGCGAGCTGGTGGCGCTCGAGAGCGCGGGTCTCGGCGAGGCGTGGTCAATCAACCTCGAGATGGGGCAATCGGGCGACGTGCTCGTCGCGGAGGACGGGGTCGTCCTGGTCTCCCACGCCAAGGTCACGTGGATCCCCTGGAAACAGTAGGAGGAGAGCATGCGGACGTACCTTCTGTGCCTGATCCCGGCCCTCGCGCTCGCCCAGGGGACCCCGCCCGGGCTCACGGTGACGGGAGAGGCCTCCGTGTCGAAGGAGCCGGCCTTCGCGCGGGTCTCGTTCCGCGTCTCGGGGCAGGCGGAGGAGGCGAAGGACGCGATCGTGAAGTGCCGCGAGAAGCTGGACAAGATGCTCGCGGCGCTCAAGGAGGCGGGAACGACGGACAGCGACGTCACGGTGAACCCGCCCAGCATCGCGACGGCGCAGGGGGACGCACAGGCGGCGATGCAGGCGATGATGCGCGGGCGCGGCGGGGAGGAGGCGTCGCCGATGGTCACGGTCGCGATTCCGATCGACGTGCGGGTTCCCTGGACGGCCGGGGCGGTGCCGCTGACGGAGCTGGAGAAGCTCGCGGCGGTGCTGGACAAGGTAACGGAGGCGGGAGCGGACAACGCCGCGGTCGACGCTCGGCAGGTGTACGCGATGTACGGCGTCTCGATGGAGGGGCTCGGGCCTTCGAGCCCGCAGGTGGCCTTCCACGTCGATGACGACGCGGCTTTGCGCGCCGAGGCGTACGGCAAGGCGGTCGAAGACGCGCGGGCGCGTGCCGAGGCGCTCGCCGCGAAGCTGGGCAGGAAGCTCGGCGGCGTGCTCCGCGCGACGGTCTCCGAGGGACCGCCGTCCGACGCCTCGGGCAACGACGCGGCGGCCTACCTGCGCCTCATCTACGGCGCGCAGCGTGGCGGCGCCGGCGGCGCCGGGGCGCCGACGCCAATTGTCCGTCGCGCGGTCCAGGTCGAGGTCGAATTCGCGCTGGAGCCGTGACGACGGGGCAGCGCTCCTACTGCAGCACGAGCGTCCCGTAGGCGCGAGGGTGCGCCGAGGGGGCGGGTTGCCAGGCGACGCCGCCCTTCACGCGAGGGCAGTAGCGGCCCAGGTTGAAGGCCCACGTCGTCCCCGAGTCGGCCGGCGAGCCCAACGCCTCGATCGGCACCGAGAGCTCCAGCGTCCAGCCCGTCTCCGTGCGCCCCGCCTTCGCCTCCCACGGCGCGTTCCAGCGGGGATCGCGGAATTGGCCCGTCGCCGGGAACGTCGTCTTCGCGTCGAAGACCGTCCCCGCCGCGTTCACCATCGCCTGGTAGGCCCACTTCCGCTCGTTCGTCGGGTCGATGCCGATCAGCAGCGCATCGTCCGTGATCACCGCGAACGAGTCGCGCTGCTTGCAGAGGGCTCGGATCCGCTTCGGCTCCGGGTCTTCGCACCGCGCGGCGATGTAGAGCCGCTCCGCGTCCCGCACGACCCAGGCCACCGTCGTCCCGATCGCCGCCTTCCAGCCGTTCGGCGAGGAGAACTCACCCAGCTTCACTTCGTCCGTCCAGCAGGCGTCGTCGAGCACGCCGTCGATGACCGGCGCCGCCTCCACCCGCTTCGCCCCCGCGACGCGGCGCACCACGAGCTGCGCCTCGACCGGGACCTCCATGGTGCCACGGTAGGAGTACGTCATCCGCAGGGTCGGCAGCGGGAACGGCTGGCGCCCCTCCTCCAGCTTCAGCTTGAAAACGACCGCACTCGCGCTCGCGAGGTCCTCGGAGCGCATGACGACCGGAGGCGCCGACGGCGGGTCCGCTGTCCAGCCCGTCCCTTCCACGTCCCACCGGGCCTCTCCCGACGAGTGCCCCTGCGCGGGGGCGCCGAACGACACCGAGACCGTCACCTCCGTCGCGCCGTCGGGCAGGTCCACGGGCTTCATCGTGATCGTGTCGCGCTCGATCTGCTTCACCTCCTCGCGCTGCTCGAAGGTGATCAGGTCCTGCGGCATCACACCGTCCGGCCCCAGGATCGCCACGTCCACGCGGTCGCCGTCCACGGTCACCCACAGGAAGCCGTAGAAGTCCCCCTTCGCCTCGACCCTCGAGTTTCCGCCGCCGACCGATCCGCACAGGTGGTAGGGAAGGCCGTCGATCTCCCGGTAGCAGAACCCGTGGTAGTGCCCCGTGAAGATGCGCGTCGCCTTGCCCTCCACGAGGACCTGGTGGAGCTTGTCCTCCTGCTGCTTCTCCAGGCACGCGTACCAGAACGGCTTGTGCATGAACACGAAGCGGTGCCGCGCCGAGGCCGCCTTCGCCAGGTCGGCGCGGAGCCACTCCACCTGCTCCTTCGGGAACTGGCCGAACTCCTCCGGCCGGCTGTTGTCGAACACCGTGAAGTGCACCTCGCCGACGTCGAACGAGTAGTTCGGATCGCGGCCCGTCTCCTCGCGGAAGACCTTGTCGCTCGCGTCGTCCCAGATGTCGTGGTTGCCCGGGCAGATGTACACGGGGCAGGAGAGCTTCGCGTAGGTGTCCTTGACCTGCTTCCACTGCGCGCGCAGCTCGTCGAGGTCCGACGTGTACCCCTCCACGTTGTCGCCGCAGTTGAGCAGCAGGTCCGGCTTCATCCGGTCCGCGGAGGCCACCATCCGCTCGAACACGACCTGGTCCGCGCCCCCGGTGCGGTCGCCGAACACGGCGATGCGGAGCTTCTCCGCCGCGGCCGACGACACGAGGAGCAGGACGACGATCAGGGTCCTCATGAGACATCTCCCTGCACGAACTTGCGGATCAGGCTCACGGCCTCCTCGGTCGAGACGCTGCGGAACCGGACGCCCGTCGGCAGCGAATTCCGGAACTGGAGCGAGTATCGGTTGGAGCTCTGCGCGAGCCTCCGGTCCATCACGACGCACACGCCGCGGTCGGTCGAGCTGCGGATCAGACGGCCGAACCCCTGGCGAAGGCGCAGGATCGCGAGCGGATAGTAGTAGTAGTGCATCCCGCTCAGGCCCCGGGCGTCGACCGCCTCGCGGCGCGCCTCGATCACGGGGTCGTCCGGCGGGTCGAACGGCAGCTTCAGGATCACCAGGCCGTCGAGCGCCTCGCCCGGGACGTCGATCCCTTCCCAGAGACTGTACGTCCCGA
>CAZYRM010000272.1:0-7554 GCA_964649705.1 uncultured Planctomycetia bacterium
GAACGAGCACGAGAACGATTTCGAGCCCGATTACGAGCACGCCACCGCCACCGATCCTCTCGTGATTGAGCGTTGTGGGAATGAGGCGGCGCTGATCACGGATCGGCGGGGCGGTGTTGGTACGAGAACGTCAGCCGCACCCAGCCGCGGCGCGAGGCGCGGCGCAGGGGGGCAAGGCCGAGCGCGGCGTAGGCGGCCTCGACCTGGCGTGCTTCGTTCGCTCGGATCCCGCAGAGCACGAGGCGGGAGCGGGTCCGCGTGCGCAGGAGCGGGGCCAGCGGCAGGAGCGTCGGTCCCGTCAGGTTGGCGACAACCAGGTCGAACACGCCGCGGACGCGCTCGATCGGCGTCGCGGAGAAGCGGACGCCGCTGAGGCGATTCGCCCTCGCGTTGGCGCGGGCGGTCGACACGGCGACGGGGTCGGTGTCGATGCCGATCACGCGGGAAGCCCCGAGGGCGCGCGCCGCGAGGGCGAGCAGTCCGCTCCCCGTGCCGACGTCCAGGACGCTTGCCCCCTCGTGCTCCGCGCAGAAGGCGTCGACGGCGGCCAGGCAGAGCGCCGTCGTCGGGTGGTCACCTGTCCCGAAGGCCATTCCGGGCTCGATGACGAGGGCAATCGCCCCGCGCGGCGCCTTCCCTCGAAGCCACGGCGGGCCGACCCAGAGGCGCCCGACGCGGAGAGCGCGCACGCGCCGTCGCCATTCCCTCGCCCAATCGCGATCCGGGGCCGAAGCAAGGCGAGTCCTAGCCCCAGGGAACCTCGCGCACACGTCCGCGCGGGCCCGCTCGGCGTCGTCGCGCCCGCGGAACCACGCGACGAGGAGCGGGCCGTCGCGGCACTCGATCCCCGTCGAGCCGTGCTCGTGGAGCAGGAGCTGGGCGAGCTCGGCCTCCGCCTCGCGGACGCCGACGTGGAGCGCGAACCACCGCATGTCCGCACTCTGGATCGGCGACAGGGCGATTGCAAGCATCCGAAGTCCCTTGAACTCGGGGGGCGGGCGCGCTATCCCTGTGGCGCCGATGGAGTCGGCTCGGGGCGTCACCGGGCGTGGGGCTGTGCCCACCGCGCGCCCCGAAGGCACCCGTCCTGGAGGTTGACCGATGGACAATCCCTTCGAAGCGGACCAGTACATGATCCGCCGCAAGGTCTTCTCGTTCCTCGGACAGAAGTTCCACGTCTATGACGCGCAGGAGAGGCTGACCCTCTTCTGCCAGCAGAAGGCGTTCAAGCTGAAGGAGGACATCCGCATCTTCTCCGACGAGTCGAAGTCCCAGGAGCGCCTCGTGATCAAGGCGCGGCAGATCGTGGACTTCAGCGCGGCGTACGACGTGGTGGACTCGGAGACCGGACGGAAGATCGGGGCGCTGAGGCGCAAGGGGTGGGCCTCGCTGATCCGCGACAGTTGGGAGTTCCTGGACCCGGTCGACCGCCCCATCGCGAGCCTGAAAGAGGACAGCACGACGATGGCCCTGCTCCGGAGGTTCCTGACGAACCTGATCCCCCAGAGCTACGATCTCTCCGTCGACGGGCGGCGGCTCGCGAGCTACGAGCAGAACTTCAATCCGTTCGTCCTGAAGCTCACGGTGACGATCGCTCCGGGGGCCCGGGATGTCGTCGATCCCCGCCTCGTGCTGGCGGGCGGGATCCTGCTGTGTGCGATCGAGGGACGCCAGAATTGACGCCGAACGACGCCGAGCCTCCCCCACCATGGCGCATGGTCCAGGTGGACTGCCCGTGCGGGTTCATCTTCCCGGCGCCTTCGTCGCTCCGGGGCGGGCTGGCGAACTGCCCGTCATGCGGGAAGGCCGTCCCGGTGAAGGGGGGCCCGGAGCCGCTCTTCTGGGTCATCTTCGGCGGAATCGGCGTCCTGGTCCTGGGGCTCGCGGCCGGGCTTGGGTGGGCCTACGGCTCGATGGCCGCCGTGGCCACCGTGGTCGTCGGCGCCGCCCTGATCGGCATCATCCTCGTCCTGATGTGACCCTGCCCCCGACCTACCGGTCCTGGACCACCGCTCCCTGCTTGCGGAGCGCGGCCTCCTCGCGGGTCTCCGGACCCTCCCATCGGATGTAGCCGTGGAAGGCGACGACGGGGATGTAGATCAACAGCCAGGCGGGGTTCTTCCAAAATCCCAACACGCCCACGACGACGTACCCCCCCAGCAGCGCGATGACCGCCG
This sequence comes from uncultured Planctomycetia bacterium, assembly GCA_964649705.1. Taxonomy (GTDB): domain Bacteria; phylum Planctomycetota; class MHYJ01; order WSZJ01; family CAZYRM01; genus CAZYRM01. The sequence continues at coordinate 2,178 of CAZYRM010000272.1, forward strand.
CGTAGCGCAGCGCCACGAAGAAGGCCGCCAGGGCCACCACGCCGACGCGCATCCCCCTCATGCCCCAGCGGGCCGGCCCCGTGGCCGTCAGCTCCGAGCGGACCTCCTGCAATTGGCGCAAGAGGACGCGCGCGGAGGGGAGTCGGTCCTCGGGCGAGTACGCGAGCGCGCGCAGGAGGACCTCGACGACCCGCTCGGGGAGGACCGCGCGCAGGCTCTCGGGCGTCGCCGCGCGGTCCGGGCGCGTCCCCATGAGGACCTCGTGGAGGATGACGCCCATCGCGTAGACGTCCCAGGAGCGCGCCGGCGGCTCGCCGTGGAGCCCCTCGGGCGGGAGGTAGTGCAGCGTCCCGCCCCACTCGCCGTCCCCCATCGACAGTGAGCGGCTGACGTGGCTGTCCAGCCGCGCCTTGCGGATCGTCCGGGCCATGCCGAAGTCCGCCAGCCAGGGTTCGTCCCGATCGTCGATGAGGATGTTCTCCGGCTTCAGGTCGCCGTGGAGGAACCCTTCCCCGTCGACCTCCGCGACCGTCGCGAGAACCTTGAGGTAGAGCCGCATCGCGCGCGAGCGGTCGTCGCCCCCGCGGATCTCGGCGAGGACGTCTCGAAACGTGCGGCCTCCCATCCACGGCAGGACCAGGTGGGGCTGAGGGTCGGCGACGAAGCGCGCCGGGACGATGCAGGCCACGCCGGCGACCTGGAGGGCGTGCACCGTGTCGGCCTCCAGACGGAGCGCCTCCGCGCCGTCGGGAGACAGCGGGATCTTCACGGCGACCATGCGCCCGTTGTCGCGGCTGGTCCCCCTCCACACCTCGCTGAGGTTGGTGCGGGCGACCCGCTCCTCCAGGAGGAGGCCCGGCAGCACCGGCGCCTCGCTCACTGCATCATGAAGTTCCACAGCGCATGCCCCTTGCGGTTCTTGTAGGTCTTCTCGGGGATGCCGGCCAGCCAAGCGTTGATGGTCGTGACGCCGAGCACGGCCGTAAGGACGCCGAACAGGTACACAGGGATGATCACCAGGGTGTAGCGACCCTTCTCATAGTCGGCCCGCGTGACGACCGTCGCGTACGTCAGGGCGACGGCGACGCCCGCGAGGAGCATCAGGAGCGCGAGGCCGACCCACTTGATCCCGCGTGCGAGCGTCCGCATCCGCTCGGCGAAGACGAGCCTGCGCTCGTGACCGTTCCGTCGCCGGAGGCAGCGCTCCTCGAGGTAGATGAAGCGGTCCACGTCGTCCAGCAGGGCGCCGGCCCCGTAGATCCTCAGCGTGGGAGCGGGGTGGAGCATCTGCCGCAGGAATTCGGAGGTCCCCGGCGGCAGGTACCGGTTCAGCTCCCGCGGGCTCACCCCGAACGCGGGCGGCTTCCCGCACAGGAGGTGGTGCAGGATGACCCCGAGGGCGTAGACGTCGGAGGCGGTCGTGGGCTTCTCGCCGGCGACCACCTCGGGCGCCATGTAGTCGAGCGTCCCGCCGATCTTCTCTCCGGTGACGCTGACCACGGACGCGCGCAGGCTCGACTGCTGTCGGGCGGTCACCTGGAGGCGGGCGAGCCCGAGGTCGAGCAGGTAGCAAGTGCCCCGGTCGTCGAAGCGGATGTTGCCCGGCTTGAGGTCACCATGGACGACCCCGGCATCGTGAAGGCCGGTGACGACGTCGACGATCCGCCTGAAGATCCGGAATGCCGCGAGGATCCGGGTGGGCGGCGGGGGCTCGTCGTGGAGCGCGAGGTTCGCCCCGGCGACGTACGGCATGACGAGGAAGGGCGGGTCGTGGTCCAGCCGGACCTCGCGCACGTTGGCGACTTGAGGGTTCTGGATGCGCGACGCGATCAGCGCCTCCCGCCGCAGGTGGGCGATGAACTCCGGCACACGGGGCAGCTTGAGCGCGACGATCTCGCCCGAGTCGACGGCCCGCGCCCGCCACACGACGGAGAACCCGCCGGCCCCGGCCTCGTCGAGCAGCTCGTACCCGCCGAGGCGCATCCCGGGGGCGAGGGGACCCTGCAGGAGGCCCGGCGCGGGCAGGGGTTCGTCGTCGTCGATCGCCCTGGAGTTGAGGAGGCGTTCCTTGGGCGGCTGGAGGGCGTCATCGTCGGCGAGCGGGGACACGTGGTACCTCCACTGTCTAACGTACCCTAAGCCTGTCCCGCCGGGCCGTCAAGCCGGTTCCTGTGCGCACTGCCGTCGCGCATGGAATCACTATTCTCGCCACCGCGCACTGAGTCGCATTGCGCTCGGTGGGGGGCTCCGGCGTAGAATCGACATCCCCAGGGAGAGTGGCATGGCAGCCAAGACCTGTCCCCGCTGCTCGACGGAGCTCGACCCATCCGACCCTCCGGGGCAGTGTCCGTTCTGCGGCGCCTCGACCACCGAGGTCCCGAAGCGCGCCGACTCGGACGTCCGAGCCGCATGCGCCGGGTGCGGGGCGAGGCTGGTCGCGCCCGCGAACTACGCCGGCAAGACGCTCAAGTGCAAGAGGTGCGGCGGCGCCGTCCGCTTCCCCGCGGCCGTCCCAGCGCCGTCGCAAGTCGCGCCCGCCGATCCCGCCCCCTTCTCGCCCATCCGCCCGCAGTCGCCGAAGAGGCCCGCTCCGAAGCCGACCGAGACCTGGCGGGTCGCGCTCCAGTGGGCGTTTGTCGCGACGCTCGTGCCGCTCCTCTTCTCCTTCATCGGGCGACAGGACGACACCGGGGCGCGGCTGGAGCGGACCTTCGATAAGCACCCCGAGGTCTTCGAGAAGGTCCAGGTCGCGCAGGACGACTCGCCGGCCGAGGTGCTCGACAAGCTGCTCCTCGGCCTGCCCGGGCGGCGGATCGAGGGTGCCTACCTGTCGCGCGACTCGGCGAAGCACTGGTTCTTCGCGCTCCTCGCGGCGGGCCTCTTCTTCGGCTACTTCCGACTGGCGTTCCCCCGGGGCCAGGCCTCCGGGCACAGCCTTCCGATCGTGGCCGCGGTCACGGGGACGGTCGGGATCGTCCTGCTCCTCGCGTTCCAGTGGTTCGCGTCCTACACGCAGGGGAGGCTGATCGTCGGGCGCGGCCTCCTCATGATCTTCTTCTACATCGCGAAGTTCATCGGCTGGTCCTACAACTGCGCGCTCGACGAGAGCAACGGGTTCCTCGTGAGCCTCTTCGGCTTCACGATGGGCGTGGGGCTGTGCGAGGAGCTGACCAAGTCGGCGCCGGTGATCAACCACTTCCGCGTCAACCGGCGGGGGATGGCCCTCGACTGGCGCGGAGCGGTCCTCTGGGGGCTCATGAGCGGAGCCGGATTCGGGATTGCGGAGGCGATCCACTACAGCTCGGCCTTCTACAACGGCATCTCCACCGGCGGGATCTACTGGGTCCGGTTCATCTCGTGCATCTCGATCCACGCCGTATGGTCGGGCGCGGCGGCGCTCATCGTGTGGAACGACCAGGACCTCTACCAGGGGGACATGGATTGGACGGACTGGGCCATGGCGATCCTCCGTACGCTCTGGGTCGTGATGCTCCTCCACGGCCTGTACGACACCTGCCTCAAGAAGGACCTGAACTTCCTGGCGGCCCTGACCGCGATCGCGAGCTTCGGCTGGTTCGGGTGGCAGTACGACAAGGCGCGCCGCACCCAGGCCCGAGCCGATCAGGCCTTCGCGACGGCGTGACGACTCCCCGATCGGCGTGCTCGTCGCTTCGCGCCAGCCGTGCGGCGGCAAAGAGGTGTGGCGCGTGATCGTCTGGAACGAGGAATCGGATCGCTACCTGCTCACCGTCAACCGATGGGAGGAGGTCGCGTTCTGGAGCCTCGTGGCGGTCCTGTCCGCCGTGCCGCTCATCCTGCTGGAGGCCACGTCTCGGCGGCGCGATGTCGAGAGCCTGACGTGCTGCGCCATCGTATTCGTCCCCCTCGGCCTCGTCGCCGTTCGCAAGGCGGTTGGTCTGGTGCGGGAACGCGGCTGGATTGAGGTCCCCCTGCGCGGCGGCGCGGTGCGGTGGGGATACCCCGGCGCACCGCGCATGGACCAGCCTGTCCGCGTGAAGATGTTCGCCGTCCTCGACCTGCCCCTGGGCGATGCGACCGTCGCCGTCATCCTCCTGAACGAGGCCCACGTGCGGGCCCTCGGCAAGTGGCGCTCTCGTCACACGGGCCGCGTGCGCGCGGCGGTGCGCCAACTCAACGACCTGATGACGCCGTCGCTTCCAGCGCAAGGCTCCCCGGACGCCCGTCCGCCTGAAGGCGGGCCGGCAGAAGGCCCCGCGCTTCCGTAGGCTCGCCCCGCTACGACAGGCTGCGCGCCAGGAGGCGATCCACCTCGCTGCGAAGGGACTCGCTGTCGAGCGTCGACTTGAGGAAGACGGAGTTGATGCTGGCCCTGCAGGCCCGTTCCTCGTTCGCGCGGGTCCACTTGTCCGAGACGAGGAGGATCACGGGAGGCTTGCGGGATTCGTCCCGGGTTGGTTTGGGGTATGGGGACAGGACTTGCGTCGGGCCGGGCGGACGACCGCAGGGGACACCGGACGGACAGTCAGGAGCTCGCAACTCCGCTCGCGGTGCGCACTGGCGCGGCCTTGACATCCGGGCGCGGCGGGTCTCCAATAGGCCGTCTCTTCAGGCAGGGAGGACTCCATGGGACGGCTTCTGGCGATCGTCATCCTGTGTTCGCTCGTGTGGGCCGCGCTCCAGGCCTCCGCGTGCGCGCAGGGGACCCACGTCGACAAGAAGAACGGCTTCCAGGTCAAACCGCCCTCGGGCTGGGCACAGATCCCCATTAAAGTAGAAGAGAAGTGGATCTGCGCGAAGTGGCAGTGCGACCGGGAGTACGAGGGCAAGGAGGGCTTCTCCCACACCCCGCTCCTCCGCGTCATCCTCTTCGAGAAGGCGGGCGGCGGCGAGGCCGCCTCCGAGGGCGGCGAGGCCGCGAAGCCCGCGGAGGGCGGCTCCATCAGCCTCGACGCCCCCTACCTCGACTACAAGGACTACCTCAAGCGGAACTTCTCCGAGGGCGGCTTCTTCGTCAGCGCCGAGGAGAACGGCAAGGTCGGCGGCACGGCCGTCACCATGATCGAGGTCAAGGTCGAGAAGCTCGCCATGACCGGCAAGAAACGGTTCATCTGCTGGATCTTCCACGCCCCGTTCGGCGACCTCGCCATCGAGGGGGACTCGCTCGAGGAGAAGTTCGACAAGCTCAAGCCCGTCTACCTCGCCGCCTTCAAGTCCTTCCGCGTGATCGAGCGCGACGCCTCCCTCCAGGGAGAGGAGATCGACACCGGCGCCAGCCTCAAGATTGGCGGCAAGGACGAGACCCCCGAGGAGCGGAAGAAGCGACGGATGGAGGCCCAGGAGAAGGTCTTCAAGAAGGCCCTCGCCGACCTCCCGAAGGACTGGACGAACAAGCGCA
>CAZYRM010000273.1:0-7533 GCA_964649705.1 uncultured Planctomycetia bacterium
TCGCCGCGAGCCCGATCGTCGCCCTCGACACGGAGTTCGCCACGGAGAAGCGGTACTACGCCCGCTTCGACCTCCTCCAGGTCGGGTCCCCGTCGATCCTCGCGGCCGTGGACGTCCACGCGCGCATTGACCTGGCCCCGCTGATGGACCTGCTGGCGGATCCGTCGCGCACGATCGTCCTGCACGCGGGAGCGTACGACGTGGAGCTGCTCCTCCGCAGCACGGGCAGGGTCCCCGCGACGATCTTCGACACGCAGGTCGCCGCGGCGATGGCGGGGTTCGGTCCGCAGATCGGGTTCGGCGCGCTCGTCGAGTCCGTGACGGGGACGGCGCTCGCGAAGGCGGAGACGCTCATCGACTGGAGCCAGCGCCCTCTACGCCAGGAGCAGATCGAGTACGCCCTGGACGACGTCCGCTACCTGTTCCCCATCCACGAGGCGCTCGTCGCGAAGCTGGCGGGCCTGGGGCGGGTCGAGTGGCTGGCGGAGGAGATGCGGCGGCGCTACGCGGCGGAGCGGTTCGTCGAGCGCGACGCAAACGAGTGCTGGCGCGACGCGCGGGGCCTGTTCGGGCTGACGCCGCGGCAGATCGCGATCGCGCGGGAGGTGTGCGCCTGGAGGGAGCTCTCGGCCAGGAAGCGGGACGTGCCGCCGCGATTCCTGCTCCAGGACGACGTGATCGCGGCGATCGCGCGCAGGGCCCCTTCCCGCGTGGGGGAGCTTCGGGACATCCGGATGATCCACCCCCAGACGCTGACGACGAGCGGGGATGCGATCGTGAACGCGGTCCGCCGCGGGGCCGCGGCGACGGAGGAGTCGCTCTCCGCGCTGGTCGCGGCGCCCGAGGGCGAGGCGATCGCCCCGGGGATCACGACGCTCCTCGACGCCTTCATCCGGGCCAGGGCGGAGGAGCTCTCGATGGCCCCCTACCTCCTGTGCCCCGGCGGCGACCTGCCGTTGCTCGTCCGCGACGTGCGAGCGGGCGTCGAGTCGTCGGCGAGCCTGCTCGCGGGGTGGCGGCGGGAGCTGATCGGCCTGGACGTCGTGCGCCTCGCGAAAGGCGAAGCGGCGATCCGGATCGACCCCGCGACGGGGAAGGTGGTCATCGAGGATCTGGGGGGCGGCCCGCCAGGGGGTCCACCCGCCACGTAGAGAGGGGTCCCCTGGCGTCCGATCCAGGAGGTGAGAGACCTTGGGGTGGCTGAAGAGGGTTTTCGGTGGCGGAGACGACCCGCCTGAGCGGCACGAAGAGGAGGTGGATCCCGAGGCCGCGGAGCGCTGGTACAAGCGAAAGTCTGCACTGTTGGCGTCGAAGCTGGGGACCGAGCACGACACGGTCATGCACGCCATCGTCCCCTTCGAGGTCGGCGGGCCGCTGGATCTCTATTACTACCCCCAGGCCGTGCCTGGAACGGCCATCGCCACCAAGGAACTCTGCGAGATGCCGCGTCGCGGTCCAAAGAGCAGGGCGTTCGACTGCTACGAGCTCGTGATGTTCACGCGTGCCGCCTTGTCTCTCGAAGATGCGCACAACGAATCCACACTCTTCGGCCGGGCGCACTCGACGATGAGTCGCATCCTTTACGCCATCGCCCGCTACGCCCAGCAGGCGATGCTGAACCCGGGGGAGACTTGCGAGTTCCCGTCCGACATGGAGGGAATCGGCGGGAAGTGCCTCGTATTCGACAGCTACGCATCGATGCGGGACGACGACGCCGGGAGGTTCGGGCTCCTGCTGCTCCTCGAGGTGCATCGCTCCGAGATGGAGTTCGCACGGAGGGAGGGATCTCAGGAGTTGATCGAGCGCCTCCAGGCCAAGGGCCTCTACCCCTACTCGGACCTCCACCGACCGCCGGTGGCCTGATGGATGCGCCATCGGTCCCCTGGGAACGCCCGCATCACCGAGTCGCCTACAGCGTCCCGTGGCGCGGCGTAGTCGCTGGGATTGTGTTCTGCGGAGGGCCCGATCTCATGCCACCCTGGGAGTAGGCAGGTCGGCCTCGCTCGGCCCTCGCTACCTCCACCAGTTCTCGACTTCGACGTCGTCGAATCCGGCGAAGTCCCTTGCGTCCCGCGTCACGATCGCCAGCCCGTTCACCTTGGCCACGGCGGCGACTTGGGCGTCGGCGAAGGGCACGGCTCGCCCCCTCGACTCCAGTCTCGCGCGCTGCATCGCGTGCCACTCCGCCCCGGCAGCGTCGTATGGCAGGATGGGAAACGAGACGAGGGCGACGTGGAAGAGGTACTCCTCAACTTCCTCGCGCCGCCGCCCCGCAGGCATGCGGTGAAGCCCGAACAGCGCCTCGTGCCACACCGTGGACGGGAGCGCAATCCTGTCCCAACGGGCATGGATCTTCCGCATGAAGCAGGGGTGGGGACGGGGGCAAACAGGCTCGGACAGCGCGTTGGTGTCGAGGAGGTACCGGAGCGTCACCAGCGGACCTCCCGACCGCCCGAGCGATCGCGGACATTCGCGAACACCGAGTCGATGTCCAGCGCGCGGAGGTCGTGGGACGCTCGAAACCGCTGGAGCGTGGCCCAAAAGTCCGGCCGACGGCTCTTGAGCCGTTCGTACCGCGTCACAGACACGATGACAGCGACCGGGCGGCCGTGCCGAGTGATCTGGATGGGCGCGCCCTTCTCAGCGTCACGGACGATGGCGGGAAAGCGGTCACGCGCCTCTGCGATGGAGTATTGTCTCGCCATGGGTCGTCTCCTTCTGGCCATCATTCTAGCCAGATTCCGTTTCGGGACAAGTCCCGGCCTTCGGCCCCCTCTTTGCGGCCGGTCATGAGGCTCGCCGAACCCCTTGACCGACCGGATGTGGGAGGGCAGGAGTCGGCGGGTCCGCCTTACCTCGGCGAGGGGGGTGGCGCGCAGGCTGGCCCGAACGGCTGGAGCGGCTCCACTGGGATCTCGACGCGGGAGGCACATGGATCTGCATACAGAAGGTGCCTGGTGGCCGACTGAAAGCACGGAAGCGCCCTGATGGGCGTCGGGCGCGGCGAGCCCCTACTGTTCTGTCAGGCCCGACATGGCACTACGGCCCCACGACTCGCCGCATCGCGAGACGAAGGTCCTCGAGCGTGACCGGCTTCGCAAGGTAGAGGTCGACGTGGGGATTCTGGTGCTCGCGGCCGGCCCCCGGAGCGCCGAAGCCGGTGAGCTGGATCACCGGCACCTCCGCCCGCGCCTGCTTCACCCGCTCGGCGAGCTCGTCTCCATTCATGCGGGGCATGGCCGCGTCCGTCAGCACGAGGTCCCACGCCCCGCCGAGGAAGCGCTCCAGGGCCTCCTGGCCGTCGCAGGCGGTCTCCACGGTGTGCCCGTCCAGCTCGAGGTAGCTCTTCACGACCTCGCGGATCATCGGCTCATCGTCCACGACCAGGACCCGGAGGAGACGCCGCTTCCTGAACCGCGTGGTCTTCTCGCGCCGCTCCGCCTGGACCGTCGGGGCCGCCGGGAAGCGGAGGCGGATCGTCGTGCCCGCCCCCGTCGCTGATTGGACGTCGAGCGTCCCCTCGTGGCGGTGCACGATCCCGAACACCATCGCCAGCCCCATCCCCGTCCCCGCCTGACCCTTCGTCGTGAAGAACGGCTCCAGGCACCGCTGCCTGACCTCCTCGGTCATGCCCGCGCCGGTGTCACTCACGGCGAGCACGCCGGCGTCCCCGTCGCGGGAGGTCGAGAGCGTGATCACGCCTCCGGTCGGCATCGCGTCGACCGCATTGAAGACGAGGTTCGTCAGCGCCTCGCGGAGCTCCGCCTCGGTCCCGAGGACCGGCGGCACCTCACCGGCCTCGTGGCGCATCTCGATGCGCGCCCCGGCGCGAAGCGCCTGGTCCTTCCATCTCGGCTGGGTCAGCGCGATGGTCTCCTTCACGATCGCGTTCAGATCGAGGGGGACGCGCGGCTCCCCGTCCTCCTGCTGGCGGTAGAACTCCTTCAGCCTACGGACCACGCTCGCCGCGTCGCGCGCCGAGGTCTGGATCGTTCGCAGATATCCGATCGCCCTCTCCCGGTCTTCGAGCGCCCGCGGGTCGGCAAGGAGGACCTCGGCGAAGCCAAGAACGGGAGAGAGCGCGTTGTTGAAGTCGTGCGCGATTCCGCTCGCCATCTGCCCAAGGGCCCGCAGGCGCTCCTGCGTGCTGACGAGGTCCTGCGCACGACGGAGGTCGAGCACGGCCGCCTCCAGGCGGCGGTTGTAGTGGGCGATCGTCTCCTGTTGGATACGGTTGCGCTCGCTCATGTCCCTCGCGACAGTCGAGATGTGGCTGACCAGCCCGTCGGGGCCGCGGTGGGAGAGGATGACCTGCGAGACCGGAATCTCCTGCCCGCTCGAGTGCTGGAGGGCGGTCTCGCCCGTCCACACGCCGTCGCGGATCGCCGTGGGGATGCCCTGCTGAAAGACGATCTCGCGAGCCCAGGGAGGGTAGACGCTGGAGATCTCCGTGCCGGGCCGCGGGTCTCCTGGCTCCTGGCCGAGCATTCGGCAGCCGGCGGGGTTGAGGTAGATTCGCCTCCCGTCGACTCCTGCGATTCCGACGAAGTCCGGCGTCGCGTCCAGGATCGTCGTGAGCCGGGAGAGCTCCGCGGTCCGCAGTTCGACGAGCCGTTGCACTTCCCGGGCCCGGCCGGTCGCGCGGCGCACGGAGCCGGCGACGACGAGCGAGACGATCCCGCCGGCCACGAGGACCGCCCAGGAGCCCCACGACCCCTGTCCCGAGTCGAACGCGGACGCGGCGACGGAGTGAACACGCCAGGTCCGTCCGCCGGCCGTGAGGGCGTCGTCCCTGGCGAGGACGAAGTCCGAGGGGGCCTGGTCCGCTCCGCCCAGCCTCGAATTCAACCGAGCCACGAGCGCGCCGTCGCCTGGAGGCGTGACGTCCCTGATCTCCAGGTGGATCCCGACGGGGACGAGCGTAGAGACGGCGTCCTCCAGGAGCCGTGCCGCATGGACCACGGCGATGATGAATCCCTGGAGCCCTTCGGCGCGCCTTGGAGCGCCGCGCGGAGGGGCATCGTGGACGAACACGGGCATCACGACCCGCAGGACGGTGTCGGGGCCGAACACGGGAGGGATGGTCGCGGGGGCCGTGAGCACGGGGGCCTCGGCGACGGTTGATTCCGCCATCGCGGCACGCACGAGGGGATCGGTGAAGAGGTCGAGCCCGAGGTCTTGCGGTCGTGAGTCAGGCTCGCGGTAGAGGATCGGAAACCGCTCGGGCGCGGGACCGGCAGGGGTGGGCCCGGGTCCCCTGCCAAGCTCCGTGATCTGGAAGCCCTCGATGCCTTCCTTCCGGACGTCGTCCTCAAGCGCCCCCCGCTCGGCGTCCCGCACCCTCGGATTCCATGAGATGGCGAAGAGTTCACGATGCCGCTCGAGGATTCCACGGCAGAAGAGCCTGAACTCATCCCGCTCGACGCTGCGGCTGCTGTCGAAGAACGCGGCGACGCTGAGCAGGTCCTCTCGGATGATCTCGACGCGCCCCTCGACGTTTTCCACGCGGTCCCGGGCAAGCTCCGTGAAACGCTGCTCGACCGTGCGCGCCTCGAGCCGGGCGGTCACGCGATGAAGGACGGCCGTTGCGCCGAGGAGGAGGCCCAGGACGACTGCTGGCGCGAGCCACCCGCTTGGGACGGGTCTTGAGGGGGACGCCGCATGGGGGGTGGGGATGGACGGCATTCCGGAAGGAGCTCCTGATCCCCCTCCCCACGCCCGGCGATATCCTGACCGATGGACCCCGCCGGGTCAACATCCTGGCGCACCTGGGCACGGGCTGCGGATAGGGGAGACGGAAACCGGAGGGGACCTGCGTGCCTCCCGTCGGCCGGGCTACGCGAAGATGACGCCGTTCGGGGAGCGCGCTCCGTCGATCGCGGCCATCTCGTCCGCGGAGAGCAGCTTCTCGCGCGGCGTTCCCAATAGCTTCGCGCCGTAGTGCAGCACGTGCGCCCAGGACTGGTGGTTCACCCAGAGCATCCCGTCGATGTTCAGCGTGCCCCCTTCGTTCCGGTACCCCAGCGCCAGCGTCTTCGGGCCCGTGTCGATCACCTGAAGCAGCCCCTGGATCCGCCCCGCCCGTGTGTGCGTCACGTAGAGGCGGGGCTGCACCGACGGCGGATAGAACTCCCCGCGCACCGCGTCCGTCACGCACTGCTCCCGCTCTTCCCTGTCCCTCGGCTCCGCGAACCGCCGCGGCTCGAACAGGTAGATCACGCGGTGCCCGACGCCGCGCTCCGCCAGCCGCTGCGAGGCCTTCAGCACCTGGATGAGCTGGTACGCGCCAATCGCCGTCAAGAGGATCCGCGGCGTCCCGTGCTCCAGCACCTTCACCGCCGCCTCCTGGACCAGCCGCCTCGCCGTCGGGCCGTCGAACGCGACCGGCACGTCCCGCTTCGGCACGACCACAGTCCAGAACTGCCCCTGCGTCTGGTAGAGGGCCTCCATCGTCGCCGCCGCGCTGTTCGCGTCCGCGGGGAACACCACCCGCGACACGCCCGCGGGCTCGCCCATGAGCGCCTCGCACATGCTCGGGTCCTGGTGCGACTGCTCGTTCTTCCCGTTCTCGTACGTGTGAGACGTCAGCACGAGCGGGATCGACAGCCACCTCTGCGGCCGCCCGGACTCGGAGCAGTGGTGCGCGAAGATGATCTCCTGGCGGAACGCCCCGTGCATCTTCGTCCCGAACGCCTCGTAGGTGTGCACGAGGTTGATCCCGCCCTTGTTCGCCAGCGCCGCGCAAGCCACCGCCTCCTCGTTCAGCGCCGTGATCACCTTCCCGTCCACCGCCTCCGCCACGCCCCCCTCCGGCGAGGTGACCCGGTGTTTCAGCACGTCCAGCGTCCGCTCCAGGCGGTTCGACCGCATCTCGTCGGGGTTCCCCACCCGCGGCCTGAGGTGCGGGTTCGCCAGGCACGTCTCCACGAACATCGCGTCGACCGCGTTCATCGCCGAGGCCTTCTCGCCCACCGGAAGGAAGTTCGGCGTGACGACTTTCTTCAGCTTCACATCGCGATTCGCCATCGCGTGGTCGCGCTCCCGCGGGCGGCCCTTGTGCTTCTGGAACAGCTCCGTGCGCAGCTCCGACGGTGCGACCCAGAGCCGCTTTGCCGCCTCGTTGAACCGGGCGATCACGACCTCGTCCACCTTCTGCCCCAGCGGCACATTGTGAGCCGCGTTCGTCCCCGCGCCGTGGATCCCGAACCCCTTGATCGTCTCCGCAAGGCCGTACGGGAGCCTCACGGGGTACCGGTCCGGCGAGTCGAGCAGCCTCCGCTCCATCTCCCAGATCGCCCAAGCGAAGGCCGCCGGGTCACGACCGTCCAACTGGATCGGGTCGAAGCCGTTCACCGCGAGGTGGCGCTTCAGCCACTTCGTCCCGCCCTGCTGCGAGGTCGTCGTCCGCTGGTCGATCCGCCTCCCGTTGCAGATCAGGATCGGCGCCACGAGGCCGCTGTCCTCCTTCCGCCACCACCGAGGCGCCCAGTCCGGCCCGCGCTGCTCCTCGAACGCCCCGTCCGAGAGGTAGCA
>CAZYRM010000274.1:0-7514 GCA_964649705.1 uncultured Planctomycetia bacterium
CGCAGCGGCCGCCGCGTTGTCCATCCCCATCGGAGCATCGACGGCGACCTCCGTGGGCTCCGTAGCTCTGTGGTGAATACACGGCACGGACATCCTTCGCCCTTGGGATGCGGGCAACGCCCGCGCTGGGATCTGGAGTCTTGGGAGTGGTGACCGCTCCGGACTGTCGAACAGACCCCAGGGAACGCGTCTACGCAAGAACCGGAAGAGCCAGAAAGAGGGGTGTTTCCATGGGGCTGGGGCCCGTGGTAGCCTCCCTCTCCATCGGACGCGGAGGGAAGCCCCATGCGTAATGCCCTGGCGGTCGTCGTCCTGTGCCTCGCCCTGGCCTCCGCGGCGCGCGCGGAGGAGTGCGAGCCGACGCCGAATCCGAACACAGGGCAGCAGCCCACGCAGCCCGACCCCACGCCCTTGCCTGAGGGGCCGCAGCCTCAGGATCCCGGGGCGACCCGCCAGCCCGACCCGGGCGACTCGCCGTTCATCGTGCTTCCACCGGGATTCTTCGACTCGACATGGGATCCCCCTCTCGCCCCGTACGCGGCCGGCGGGGACCACAGTGCCTTGCAGAACCTGGAGGGAGACACCCACACCCAGTATCTGAATCGCAGCGGCTCGAAGCCGTTGACCGGCGACCTCGGTCTCGGCATGGCATCGGTCTTCAGCTCCGTTGACCACCGGATGACGTCCGGCCTCTGGTTCCAGTGGCCGCTCCCCAAGAAGCCGCCGGAGAAGCGCACCGAGGACGGGTACATGACCGAGCGCGGCCTCGATTTGGGCTCGGCGGCCGGGCACGTGATCCAGCCCTACGTCACGGGCACAACGATCGTCGAGGACGACCTGGACCCCGCGGACGAGGAGGACTTCGGCCACCCGCCGGTGTTCGAGCAGGATGAGGCGGAGGGATCCGACGGGATGCTGAATGGAACTCGCGTGACAGCATCCAAATTGACCGCCGGCATCGGCTCCAAGTACCTCTACATGTACTTCGAGGACTCGAAGTCGGTGAGTTTCATGACCTCCTCTGACTTCGGGTCCACGCCCCTCGGCGAAGCGTGCGATCCGTCCAGTTTGTCGGCGGACACCTATTGTTCCGAATTCCGGAGCCTCGACTTCATGTCGACCGGAATCGTGCGGGTCGATCCCGTCTTTCCTACGAGTCCTCGTGGCGACTTCCATCTTGGGAACACCTCGCCGTCCATCGACGCCTGTTCGACCGGATCGGCCCCGGACCTGGACGGCGTGTCCCGCCCCCAGTTCTCTTCCATCGACTTCCAGTCCTCAGGCGAGGGCATCTCGCCGGTTGCGACAGGAGCGGCGATTGCCGCTTCCAGCTCGGACACGAAGGGCTCTGCAGGCGGGAATCAGCCCTGGCCCCTCGTCTCACCGTCCGGCACGAAAACCGTCAACACGTGGTTTCGCGACCGCTTTGGCAACGACACGCGCGAGCCGTTGTCTACCACAGCCACCCAGGCGCCCTCCGACACGCTGCCCTCGGGCCTCTTTGAGTCGCAGGGCGTGGGCCTGCGGCACAAGTACACCTACCGGGTGTTCATGTCGGTGACGCCCAGTCCGCTGCAGGTCGTCGAGGACGCGCTGCTTCCGGCCGATAAGCGCCGGGAACGGTTCGAGAAGGCCCTGCAGGGGTCGAAGGCGAAGCAGGTGCTGGCTTCGTCCATCATGGACCCGCTGGGTGCATTGAGCGGCCTCGGCCTTTCGCACATCGATCTGGATCGGGCCGAGGGGACCGTCCTGCGGAGGCTGCGAGAGAGGAACATCCTCGACCAGCCGTCGAAATAGGCCACCTCTCGTTGCAGGTGGAGTGCACACTCGAGGAGGGGCATGCGCGCGATCATCCTGTTCGTCATGGTCTCCGTCTCCTGGGCGCAGCAGGCGGAGACGCTCGTCGACGTCGCGGCCCGCCGGGCCCAGGATGGCGACACGGCGGGGGCCGTCCGGCTCCTCGAGACCGTAGTGCAGGCGCGACCGGAGGACGCCCGCGCGTGGGGACTCCTCGGAAACCTCCTGAACGCCCAGGAGCGGTACGCCGAGGGGGCCGAGGCGCTGCGCAAGGCGACCGAGTTGGACCCCGGCGCGACGCGGGCGAAGTTCGACCTCGGGGTCTCCTGCTTCCACCTGGGCCAGATCGACAAGTCGCGCGAGTTCTTCGAATGGGTCCTCGCCGTGTCCCCGCAGGACCCCGATGCGCTCTGGATGCGCGGGCAGGTCGCGCTGCGCGAGAGGGACCTCGATCGCGCGATCACGTGCTTCCACGCGGCCTCGGAGGCACCCGAGACGCGCTACCGCGGCGCGGGCCGACTCCACGAGGGGCTCGCCCTTGCTTGGAAGGGGGAGCAGGATCGGGCCGTTGCGGCCTTCCGCGCTGCCGCGGAGGCGGAGCCCGAGGGCGCGGCCGGCCTGCTCGCGTCGCTCCTCGCGGGGCGGCTGGGCGATGGCCCGTCCGAGACGGTCCTCCGTCCGGAGGACTACGTCGCGCGCGAGGGGGGGTGTGACGTCCGCGTCCTGGACGCGACCTCGCTCGACGTCGACGAGGCGGGCCGACTGGCCCGCTACCGTGTCGGGACGGACCTCGCACTCGGCGTCGAGCGCCACGCCGCCCCCCTCCTCCCGCATGCCATGGTCCGCCTCGTGGGCCTCGCTGCGATCCAGGCGAGCGACTGGCGCCAGGAGGCGCGCTTCGTCGTCCGCGCGGACCTCGTCGACGCGAACCGGGTAAGGATGTTCCTGCTCGCGCCCGCCGCGGGGGCGCCGTCCGGAGCGATTGCGCCCTACGCCGAGGCCTGCGACGTTGCGTGGAAGGCCGCGGCCATCGCCATGGAGTTCGAGCGAAGGGGGTTGCCGCTCGAAGAGGAGTTCCTCGACGCGTGCGGCGAGCCGCTCCGCGAGGCGATGCAGCGGGAGTGGTGGAACGACCTCCTCGAGGCGATCGCGCGTGAGGAGGAGGACGCGGGTGCCTCCGGTGGCGGCCACGCGGCGCGCGCGGCGCTGATCCGACGGTTGGCCGCGGCGGCCCGTTCTTCCGCGGGACCCTCCCAGGCGACGATCGACGGCTACGGCGACGCGGCGGAAGCCGCCGTGGTCCAGGGTCAACTCTCCCTGGCCTCGACGCTCTACCGGATGAGGCTGACTCACCTCCCGGACGACTTCGGCGCCAGCGTCGGTCGTCTCAGGGCCCAGGCTGCGCTGGGGAGGCCGGAGGCCGCCCTGCGCGCGGCGGAAGGGGGCGGAGAGGGCCTCGATCTCCTCGCCGGAAGGTCGCTCTTCCTGTTGGGGCGGATCGAGGAGGCGGTCGCACGGCTCGAGACGCACGTCGAGGCCCACGCCGACTCGTCCGCCGGATGGCGGCTGCTCGGGCTCTGCCACGCTTGGTCGGGGCAGTGGGCCGAAGCGGAGAGGTGCCTGCGGACCTCCCTCTCCCCAGGCGTCCCGGGGGGCTCCCTCACGCGGTTCTACCTCGGATACGCGGCGTGGTTCCTGGGCGACGCCCAGCGCGCTCGGGAGGAGTGGGCGGCGTGCGCGAAGGAGTCGCCGGGCTCGTTCCACGGCATCCTGGCGGTCGGGCTCTCGACGCTCCGCGCGGCCTCCACGACCTCCGCCGGCGCGGAGAAGCTCCGCGCGACGTGGCGACCGCTCGCGCGGGTGAGGGGTGTGGAGCTTGGGCGCATTGCGGGAGCCTTCATGGAGTGGCTCGACGCCGCGCAGCCGCTCGGTCTCACGCAGGCGGCCTTCGAGTCGTCTCTCACCCCGGACCTGAAGGCCCGCTGCGGGGCGGCCTCCGCGGTTGCCTTCCTCGAGGAGGCGCTGTCGCAGGCCGAGGAGGACGCAGCGGCGTCTCCCGGCGAGGAGTCAGCGGCGCGGCTCGCCGTCCTCCGCCTCATGAAGCAGGCGCTCTCCGCCTCGCCCCGATAGGCCTGATCGCCGCGCGGATCACTCCTTGGAGTGCTCCTTGAAGAACCGCACGATGAGCGCGGGCCCGCGCGCGGGGTACTTGTGTCCCTCCTCGTGCTCGCCATGGCCTGGAGCCGAGCGCTCCCCTCGTGGGGACGCCGCGCCGTGTCGTGGGTCCTGCGATCGGCCGTGCTCCTGCTCTGCCTCCTCGCGCTCGCCCTCCCCGAGGTCCGACGAGACCTCCAGGAGGAGAAGGCCCTCATCCTCCTGATCGACGTCTCCGAGAGCCTGCCTCGCGCCGAGCGGGAGCGCGCCGTCTCCGAGGCCCGAGAGGTCCTCGATGCGCTGAGACACGCCCCGCCGGCCCCCGAGCCCCCTCGGCCCGCCATCGAGCGCCTCCTCGGCGGAGGCGACAGGCCGCACGGCCTCGACGAGGACCTCCTCAGGTACGGCGGCAAGACCTCCACGGCGCTCATCGCCTTCGCCGGCGATGCCTCCCTCGTCGCCCAGAGCCGCGGCGGCGTCTTCCCGTGGAACGACGCCGTCGAGAAGGCCCTCTTCGACCCCGACGCCGTCATGCTGGTAGCGCCGCGTACTCGTCTGGACCGACGGACGCCTCGAGGAGCCCATCTCGTCCGCCGCCGGCCCGCAAGCGGGCGCCCCGCGCGCGGCCTCGGGAGTCGCACATGCCCGGCCAGGCCACCATCGCGCCCTCCCCGTCGTTCCGCCCCGCCCCGAACTCGGGCGGCGAGGCCACCGCGCTCACGATCGCGGCGCGGCCCGGCGCGACGGTCTGGGGCAGCCCCAGCGGGGCTTGACTTGACGGCAGCGAGACTCAGGGCGCGATTTCCAACGACCCATCGTATCTGTCGGGAACCTCGACGCGCAACCCCTCGGCCTGAATGAGCCACTCCATTCGTGTCAGCCGCGAGAGAAACGGCCGATCGTGGCTCACGAGAAGCCCGATGCCCGGAAACGAGCGCAGCGCGTCGAGGAGGAGCCCTCGCGCCTCCGCGTCGATGTCGTTGGTCGGTTCGTCGATGGCCAGGACGAGGGGGCTTCGCCACAGGGCAACGGCGATCTGCGCGCGCTTGCGCTCCCCATGGCTCAGGCTCGTCCAGCGGTCGACCCAGGCGGGGGAGAGGCGCAATCGCCCCTGCAGGGCACGCGCGTGAGGCTCCTCCGAGCGGAGTAGCGCATCGAGCGCGGGAGGCGCCTCGTCCGTCCGCTGGGCGCAGTAGATCGCGTTCCCCGGCGAACCGATCCGCCCCGCGTCGGGATGCAGCTCTCCAGTCGCAAGGCGCAGGATCGTGCTCTTCCCCGCGCCGTTCGCGCCGACGATCCCCGTCCAGCCGGTCGGGAACGCGACGGACAGGCCCTCGATCAGCGGGCGAGACATCGACTCGTAGGTGAGCGAAACGCGTTGGAAGGTGAGCCAGGCCGGCATCCCGTTCCTCCATCGGGCGACGATGGAACCTCTCTCTCTTCCGCCGGTTCGCGGCCGGTTGACTTCCGCCCGCCGCCGATGACACCGCCGCGGCCGGAGCTTCCGAAGTCGCCCCGAGAGCACTTCAGCCCGGGTGTTTCCCTGGACGCAGCTCCCCAGTGCACCTACGATTAGGCGCCTCCGCCGCATCCACCCACAGAGGAGCATCTCCATGGGTTCGAGATCGGCGAGTCTGCTGCACGCCCCGCTGCTGATCGTGCTGCTTCTGGCGACCTCCATCGTGCCAGTCTGCGCGGGCGACCCGGTTCCTGGGATTGACATCTCGCTCGAGCAGATCCCCGGCGCAATCAAGCACGCCACGACCGACGCGACCGGAGGATTCGTTTTCGAGAGTGTCGCGCCAGGCGCGTATCTGCTCCGTCTCGGCCCGATCAGCGCGGCGAAAGTGGAGAATCACAACTCCTCGCGGTCCAACAAGACCTATCCGATTTCTTTGCCCGGTGGGGGAGAGGAGCTGGGGGTGCGATTTGCGGTGAGCTCGAACGTCGTTCAGGGCAAGGACCCGGGGATGGCGATCGACCTCGGTGGCACCGGTCCCGGACGGATCACCGGGACGGTGAACCGGGCCAGCACCCTGGGGCAGCAGCAGAAGGACGAGGTCACGAAGGCGCTCGCGAAGGGTGGCGCAAAGGGAGAGGCTGTTTCCGGCATCCTCGATGCGCTGGAGGATCTGGCTCGGGCCGCTGAGAACCACCATGCCAGCCAGTCAAACGTAAAACCAGGGATGGCAAAGGCGGGCGTACCAGAGGCATCGATCAACGAACTCTTGTCCATGGTGGAAGTCGCAGTCAAAGAGGAGGGGGTGAAGGGTCGCGCTGCGAAGGGTGCAGGCGCGTCGAATACAGCCGAGATCAGAAA
The DNA here is from genome assembly GCA_964649705.1 of uncultured Planctomycetia bacterium. Lineage (GTDB taxonomy): Bacteria > Planctomycetota > MHYJ01 > WSZJ01 > CAZYRM01 > CAZYRM01. Next base: position 6,272 of record CAZYRM010000274.1, read on the forward strand.
GCGCCTGTCGGGACTCCGGGTGAAGGAGGAGGACATCCGTCGCATCCTCGTCGCTCTGGAGGGTGTGGCCCAGTGCTGCGTTGACTACAACTCATCGAGGAGCAACGTCAAGTTGGTCATGAAGGCTGCCGGGGTGGCCGACCCCGCCGCCGACCAGATTCTGTCCGAGATGAAGCTATCCGTTCGTGGCAGTATGACGCCGGGGAAATGAAGGTTGGGGCGATGGGGTTCCGCCGGGGCGACACGCTCGTCGTCGCCGCGGGAGGAAAGGGGTTCGCAGTGATGAGTCTCTCGACGAACGACGGGAACCTGATCTGCGACGATCTACCTGACGCCGAGGTGAAGGGGTACACCACGCTCACCAGGTAGCACAGCGGACGCCAAACGAACTCCAAGAGTCACCAATAGGAATTTGGATACGGCCGGGGGACGGGGACCACCGCCGAAAGGCCGCATCTCCCGCCCCAGGAGGGCCCCCACCACGCCCGCGGGGAGGGGAGAAGCGTCTCCCCTCGTCCCGGTAGGCTACCGGAGGGCGTGGTGGGGGCGGGGCGCCCGCGGAGCGGGCCGGGGCGGCGGGCGACCGCGCCACCCGCGAACAGGGCAGGTCGTACCCGTCGCGGCAGTCGACCGCAAGGGTCGAGCCGAGGATCTCGATCGGCAGACGTCGACGGGCGCTCGCGAGACGGGGCATCTCCGGCCCGCTTCGCGGGCACCCCGCCTCGCGCGCGCCTCGCGCGCCTCGCGCGCGCCTCGTCGAATGCGTCGTCCGTCGGGTGTCTACGCGCCGGCCCGCTTAGCGGGCGCCCCCGATGGGCTCGTCGTCGGGAGGACGGTCCGCCTCGCAGGTCGGCTCCTCGCCCGCCGCGAACGTCGGCTCCTCCCACGGGAGGTCGTCGAAGAGCGGCTCGCGTGTCGGCTCCTTCGACGTGGTGGGGGAGGGCGGAGAGCGCCCGGGCGGCTCGGACGAAGAGAGCTGCAGGTGGTCCAGAATGCGCTTCACGACCTCGGGCTTCTGGACAAGCCCGACGATTCTCATGGTGCCGCCGCACTGGGGGGTCGTGCGGGTCACACCGCGGGCGAACTCCTGTCAGTACCCGATGTCCTTTGACGTGCCAGGGTTGTTGTCCTGACAGGAACTCGGCAACTGCAGCGAGTCACGCGGATCAGGGGAGCGAGACGTAGGCTCCCGTTGCCATGCCATGCAGGGAAACGGACATGCCCGGAAGCTGGGCTTCGTCCA
>CAZYRM010000275.1:0-7421 GCA_964649705.1 uncultured Planctomycetia bacterium
ACGACCCCTCTCCGGAGCCCCAGGGCCAGGGAAAATGACCTTCGGGTACATGCCCTGGCCCAGGGTTCTGAACATGCCGCCGGGGGGGCCAATCGCCCCCCCGGCGTTCTCCTCCTTCTCCTCCTCGCGCTCTCGGGCTTCGTCTTCGCCCAGGCCCCTGCGGAGCCGCCCCCCAACCGCCGGAACGCCAAGTCCCGCGTGAAGGACATCGCCCGCGTGCAGGGCGCCGACTCGTACTTCATCGAGGGAATCGGCCTCGTGGTCGGCCTGCCCGGAACGGGCGACTCCCCGAAGGAGCTCTCGCAGAAGCTCGAGGCCGCGTGGCTCCGGTATCGCAACAAGATCGAGCTCACGCCGAAGGACCTCCAGAACAAGAACGCGGCGATCGTGAGCGTGAGCGCGGAGCTCCCCGCCTTCCAGCAGCCCGGGACCAAGATCGACGTCCACATCGCGTCGATCGCCGACGCGAAGTCGCTCCGGGGCGGGCAACTGCTCATCACGAAGTTGTACGGGCCGCGCCCGATCACCGAGACGGACGAGTTCTACGCGACGGCGCAGGGGCCCCTGCAGATCGACGGGGGAGCGGCGGGGAACGCCACGACGGCCGTGATCCCGCGGGGAGGCCTCGTCCGGCAGGCGCCGTCGAGCACGATCTTCGAGCGGCTGGGCTCCACCCAGTCGTTCACGCTCATCCTGAACCGGGCCGACTGGAACGTGGCGAGCAAGGTGGGGGAGCAGATCAACGGCATGGCGCTCGGTCTCGGCGAGGCCGCCGGCTCGCTGGACGAGCCCGCCGCCAGGGTCCTCGACGCGGGGCGCGTCCGGGTCACGGTCCCCTCCAGGAGCTACGGCGGCCGCGCGGAGGAGTTCGTCGCGCTCGTGCTGCGGGAGGAGGTCCTCCTTGGCTCGACGGAGGAGCCGGAGGCGGCGGTCGTGATCAACGAGAGGGCGGGCACCTACGCCGTGACCGGGTACGTGACGGTGAACCCCGGGACGGCGCAGATCGGGAACGTCATCGTCACGATCCCCTTCAAGAACTTCGCGCCGCCGGTGAACGCGAACGCAAGACCGCTCAAGGACACGAAGGACACGGACTCCACGGTCTACCTGAACGACGTGCTCGACAACCTCGGGGCGGTCGGGTTCGGCACGGGCGACATCGTCAGCCTCCTCAAGCAGATGGACCGGGCGGGGATGATCAACGGATCGGTGAGGTCGGAGTAGCCATGGAGAACAGGATTCCCAGCGCGGTGGCGGTGGAGGGGGAGCGCGCGGCGAACTCCCTTCGCGGCATTGCGGACGGGAAGACCGAGGACCGGAAGCTGCGCGAGGCGGCGGCCGACTTCGAGGCGGTCTTCTATTCGATGATGCTGACGCAGATGCGCAAGGCGGTGCCGAAGAGCGGGCTCTTCGACGGGGGGCAGGGGGAGCAGGTCTTCCAGGGCCTGCTGGACCAGGAGTACACGAAGCAGGCCGCGCTGAACGGGGAGGGCCTGGGGATCGGTCGGATGGTGTACGAGGCGCTCAGGCGACCCTCGGCGATGGATGTGAGGGCATAGATGCAACCCGAGCTCGAGACGCTGTGCAGGGTGCTCGAAGAGGAACAGGGGATCCTCTCCGACCTCCTCGCCGCCCAGGCGAGGGAGCGCGAGGCCCTCGTCCGCCTCGAGACCGTGCCGCTCGTCGACGCCGTCAACCGCATCGAGCCGGTGATCGGGCGCCTGGCGCTCGTCGAGCAGGCCCGCGTGGCGCTGACGCGGCGCCTCGGGGTCGACCTCGGGATTCCCGAGGACGGGCTCGACCTCCGCGCGATCGCCCTCCGCGTCGGTGAGCCGTACCGCGAGCGGCTGCTCGACCTGCGCAGCGCGACGCAGGCGGCCGCGAAGTCGCTCTCCCGCGCGAACGAATTGAACGAGGCCTTGGCGGTCCAGGGAATCGACCACGTCGAGCTGCTCCTGTCGGCGCTGCTCGGCGGGGTGGACAACCCCGGGACCTATACGAAGTCCGGGGTCGGGACCGCGTCGGCGACGGGGCCGAGGCGGATCATCGATCAGGTGGTGTAGGGTCATGAACCTGTTCTCCTCGCTGGGTCTGGGGCTATCGAGCCTGAACGCCTCCCAGGCGGCGCTGCAGACCACGGGGCACAACATCGCGAACGCCACGACGCCCGGCTACCACCGCCAGCGCGTCGAGCAGGTCTCACGCCGCCCGCAGGACTTCGGGAACATCCAGATCGGCCAGGGGGTCGAGATCGCGCGCGTCCGCCGGATCGTCGACGACGTGCTGAACCAGAGCCTCCGGAACGCGCAGGCCGACGCGGGGAGCCTGGGCGTGCGGCGCCAGATCCTCGAGCGCGTCGAGGCGCTCGTGAACGAGTTCTCCGACGCCGACCTTTCGACGGCGTTCACGGAGTTCTTCGACTCCCTCCAGAAGCTGGCCGACCGTCCCGAGGACGGCTCCACGAGGCGCGAGGTGGTCGAGAAGGGCTCCCAGCTCGCGGACATCTTCAACCAGTTCGGCGAGGAGCTGCGCGACACGCGCGAGACGGTGAACGACGACATCCGCGCGCGGGTCGGGGACGCGAACCGGATCCTGACGGAGCTCGCGGAGCTGAACTCGCAGATCCTGCAGGCGGAGAACGGCGGGTTCGACATCGACGCCGCGAACGACCTGCGGGACCGCCAGGACCTGCTCCTGCAGGAGCTGTCGGGGATCGTGGACGTCCGCACGGTGAAGACCTCCAACGGGGCCGTCCAGGTCCTCGCGGGGAGCGACTTCCTGGTGACGGACGTGCAGGCCTTCACGCTCGAGACGACGCAGACGGTCGATCGCGACAATACGATCGACACCGTGCACATCCGCGAGACGGGCGCGCGCCTGACGCTGAATGGCGGCGAGCTGGCGGGGCTGGTCGAGGTGCGCGACGGGTCGCTCGGAAGGCTGATCGACGACGTGAACGAGCTGGCGGGGCAGTTCGCGTACGCCTTGAACCAGATCCACGTCGAGGGGTCGGGGCTCAGCCGCTACACGACGCTCACGAGCACGGAGCAGGTCGCGCAGCCGTCGATCACGACGGCGCCGATCGCCGTCAATGGGACGATCGCGAACGTGACGTCGGACCTCTCGATCATCGACCCGACGCTCGGGGCGTTCGGCGTGAACACCCTGGTCGGGCTCGACTTCGTCATGACGAGCGGGCCGAACGAGGGGCAGCGGAGGCGGGTGACGGCGAACGACGGGACGGGCGCGGTCCAGTTCGACCGTCCGTTCGACGTGCCGCTCACGGCCGGAGAGACCTTCCAGATCACGAGCCTCCCGTTCGTGATCCGCAACGGCAGCTTCCAGGTCCGCGTGACGAACGAGGTCACGGCCGTGACGACGACGTTCACGGTGCCCGTGGACATCGACAAGATCCTCCCCGACAGCACGCTGACGAGCATCGCGGCGTCGATCGACGGGATCCCGGGGATCACGGCGAGCATCACGAACACGAACCGCCTCCAGATCACGAGCGACTCCCCGTCGACCGACACGTTCAGCTTCGGCGAGGACACGAGCGGGTTCCTGGCGGCGATCGGGCTCGGGACGTTCTTCAGCGGGTCGACGGCTCGGTCGATCGCGGTGAACCCGGTCATCGACCGCGACCCGTCCCTGGTCGCGGCGGGGCGCTCGACCTCGGCGGGGGACAACTCGAACGCGGCGGCGATGGTGGCCCTGCGCGAGGAGCGCGTCTTCTCGGGCGGGACGCTCACCGTGGAGGAGTTCCTGCAGTCGTTCGTCTCCGACGTCGGGTCGCAGACGGCGAGCCTGCGGGACCGGTCGGAGAGCCAGGAGCTGCTCGTGCAGCAGCTCTCGAACCAGCGGCAGAGGCTCTCGGGCGTGAACCTGGACGAGGAGGCGGTGGACCTGATCACGTTCCAGCGGACGTTCCAGGCGAGCGCCCGCTTCATCGGCGTCATTGACGAGCTGTTGGCGACCCTGATTCAGACGGTCTAGTTGGAGTGGCGCCCGTGAGGGCGCCCGCGAGATGGCAGTCTTCGGGACCCCCTTCGTGTCGAGCACGTTCTCCCGCGTGACGGGCGACCTCTCGAGGTCCGTCATCCTGGCGAACCTGTCGCGGCAGGAGGCGGGGCTGCTCAACTCGCAGGAGCAGCTCGCCACCGGACGGAGGATCATCCGCCCCTCGGACGACCCCATCGGGACGAACGTCGTCCTCGACTTCGAGCTCGAGATCTCCCGCCGCGACCAGTTCGACAAGACGATCGACACGGCCGCGGCGCGCGTGGAGCGGACCGACTTCGCCCTCCAGCAGGCCAAGGATCTGCTCGACCGGGCGCGCGTGATCGCCCTCCAGCAGGCGAACGACTCCTCGACGCCCGACACGAGGCGGGCCGCCGCGCTGGAGATGGACCAGCTCCTGAACGAGGCCGTGAGCCTGGGGAACACGCGGGTCGAGGGGCGATTCATCTTCGGCGGCAACCGCACCGACCTCGCCCCGTTCGCCCAGGCCGACGGCGCGGTGGTCTTCCAGGGGGACGAGGAGGAGCAGACGTCGCTCGTGGCCGAGGGGCTCTCGGTCGCGACGAGCCTGAGCGGCGCGCGGGCCTTCAACGCGTTGTCGAGCGAGATCCTGGGGTCGGTCGACCTCGACCCGGGCGTGATCGGCGCGACGCGCCTCGCGGTGTTCAACCAGGGGGAGGGGGTGCGGCCCGGGTCGATCCTGATCGGGGATGGCGTCCTGACGCCGCAGGTGGTCGACCTGAGCGGCTCCGAGACGCTCCAGAACGTGATCGACAAGATCAACGCCGTGACCGGAGCCACGGGGGTCACGGCGAGCGTCTCCCCCGCGCCGCCGCTCGGGACGGGGAACGGGATCCGTCTCTCGACGGGGACGGGGACGGTGGTCGTGGACGAGGTGGGCGGGGGGAGCACGGCGCGGGACCTCGGGATCTTCACGGGGTCGGTGGGCGCGCCGGCGCCGCCGCCGGGGTTCGAGGGAGCCGACCTCGACCCGGTGCTCACGCCCCAGACGACGCTCGCGGAGCTGTTCGACGCGGCCGGCGGGCTGGATCCGGCGGGCCTCAGGATCACGAACGCGCTCCCGGGGCAGGCGGGGACGCCGGTGGACGTGAGCCTGGCGGGGACGGCGACGATCGAGGACGTCCTGAACCGCCTCAACAACGCGGGGGTCTTCGTCGAGGCGCGGATCAACGGGGCGGGGAACGGGCTCGACGTCGTGTCGCGGCTGAACGGCGGCCGGATGCGGATCGAGGAGATCGGCGCGGGGACGACGGCCGCGCAGCTCGGGCTCCTCTATACGCTCGGGATCGCGCGGATCGAGGACGTGAACAACGGCCTCGGCGTGGACACGGCGGTGGCGGGGGACGACCTCCAGTTCACGCTGACGGACGGGTCGGTGATCCGCGTGGACATCGGCGGGGCGGAGACGGTGCAGGACGTGATCGACCTGATCAACAGCGACTCCGAGAACGGGGCGGGGTTCCTGACGGCGAGCGTGAATCCGCTGACGGGCGACAGCCTGCTCCTGACCGACACGAGCGGCGGGGCGGGGACGTTCGCGACGCAGTCGCTGAACGGCAGCCGCGCGGTGCAGAACCTCCAGATCGACGTCGCCGCGGTGGGCGGGACGATCACGGGGGACTCGCTCCAGCCCGCGGGCGTGCAGGCGCGGTCGATCTACACGGTGCTGGTGCGGCTCAGGGAGGCGCTGGAGGCGAACGACCCGCTCTTCCTGAACGCCGCGATGCGCCAGATCGACCCGGCGCAGCAGGTGATCGAGGACTCGATGTCTCTCTCGGGGTCGCGCGGCGCGCGCCTGGAGGCGACGAGGCTCCGCATCTCGGAGGAGAAGCTCCAGTTCGAGAGGCTGCTCACGGGGGTCCGGGACGCAGACATCGCCGAGGTGGCGACCCGGCTCCAGGTGCAGCAGGTGACCTTGCAGGCGGGCCTCGCGGCGGCGGCCCGCATCCTGCAGACGACGCTCTTCAATTTCCTGTAGCCTGCGGATGGAACGATGAAGGTCGGAACGACGAGATTCGGCGAGGTCGAGGTCCCCGAGGGGGAAGTGTACTGCTTCCCCGACGGGCTCCTCGGGTTCGGCGCGGTGAAGATCTACTTCATCCTGCAGAACCCCAAGGGGGGGCCGTTCTGCTGGCTGCAGGCGGTCGACCCGGGGTCGCTGGCGTTCGTGGTCGCCGACCCCAGGATGTTCCTGGCGGACTACCAGGTCAAGGTCCGGAAGGAGGACCTGGCCACGATCGATCTGGAGAACGTAGCGGACGGGTTCGTCATGGTGATCCTGACGGTCCCGAAGGACCCGGTGAACATCACGGCGAACCTGGTGGGGCCGCTGGTCTTCAATCCGAAGAAGCGGCTCGGCAAGCAGCTCGTGCTCTCCGACCCCGGCCTCTCGACGCGGCACCGCATCTTCGCGGATCCGGCGCCGGGCGGCGGGACGAAGAGCGCAACAGGTACGTAGGGACCGAGGCACGGGATGCTGGTACTCACGCGACTGATCAACGAGACGATCATGATCGGCGACGAGATCGAGATCACGATCGTCGACGTCCGCGGGGACAAGGTCCGCGTGGGGATCACCGCTCCGAACTCGGTGCCCGTGCATCGCAAGGAGGTCTACCTGGCGATCAAGCAGGCGAACGTGGAGGCGGCCGCGGCGGACGCGGCGGCGGCCGACAAGCTCGCCCAGGTGGGGGACCTCTTGAAGAAGAAGTCGGAAGACACGAAGGGGAAGAAGGGGTCGACGTAGGGACGCTCGAGGAGGCACGGAAGGCGGCCTGGAAAGGCTAGCAAGGAGGAACGACCATGGGTCTGCGAATCAATACGAACACGCCGGCACTGACCGCGCTCAGGAACCTGAAGATCTCGGAGAGGAGGCAGGCGACTTCGCTGGAACGCCTGTCGACGGGGCTCAGGATCAACCACGCCCAGGACGACCCGAGCGGGCTGGTCATCAGCGAGATCCTGCGGACCCAGATCGCCAGCCTCAAACAGGCGGTCGAGAACTCGCAGAACGCCCAGAACCTCGTTCAGACGAGCGAGGCGGCGATCGGCGAGATCAACGAGCTCGTGAAGGGGATCCGCGAGTCGCTGATCTTCGCGCTCAACACCGGCGGCACCTCCGTGGACCAGGTCCAGGCGGAGCAGGACGCCGTCGACAGCGCGATCAACGCGATCAAGCGGATCAGCGACGTGACGCGCTGGGGGACGACGCAGCTCCTCAACGGGAACTCGTCGCTCTTCGTGATCTCCCAGGACACCTCGGGGATCCTCGAGGTGAAGCCCTTCAGCGTCCAGTTCGACCCGACCACGAACATCGCCACCTTCCAGGTGAACGTCCTCGCCGTCGCGAGCCAGGCCACCCTCCAGCTCGGCTCCGCGGC
>CAZYRM010000276.1:0-7369 GCA_964649705.1 uncultured Planctomycetia bacterium
TCACGAGGATCGCGGTCGCGCCGAGGAACCCTCCCAGGAAGGCCATGTACTTCACATCGCCGAACCCCATCGCCTCCTTCCGGAAGGCGATCCTCCCCAGGAAGCCGACGGCCCAGACGGAGCCGCCGCCCGCGATCATCCCGAGGAGCGCCTGAAGGAGTCCGCGGAGGTGCGGGTTGTTGACGAGGAAGCTGTGGAGCGCCGGGTACTTGAGGAAGAACATCCCGGCGACGGTCGCCGACCCGGGCGGCGGAAGCTGATGGAGGAACGGGAAGGCGACCCCGGCGATCGGAGCGAGGATCATGCCCATGTAGGTCAGCTCGTCGGGGATGATCCGCAGTTCCAGGTCGATGAAGGTCGAGACGAGCAGGCTCCCGAGCAGGAAGGCCTGGACGGCGAACAGGGCGGCGCGATGCCACGGCTCGGTCAGCTCCGAATGCTCGTGGATGGCGAGCCAGGCCGAGAGGCCGAAGAGGGCCGACGTGAGGATCTCGACGAGGGGATAGATCGTCCCGATGGGAGCCTTGCAGTCGCGGCACTTCGCGCCGAGGAGGAGCCAGGAGACGACGGGGATGTTGTCGTACCATCGGATCGTGGTGAGGCAGAAGGTGCAGCGGCTCCACGCGGGCCGGAAGATGTGCAGGTTCTCGCGCGGGAGGCGGTAGATGCATACGTTCAGGAAGCTGCCGACGAAGGCCCCGAGGACGCAGGCGAAAGGGACGAGCAGATCGGTGGGTGATTGAGGCACGATCCCTCCCGTCTAGGAGCGAAGTGTAGGGGGTCGTCCCGGGGAGCGCAAGAGAATATAAACTATAAAATGTAAACCGAGACGAACGATGCGGGGGAGTCGGAGGATGCGAGCGACGTCGATATCTGATATCTGAGAGCTGAGGTCTGATATCTGATATGGCCCGGAGTCCGAGTGTCTTCCTGGGGAGATCGAGCGTAGCCAGTCTCGCGTCGAGACCTGGCCATATCTGATATCAGACCTCAGCTCTCAGATATCAGATATCGTCGCCCGGCGTCCTATCCCGCGCCGCGACTCGCCGCCCCGGACCGCGGCCCCAAGGGCCCCGTCCACCCTACCGCAGGTGCACCACGCCGCTCCCATACGCGGGCAGCGTCACGCGGATCCCCGTCCGCGCGATCTCGCCCCCCGTGGGCCGACCGAGCGGCCTCCCCGTGAGCAGCTCCGTCGCCTCGTACGCGGTCGTGGCCGTGAGCCCCCACCGCGCCAGGCTCGCCGCGCGGACCGTGACGTCGCGCGCGACCCCGTCCCCGTTCACGACGAACAGGAACACCTCGTCTTCTCCCCTCACCCGCCGAACGACCGCCTCCGCCCGCGTCGCGCCGCTCACCGCCACCGCCGGCCGTACCCCCGCCGCGTTCATCATCGCACGCGCGAGCCACGCCTTCCGCGAAAGCTCCGTCGCCGTGCGCTCGTAGTACGTCGTCCGGTTGTACTCCGTCGCAACGTACGTCCCGAGGAAATACGCCCGACCGAGCCCGTAGTTCACCCGGTATCCAATCGCCCTGCCGTTCGTCCCGTCTCCCCGCCGCTCGTACAGGAACCCGGCCGCCCCCGTCGGGAGACTCCAGAACGTCTCGTACCATGAGCTTAGGAGAGGCCACGTCCCCCAGTTCACCGGGCCGCCAACCTGGACCGCGAGCCCCCCGCCGATCCGGATCCCGTTCCAGTGCCAGTTCCACCACCCCGCCTCCGTCGCCGTGAAGAGGCGGTCCGTCAACAGCCTCGTCGCCGCCGTCGGCTGCCCGCCCATCCCGTTGCGCCCCTCGTTGAGGAGGTTGATGAGCGTCCCTCCCTGCCGCACGTACGCCTCCAGCTTCGTCGCGTCGGCGTCCGCCAGGAAGTCGGGGTTGAGGTAGACCACCGCTCGGTACGACCGGAGCCGCGCCGGCGCCGTGCTCGTCAGGTCGATCACCTCGGGGTTGTACCCCGAGTTCACCAGCCAGCCGAAGAGTCCCGCGTACTCCCCCGCGCACATCGCCTGCATGTCGTCGCGGACCCCTCCCTGGGGGTGCAGGTAGCGCCAGTTCGCGGCGATCGCGACGGCGTCCTCCACCTCCTCGGTCCGCATGAGCGTCGCGCCGAACGGCTGGAAGAGGTTCCGCCCGAAGGCCCGCTCCACGTCCCACCGCGGCGTCGTCCGCCCGTCGGGCGTGAGCCCCGCCTGGAACGAGTAGACCGAGCCGTCCGCGTTCAAGCCCCCGCGCAGCACGTACAGGCCGCACCCCTTCATCCCCCGGGCCGTCATCTTCGCAAGCGTCGCCGCGGTCGCCTCGGGGGTCACCTGGGCCTCGATGCCGAGCGGGTACTGGAAGTAGCCACCCTGGACCTCCACGGCCATCGTGAAGTCCATCGGCCCTGTCGAGACGTCGTTGTAGTGGTCGTAGAGCTTCGTGAAGAAGTCGCTCTGGAAGGGGTTGTCGAAGGGGTACGTGCTCGTCGGGAACATCTTCGGGTAGGTGTCGAGGCAGTGGAGCCCCACGGTGTTCTTCCTGAGGCCGTGCGCCATGACGACCTGGCGGAGCGGCACGTTGAACGGCGAATCGTTCGTGGTGAAAAGGACGTCGGGCTGGCGGAGGCCGAGCTGCTCCCAGTAGCCGCGGAGGAGGCGCAGGTAGGTCTGGCAGTACGCCTCCGCCGCCTCGAACCAGTCCCAGTGCCACGGGTTCTCGCGGACGGAGTCGATCGGCGGGCGGCGCGTCGGCGGGCGGACCTGCGAGAAGGCGCCGTACGACGTCCCGTAGGCCTGGTTGAGCGCGCCGATCGTGACGTACTTGAGCGCAAGGAACCGGCGCCAGTACGAGAGGGCCGCGGGGCCGTAGTCGACGCTGTAGTGGTCCCCCCAGTACAGGTTCGTCTCGTTGTCGAGCTGCAGGAGGTAGATCGTCGGCTGCTCGAAGATGTACGTCCGGAGGACCGGCGCGAGCGTCGCGAACCAGCGCCTGACGTACCCGAGGAACGTCGGGTGGAGGTAGGAACACTGCCGCCCGCTCGGCGCGCCGAGGAGGTCGAAACTCCAGGGCTGGCCGCTCGGCCCGAGGGCGAGCGTCTCGGGGCGCGACTCCTTGAGCCACGCGGGGACGGCGCCGTAGCTCCCGAAGCCCGTGGGCCACTCCGCGGTGATGTACGGCCCGGGCTTGATCAGGACCTTGAGGCCGCGCTGGCGGCACAGGTCGAGGAAGAACGGCAGGTCCTTCGCGCCCGCGAAGTCGAAGACGCCGTCGGAGGTCTCGTGGTAGTCCCACGGCACGTACGTCGAGACGAAGTTCATCCCCGCTTCGACCATGCGGTCGAGCGTCTCGGCCCACATCGCCTTCGTGCGGGCCTCGTCGAAGGCGGCGTCGCGGACGCGGAAGTACTGGACCTCGCCGCCGTAGAGATAGGTGGCGACGCCGTCGAGGAAGAGCTGGCCGTCGCGGATCTCGACGCGCGGCGCCTGCGCGAAGGCGCAGGAGGTCGCGAGGATCGCAGCGAGGACGACGCGTCGCATAAGGCCCCTGGCTCAAAAGGCGGGACCTTCTAACACGGTGCGTCATGACCGTCAACCCGCCGCGTCCACGCGGGCTCGCGCGCGTGAGCCCCCCGACCGATTGACGCGCGGCCTCCCCGCGTCCTATCATCCCGCGCATGAGCGAAGAGCCGAAACCTGAGGATCCGAAGCCGCCCGCACTGGTGCCGAACGAGAGCAAGCCCGTGTCCGCGGGCGTCTCCAAGAAAAAGCGCTTCCGCAGGCGCTTCCTCCTGTTCCTCGCCCTCGTACTGCTGGCGTGCTGGGGATGGCACGCATGGACGGTCCAGAGCGAGAGCGACCTCGAGGCCTTCTTCCTGAGGGCGAGCGACCTATCGCGCGCCGACCCCAAGGCGCTCGAGGCGAAGATGGACGCGGACACGCGGACGCTGGTCCGCGTCCTGGACGGTCTCGACGAGCTGCAGGTGCGGATGCGCGACAGCGTCGCGATGTTCAACCGCGGCGAGAACGACTTCTACTCCCAGGAGACGAACGACCAGATCCACCAGCTCCTCCTCGCCTACAACAACTACCGCGCCGCGCTGTACCGGATCCTCTTCTACTATGGGCGCCACGAGACGGCCCCGGCGCAGCTCCGCGACCGCGCCTTCCTCCTCGCCTACACCGCCGGCGTCACGCTCTTCTACCGCGGCCTCGTGTTCGTGAAGACCTTTGCCGACAGCCCGACCGCGATCCAGAAGCTGAACGAGGGCGATCTCGCCTGGGGCCTCCGCTCGGGGACCTACGACGAGGTCCGCGCGCGGACGTCCAACCCCAAGAATGTGGACCTCCTGGCGGAGTCGAAGGAGCTCTACGCGAGGCGCAAGGACGCGCTCGTCGCGCTCGGCGAGGGCCCCGGCGGCGCGAACGCGAGGCTCCGCCGCGTGGTGGAGGACGCCTCGGACTTCGTGGAAAGGACGGCGCTCGAGACGTACGGAGAGACCTGGAAGATCGCCCTGGACAAGGCGAAGCGGGAGTCGAAGGAGAACTACCTGTTCTTCCAGACGCAGATTTCGGCCTGGCTGGGCGACCACAAGATCAAGCACCCGCGCGACGGCGCGCCGCTGATCACGCTCGATCAGGTCCGGGAGGTCCACGGGAAGCTCGAGCCGGGCGACGTTCTCCTCGAGCGGAGGAACTGGTTCTACTCGAACGCCTTCCTCCCCGGCTTCTGGCCCCACGCGGCCCTCTACGTCGGGAACGCGGACGACGTCTCGAAGCTCGGCCTCGCGGAGGACGCCAGGGTCGCGAAGCACATGAAGGAGCTGGCCGGCGTGGACGACCACGGCGACCCGTTCCGCTTGATCGAGGCGCAGAGCGAGGGGGTGGTGTTCACCTCGGTCGAGCACTCCCTCGGATGCGACGCCCTGGTGGTCCTGCGCCCGCGACGGACGCGGGAGCAGCGCAACGAGGCGATCGCGCGGGCCTTCTCGCACGTCGGGAAGCCGTACGACTTCGACTTCGACTTCTTCTCGGCGGACAAGCTCGTCTGCACGGAGCTCGTGTACCGCGCCTACGACGGGATGCTGCAATTCGACCTGGTCAAGGTCGCCGGGAGGATGACGCTCCCCGCGATCGACATCGCTCGGATGTACGCGCGCGAGTCGGGCACGCCGGGTCGGCAGTTCGACATGGTCTGCTTTCTCGACGGGGACGAGGAGGCCGGCACGGCGTCCTTCCGGGACGAGGCGGCCTTCATCGCGAGCAAGGACCGGAGCGGCTTCGCCGAATTCGGCAACTAGTGCGGCGAGAAGCTGGTCTTGCACTGGGGGCACTTGACGCGCCCCGTGCTCGGGTCGACCTCGGCGTTGAAGCGGTGGTCGCAGATCGGGCAGCTCGCGTCGACCTTCTTCGGGCCGCCCCCGCCGCCGGCCGCCCGCATGATCCCCGAGGTCGCGCCCGGGGCGGGCATGATCCGCTGGACCGAGGTGGGCGTGCGCGTCGAGGCCGCGGTCTTCGACGGGGGGATCGGCCCAGGCGACTTCGGGACCGCGGGGACGCCGCCCGTGGGCGTCCTTGTCGGCGCGTCCGCGGGACGCTGCGGTTGGCCCGGCGTCGGGGCCGTGGGCGCCGCCGGCGCCCCCGCGCCTCCGGCCGCGAACGGACTCTTCATCACCACGGTCGGACGACGGCTCATCTGCGCCCGGCGCGCCACGGGGAGCGGCGACGGCCCCGGCGCGGCCGGGGCGGCCGGACGCGGGCTGGCCGCGGGCTGAGGCGGCGGCGAGACGGGCCTCGCGGCCGCCGGCGGCCTCGGCGGAGACTGAGGCTGCGGCACGATCGACAGCACCTGCGTGGCGTTCGCGTCGAACGACCCGTCGACCTGGATGCCCCCCATCTCCGTGGGCAGCACGACCTCGCCCCCGCACCTCGGGCACTTCACGCCCTTCCCCTCGTCGATCGTGGGGACGTTATAGCGCGCCTTGCACCCCTTGCAGACCATGATGCGGCGCTTCTGCCGCTCGAGGATCTTCTGGACCTGCGTCGTCGAGAGGATTCCCCGCTCGACCATCAGCTCGCCCAGGCGCCGGACCGAGCCGTCCGACTCCATCTTCGCCTGCTCACGCAGGCACTCGTTCACCTCGTCGGCCGTCGCGAGGCCCTCGCGGATCGCCACCTTGCCGAAGAGGATGTCCTCCTTCTTCTGCTGCGTGACGCCGTCCACCTTCGACAGGTTGAACTTCTGCTGCTCGAGGATCTTCTGGAGCTCGCCCTGCGTGATGTAGCGCTTGTCGACGAGGATCTCGCCGAGCGGACGGGGCTTGTCCTCCAGCTCCTGGAGGGCGACCGCGGCGTCGATCTGCTCCCTCGTGAGCAGTCCGAGCTGCATCGCGATCTTCCCGAACAGCACGTCGGAGTCGGAGGACATCGCTATTCCCACTCGATGGTCGCCGGCGGCTTGGAGCTGACGTCGTACACGACCCGGTTGACCCCCTTCACCTCGTTGATGATCCGTGAGCTCACGCGCTCCAGGACCTCGTAGGGGAGCCTCGCCCAGTCGGCCGTCATGCCGTCGGTCGATTCCACCGCCCTCACCGCTACCACGTTTTCGTACGTCCGCTCGTCCCCCATCACCCCGACCGTCTGCACGGGAAGGAGTACCGCGAACCACTGCCACAGCTTCCGGTCGGCCCCCGCCGCCGCGACCTCCGCCTGGACGATCGTGTCCGCCTGGCGAAGCACCGCGAGCCGCTTCTCGGTCACCTCGCCGATCACGCGGACGGCGAGCCCAGGCCCGGGGAACGGCTGCCTCGACACGATCTCGTCCGGGAGCCCCAGCTCCCTCGCGATCTCGCGCACCTCGTCCTTGAAGAGGAACCGGAGCGGCTCCACGAGCTTGAACCCGAGCTCGGCGGGAAGCCCCCCCACGTTGTGATGGCTCTTGATCTTCGCCGAAGGCCCGCCGGTCGGCGAACGGCTCTCGATGACGTCGGGGTACAACGTCCCCTGAGCCAGGTACTCGACTTCCTTGAGCCCCTTCGCGGACTCCTTGAAGACCTCGATGAACTCGTGCCCGATCCGCTTGCGCTTCTCCTCGGGGTCGGTCACGCCCGCGAGGCGCGCGAGGAAGCGCTCCCGGGCGTCGACGAATACGAGGTTCAGGCCCATCACGCGGCGGAAGGTCTCCTGCACGCGCTCGGCCTCGCCCTGCCTGAGCACGCCGTTGTCGACGAAGATCGAGGTGAGCTGCGGGCCGACGGCGCGGTGGAGCAGCGCGGCCACGACGGAGGAGTCGATCCCGCCGGAGAGCCCGCAGACGACGCCCTTCCCCCCCACCGTCGCGCGGATGTCGCGGACGGCGCGCTCGATGTAGTCCCCCATCCGCCACGAGC
>CAZYRM010000277.1:0-7285 GCA_964649705.1 uncultured Planctomycetia bacterium
GCCGACCCGTCCGCCAGCCGCTGGTAGCTGCGCGCCGTCCACCCCGCGAAGGGGCCGTACCGCTCGACCGCCACGATGTTGTCGCGGGCGTCCAGCGTGCAGAGGATCGCGAGGCCGTACTTCCGCGTGAACAGCATCTTCGCCGTGGAGGCGTCGACGCGCTGGTAGGACACGGCCGTCCAGTCCTGGATCGGCCCGTAGTACCGGTGGCGGAGATAGCCGCCGGAGCTGGTGGCCGTCCAGAGGCTCGCCGTGCCGTCCGTGCGCGTCCACAGCATGTGCGGGCCCTGGGAGTACAGCGACCCCGCGTCGATCGTGACCTCCACCTGGACATCGGTCGCGGACGCCGAGAGCGTGCGGATCGTCACGCCTGCCAGCGGGTCGCGGAACGTCTCCCCCACCGTCAGCGGCGCGTCCGCGAAGCTGACGCGCGTGTCGTTGTCGTTGTTCGTCTCCGGGTTCGTGTCGACCAGGAGCGTCATGTGGTTCGTGTCGATGTCCGTGCAGAGGCGGATCGACGCGCCGCGCACGACGTCCGAATTCGCCGCGAACCTGGTGTCGGAGCCGATCGGCTGGCGGTACTCGAGGTAGTAGAAGAGCGGCACCGTGGTCGGGTCGGCCCCCCAGCCGTACGTCAGGCCGATCCGGTTCCGCGGGATCGGGATCCGCACGCAGAGGAGCCCGTTCTGCTGTTCGAGCGGCGCGATGCGCAGCGTGTAGGTCCCCGGGCGGTCCACCGGCAGCGTGTTCACGTTCGACGTGGAGAGCCACCCCATCCGGGCCTTGTAGTAGGCGTTCGGATGACAGTAGAGGGCGCCTCCCTGCGAGTCGAAGGGGTCGCCGTAGTCCCGGCTGTTCCAGTCGTCGTTGATGGCCACGGGGACGCCCTCGCGCGTGCACCTCAAGCCGTTCGAGTGGTCGCAGCCGAGGATGTGCAGGACCTCGTGCGAGGCCACCTCGTTGTTCATCCCGTTCATGGCGACTTCCTTGCCTGTCGTCCCGGCGTAGGCGTTGCTCCTCAGACCCACGTCGGGGTGCGTCATGAGGATCACGTCGTAGTTCGCCGCGTTGAAGCCGTCCGCGGCGGCCAGGCGCATGATCTCCAGCGCCCGACTCCGCGTGTCTCGGCTCACCGGGTTGCCTTGCGCGGGGATCGTGTACCAGCCGAACACGTCGCCGTCGGCGCGGAGGGCCCCCGTCAGCGAGAGCTGGCCGAAGGAGACCTCGCGCAGCCAGTTGCTCGTGCAATTCGCGTTCGTGAAGACCATGGCCCGGGCCTGGGCCTGGGTCAGCGCCTGGGCTGGAAGGTCGGACCACTTGAACAGGACGATCGCAACTCTCTTGGCCCCCAGGCCGTTGGGGGCCGCGGCAAGCGTGTTCTTCTCTGGCCCGGGAAGGAGGCGGTCCGCCCTGGCGAGACCGGCAACCAGGAGTACAACGACAAAGTGGGCTGCCACAGATCGTAGGCGCATCTTCGTTTCCTCCAATGTGGATCCGTCCCGCGGATCCGATACTCCCCCCCAGGGCCTGGAGACCGGTCCGTGCCGCGGTCTTTTCCGGCTGGTTGACTCTCCGGAACAGGCGGCCGGCGCGCTCATTGCGCGAACGACGTAGTGAACCCGGCGGCCGGGCGTGCCGATGATCTCCTCAGGGGAAAGGCGGGATCGGGACGTGAATCGACTCCAGCACTTCGTGACTGTCGCGGCGCTGGTCGCGTTGCTCGCGACCGCGCTTGCCCTCCTCCCGCCCCCTCGACGCGAGTCACGCAACGTCTCCCTGCGCGCCGCGGAGGCCGCCTGCCGGCTGTACATGGACCGCTACGCCCCGCCCCGGTAGCGATCATTGCGCCGCGGCGTCCCGTTCGGGTACCGTGCGGCCATGCGTCGTGCCGCTTCCGTCCTCGTCCTCGCCCTCCTCCTCCCCGCGTGCCGCGCCGGATACGTCCTCAAGCAGTACCAGGGGCAGCGGAAGATCCAGCGCGAGATGCGTCCGGTCGCCGACGTCCTCGCCGATCCGTCCGTGGATGAGAAGACCAGGTCGAAGCTCCGCTGGGTCCTTCGCGCGCGCGAGTTCGGCATCCGGAAGGTCGGGCTGGAGGAGACGGCCAACTACACCTGGCACTACGACACGGGCGGGAAGCCCGTCGCATGGAACGTGACCGCCTGCCGCAAGCACGCCTTCAAGGAGCGGCGCTGGTGGTTCCCGATCGTCGGAAGCGTCCCGTACCTCGGCTTCTTCGACAAGGAGGACGCCCTCTCGGAGAAGCGGGGGCTCGACGAGGACGGCTGGGACACGCACCTCTCCGAGGTGGCCGCGTACAACACGCTCGGCTGGTACGTCGACCCTGTCTTCTCGCCGATGCTCCGGAGCGACGAGGGGCAGCTCGCCGCGACCGTGCTCCACGAGATGACGCACGGCACCGTGTACCTCCCCGGCCAGTCGGACTTCGACGAGACGCTCGCCGAGTGGGTCGGCAACGAGGCGGCGCGCGAGCTGCTCGTCGAGGAGTACGGCGAGGGTTCCGCGCCGGTGAAGGGGTTCGCGGACGACCTCGAGGACGAGGTCCGGTTCAACGCCTTTCTCCACGAGGTGCGGCAGGAGCTGGAGCGTCTCTACGCCGGGTCGATCGCGCGCGAGGAGAAGGTCGCCCGCCGCGAGGCGGTGTTTACGCAGGCGAAGGAGCGGTTCGCCGGGACCCTCCCGCAATACCACACGCAGGCCTACGCGGGATTCCTGAACAAGCCCCTGAACAACGCCCTCATCCTCTCCTACGGCCGCTACCACGCGCGGACCGACCTCTTCGACCGCATCTTCGAGTCGCACGGCCGCGATCTGCGGGCCACCGTCGCCTTCTTCGCGACGCTCGGCGGCTCGGACGACGCGAGGAAAGCGATGGAGGAGTGGCTCGCCGAGAGGTCCGCCTCACCGACCCCCGCGGACACGCCGGGGGGGTCGTAGCGCTGGGACCTGGCCTCTGCGACCCGGCTGCCGAGTGGGATCTGTCCGCGGGGGACGCCGTCGGGCGCACGAGAGGGTCTGCTTACTTCCACTCCGTGGCCTTGAAGGTCCCGACCCAGATGTTCCGCTTGCCTGACCGGTTGGAGACCCAGGCGGTCCAGTACGTCCCGTCGGCCGCTCGAAGAGCCTTCGGCGAATAGTCCTCCCCGGCGTACGTGGTGACTCGATGGGGCTTCGTGCGCTTCCCCTTCGAGAACCGCATCCCCAGCGTGTCGCCCGATGGATCCGTCGAGCTGGAGGTCCAGAAAACTGAGTAGGCACCGTCCGGCTCCCACACCAGGGAGGGCAGGAGGTCGGCGACCTTGTTCTCCGTCAGCCGCTGGGGCTTGGACCACGCCGCTCCGTCCTTGCTCTCCGCCAGGTAGACCTCCGCGCTCTCGTTATGGCTCTGCTCCCCGCCTGGACGATCGCGACGACTTCCGGATCAGGGCGACGGAGTGGCGTGTCCTGACGTCCCACCAGGATCTACCGCTCGGCCCTCTCCAGGAGCTCCTTGAAACGAGGATCGCCTCGGATGGGCGCGAGGTTCGGGTCGTCGCGCATCGCCACCGGGTCGCGCCATCCGAGATCCATCGCCTTCGACATGTGAGAGAAGGCCGTATCCCGTCGTCGGGCGGCCTCCTCGGGCGCGACCTCGTGGCGCGTCGCGCCCGGTGCGTCGAGACCGTCCGAACGCAGGGCGTAGATGCACGCCAGATCGACGTAGGCGAGGCGGAGGCACTCCGCCAGCGCCGGGTCCTTCTCGGCGCTCTCGCCGGCCTCCGCCAGCGCTTCCTCGTAGAGGACGCGCGCCAACGCATAGTCGTCGGCCTCGACCGCCGCATAGGCCGTCCTGGCCTTCTCGATCCAGGGGACCATCGGCCCCGCGGCCAGCTCCGCCTTCCGGTCCCGGATCCGTGCCTTCTCGGGTTCCGACGTGCAGACGGAGAGGGCACGATCGAGGAGGGCGAGTCCCTCGTCCCGTCGGTGCAGGTAGCAAAGGACCTCCGCCTGCTTGACCATGGGCTGCCAGGTTCGACGCACCGCCCCGGTCGCGTGCTCATAGTCGAGCAGCGCCCGCTGGAAGCTCGCTTGCGGGTCCTCCCCCCACAGCGCCTCCGCCGTGCCCAGGCCCTGCCAGGCGATCCCCCGGACGAGGAGCGCGGCGCCGTTTCCGGGGTCCCGCTCGATCTCGACATCGAAGCACGAGATCGCCTCTCTCAGCGAAGCCCGGGCGTCCCGCCCGCTGCGGGCCTCGGCGTCCGCCATGTCGAGGAGGACGATGCCCAGGTTCTTCCGAATCCACGTCCTGTCCGGCTGGGCGGAGACGGCGGCGCGGATCGCCTCCAATGCCTTCGCATGGCTCGGGGTCGCGTCGAGTCCCTCCTCCAGCTCGGCCTTTCCGATCAGGTTCCACGCAAGACCCCGCAGATGGGTTGCGGTCCAGCCGCAGGCGTCGGAATCCTCGGCCGCCGCGAGGTCCTTCAAGGCCTGCTCCGCGCGCGGTCGCGGGTCGACGCCGTCCTCCATCTCGCGTCGGCAGAGGCCCACGAGGGCCTGCCCTCGAGCGAAGGACGCCCGGTCGTTCCCGGGCGCGAGCGCCAGCGCGCGCTCGGCATCTCGAAGGGCGTCGCGAACCAGGGCGATCGGGTCCTCGTCGCGCTCCAGGAGCTTGTCCGCGCGGACGCATCCGACCATCGATCGGCCGTACCAGAGCTCCCAGGCGTTTCTGCGCACGGCGCAGAGCGCGTCGAGGTCCTCCATGGCCCCCTCGAAGTCGCCCAGGTGGTAGCGGGCGAAGCTGCGCAGGAACAGCAGGGAGGGCTCGACCGCCTTGAGCTCCGGAGAGGCGCTCGCGCGCCCCAGGGCCGCCTCGGCCCCGGCGAAGTCCCCCTCGTAGATCCGTCGCATCGCGTCCAGGAGGGCGCGAAGTCCCGAGGCGCGTTCCTGGCCCCAGACGCGCTTGTTGCCGGCCTCGTGCACGAGCGCCTCCGCCTGCCGGCGGGTCTCCCGTAGGACCGGACCCTCGTCGGCGGGGAAGGCGATACAGACCCCGTCCTCCTCCACGAGGACGGGCGGCAGGGACCGCTCCCGCAGGTAGTCCAGGGAAAGGGTCAAGGCCTCGACCAGCGCGCCGAAGGGCAGGTCCGGGTCGAGGTCCCTCCCCTTCCGGATCCACTCCCGCCCTTCGCGCGCGTCGCCGGCGACCGACCTGGCCAGCCCGGCGAGCGGCCACATCGTTCCCTGGGAGGTGGGATCGGCGGGCGTCTCGACGATGAACCGCTGGACCCCCTCCCACTCCCGCGCGATGGCGTCCTTCTTCGCCTCGACCCCGAGCGTCGCGTCCGACAGGATTCCATCCAACCTCTGGAGGACGGGAGTGAGGAGGGCCCACCGCGTGAGCACGTTGCTGACGAGGTTTCCCTTCCTCAGGGCCTCCCGTTCCGCGGCGACCGTCCTTGCCGCGTCGACCTCCCCGATCCGTCGGGCGGCGCGGGTCTCGATCCCCTTCGCGACCTCGTTGTGCTCCTCGATCCTGAGGACCGCGACCGCCTCCTCCCGGGCCCGACGGTAGGCGTCTGCGCGACGGTCGAAGTCGTCGGGAGAGGCGCGGTCTCCCGCCTCCTCCCACCGGGCGGCCGCGGCGAGGCCGTCCTCGACCCGCGCTATTCGCGTGCGCCAGTCCACGACCAGCTTGCCGCACAGGGTCGCGACGAGGACCGCTGCCGACAGGGCGGTGAACGCGAGAGCTCGGTTCCGCCGCGTCCGTCGCAGCGCCCGCTGGATCCAGCCCGCGGGCTTCGCCACGATCGACTCCCCGGCGAGCCAGCGCCCCAGGTCCGCCGCGAGCTCTCCCGCCGAGTCATATCGACTCGACGGCTCCTTCTGCATGGCCTTCAGGCAGATCGTCTCGAGCCCCCCGGGGATGGACGGATCGACCGTGGTCGGACGGGGCGGGTCGTCGTCAATGATCGCCCGGAGGACATCGACGAGGCTGGCTCGTTCGAACGGGAGGCGGCCGGTGAGGAGCTGGTACAGGACGACGCCCAGGGAGAACTGATCGCTCGCGGGCCCCGCGCGGGACGACTCGCCGCGGGCAAGCTCGGGGCTCATGTAGACGGGCGTCCCGATCACGTCTCCGGTCACCGTCAGCGGCGCGAGGGGCTCCTCGTCGTCGGGGCCGATCGGGACGCCGCGCGCCAGTCCGAAGTCGGTCAACCTCGGACGCGGATCGCCGCCGGCGGACGGGTCCATGAGGACGTTGCCCGGCTTGACGTCCCGGTGGACGACGCCCTGGGAGTGCGCGTAGTCGAGGGCCTCGGCCAGGGCCCTGACCCAGCCGGCCGCGCGGCGGGGGTCGACGGGCCGCGTCGTCTCCTCCGCGAGGCTCCGTCCGGGGACGAGCTCGGACGTGTAGTAGCTCTGCCCCTCGGCCGCTCCGACGTCGAACACGGGGACGATCCCCGGATGGGCGAGCTTCGCGGCGAGTCGGGCCTCGCGGAGGAACCGCTCCTCCTGAAGGGGACCGGAGTCCGCTCCCGCGCGGATCAGCTTGAGCGCGACGATGCGCTGGAGTTCCCCGTCCCACGCCTTCCACACGACGCCCATGCCGCCGCGGCCGAGCTCCTCGAGGAGGCGATACCGCCCGAAGGGACGGCCGGCCGACGGGGAGACCCGTTCGGGGGAGGCGCCGCCTCTCGCCAGGGGGAGCGTGGACCGCGCGTCGTCGGCCTCCTCGCCCGGTGCCGAGGCGCTCCGCGACGGGCGCTGGATCGTCTCTTCGGTTGGGTCCCGGGGGACAGGGTCGGTCACGTGGACATCCTCCGACCGGGGGATCCTACAGCGCGTCCAGCGCCGACCGCAAGTGCCGAGGCGGCGCGGAAGGGGCTGGCGGACGTCCTCGGGGCACGCCGTCGGCGCGACTGGTTCGAGTGCCGACCGCCAGGGGTCGCAATCTCCTCGTGGAGCCCTGGCATGGGTGCCGCGCCGTTCCTTGCGGGCGCGCCGCGGCGGTCGTAGCATGGCCCCCCTCGGAGCGAGTGTGACGGGAGTGCGGCCGGATGTGGGCGCCCATCCTCGAAGGTGACCTGCGCGCGGCCGCCCTCTCCACGCTGGAGGGGCTCGCCGCCGCAGCGCGCGTCGGTGACTCTGAGACGCCGATCAAGCTGGCTGCCCCTCTTGCCCTGCACAGCCTCCGCCAGCTTCGCCCGCTGCCCCCATGCCTCGCCCCGTCGCTCCGCCGCGGGGCGCCCGCGAAGCGGGCCGGGCGGCGCCCTCTCCTCGGGCG
>CAZYRM010000278.1:0-5014 GCA_964649705.1 uncultured Planctomycetia bacterium
GCGCGGGCGGCCCCAGCCGATGGGGCCGACCCGCGCCGGTCTCTCTGTGCTATCCCGTGACCTTGCGCACCACCGCGCGGCAGAGGGCCTCCACGTCTAGCTCGGGCAGCACCGTGCACGTCTTCCGGTTTGCCCGGCACTCTCGCGGCCCCGTAAGGCAACCGACCCCGGCCGTTGTACGGGCGGCAGTGTGGTGCTATCGTCGTCGCCCATGGGGAAGCTCCTCCCTTTCTTCCTCGCGCTCGCCGCCTTCGCGGACGTCGACACGCTCGTCCGCCGCGCGCAGGTGCGTCTCGACCACGAGAACAGCGAGGGCGCGCGCGCTCTTCTCGAGGAGGCCCTCGCCGAAGACCCTACGAACGGCCCCGCGCTGGCTCTCCTGGCGAGGGCCTCCGGCTGGGAGGATGTCGAGTCGCGCCTCCGCTACCTGGAGAACGGCGTTCCCCTGGATCGCGACGTCGTCGTGGATTTCCTGGGCCTCCACGTGGTCGACCTCCCAGACGACGCCTGCCTGCGCCTCGAGCGTTGCGCCATGGCCCCTCCCGACGCGGTCGACTGCCCATCCGGTCCGGGCCTTCCGTGGCAGCGCATTTCCCCAAGCCAGTCCCCCCTACCCGCGAGCGGCCCGCTGCGCCAGGAGTCGCTCGGGTCGTTCGGTCACCGGCACCGTGACTCGCTCCGGCGGATCGCCGATCGCTTCGAACGAGAGGGGTTCTCGGACCCCACGGCGTGGGCCCACCTGGCCAAAGACCTCTTCCGGGCCGCAGACGCGATGGCCTCCCGTCGTTGCCTCGGTCGCTCCGACCCCGTTACCCTCGACGAGCGCGTCGCCTACGCAGAGGCCGCCCTCAGAGTCTCGCCGGATCCCTATGCATGGTGGAGCCAGAATGGCGACGAGCTCCTCGCAGACCTCTCGGCGCGGGGTCCCGTACCGAGCTCCTACCTCCACGGCTTGGTCAGCGACGCCACCGACCTGGTCGTCGCGCATCGCGACCTTGTAGGTCTGGCCCGCATCCTCATCACCGACTTGGAAGTCTCGGAGGTCGGTTCACAGGTCCGCGGACGGCCCTTCACAGGCACCCTGCTTGCCCACTGGTTGCCGGACATCGCGCTCCCCGCACTCGCCGACATGAAGGGCCCGGGTGCCGCCTGCTTGCGCGCGCTGCTCCTCGACGACCTGCGGCAGTACGACCAGGCGCTCGCGCTGCTGCAGGAGACGGTGACGCAGACCCCGTCCTACGTGCTCGGCTGGGTCCTTCTCGCGCGCCTGTGGGCCGAAGGCGACCGCGCATCCGAGGCTCTCGACGCGGCAGGGCACGTCGCTTCCCTCGCGCTGCAGGCGCACGCGACCATCTCCTGGGAGTGGATCGACTGGCATGCTCGCCTCCTTGCCGCCGCGGGGGCCAGCGATGAGCTCATCACGCTCGCACGAATGGATGAGACCGGGAGGTACATGCTCTCGATCGCGAAATCGGGCCCCGAGGGCCTACTGGCAGGAGAGCGCATCCCGCTGCTGCGCACCGTGGCGCGTGACCCATCGGGCGAGGCTTTCGAACTCATCGGGGCATGCTTCTCGCGGGCAACCGACGCGGACACCGTGGCTTGGGCCCTCGATGCGTGGAGCCGGGGGCCGGGCCGTGGCTCGGAGCCGTACGTGCCGGATTCGTTCGAGATTCCAGGCTTCCGCGAAGGCCTGCTTCGGGCGAGGGTGTTCGCATCCAAGTGCACCTTGTCGGATCGTGAAGACGCCCTGTGCCGCGCGCTGTTCAGGGAGCGCTCGCCCGGGGAGGACATGCCATTGCTGTTCGTGCGGGTCCGGGCGGAGCTGGAGGCGGACGGCGACTTCCTGGCGCTCCCAGGCTCCGCGTATGTCATGTCCCTCCTCTTCGACCCGCACCTCCAGAGCGAGCAGGCGCACGGCTGGAGGACGAGGGCGTACGACGCAGGCTGCCGTACGCGAGGGCTCCTGCTGGACCTCCTGAACGATGGCGCGCCCGTTCTCCCTGACGTGGCGAAGGTCGACCCAGTGGAGGCGAGACTCGAGGAGGCCCTTCGTTCGCCGGGACAGGAGCTCCTGAAGGCGTTTCTCCAGGAAGACGAAGCTCGGCCATCCCAACATCTACGAGCGCGACACGCGCTTCGGATGCGCCTCGGGGATTGGCCATGGCAGGTCGAGTCGCGATGGTCGTACAACGAGCCGACACCCGAGGTCGCGTGGAGGGCGCTCCAACACAACTTGAACCGGGCCGAAATGAGCCTGCTCGGGATGGGGTGGATCTCGAGTCCGCCTTACAGCCCGCGTTCTACGGCGACGGAGCCGTCCGTCGATGACCTGGTGAGCCTCGCCGAGCGGGGTCTTTGGGAGAACGCGGATTGGTCGGACGCCGTCGACAGGGCAATCGCCGCACGCGGCCCCGAAGCGTTCATCAAGCTCGTCGATGGTTCATGGGGACCCTCGGCAGCCCGTGGGGTGCTGGGGCGCGTCCCTTCGAGCGAGCGGGGACCTTTCGTCGCCGGGCTGCGAAGTTTGGAGGGCCGCCATCCGCTCGACCTCAGGTGGTCCTGGCTGCGCGCGGAGGTCGCCTTGAGCGACTCCGACATGGCGGAGGCCGACGACGCCTTCGCTCGCTTGGACCAGGCGTCCTCTCAGTCACCCTTTCTGCTGCGAGAGAAGCGGTCGCTTGTCCGGGACGCGCAGGTGGCGGACACGCTCTTTGACCAGTACATGCGTGTCCGCGCCGGGGACCCCTTCGGGGCCGTCCTCGCCTCGTTCCAGGTGAAGCCCCGCCGACCGGACGGAGAACTGCTGTCTCCTTCGATGGTCAGCGCACTTGCAGCGCGGTGCCTCTCGGACGAGGACCGAGAGGGCGTCTGGCGGCTCGCCAAGGACTTCTACGTGGAGCAGCCCGCGGCCCCGATTCTGGCCGTCCTATCCAAGAGCGCCGATCGGGCCATCCGGCTGCGCGCGCTCGCGGAGATGCGCCTGAGCGGCACACTCCCGGACGCGGCCTCCTCGCGGGCGATTGCGAACGAGGATGGCTGGACCGACGCGCAGGCCGCCGTGCTGTGGGGTTGGGCAGCGATGGACGCCGCCCGGGAGGGGAAGGGAGACGACGCGATCGCCGGGCTGGAGCGCTCCTGGGCGCATGGCCTCGTTGGGGGTGTGCGCCGCCGGAAGTGGCCCGAGCCTGTGCTTCAGCCTGGGGCGAGTCTGGCGGAGGAGGCCTCCCTCCTGCCGCTCGTCGACGCCCATGTGCGCATGGCTGCCCCGCCTGCATGCCTTTGGCAAGTCGTCGCGATGATCGCCCCCAGGCGGGGCGACCTGGGCCGCGATTCGGGGGACCTCCTTTCGCTGGCGTACGAGCACGGCGCAGCGACACGCGAGGCCTGGTATGCCTGGGTCGCATCGCTGCCGGCGGGTCAGGTCGTCCCTGAGTGCCGCAGGTTCTTGGAGACGGTCCGCGAGGGCGGGGAGGCGTGGACGGCCAGGTACGTGATCCAGTCGCTTGTCGCGAGCCTGTTCGAACGCGACCGGATCGAAGACGGGATCGCCTGTCTGCGAGCCTGGGCCGAGCGCTGCGGGGCGCTCGTCCCGGATGCCTCCAATGGCCCCAGCCCATTCGTCTACGAAGGGGACCGAGCCGAGCGGACGTTCTCACCGCAGCAGGCCTTCGAGGGGGGCTACTTCCCCACGCGCGTCGTCCTGGCGATCGAGTTGGATAGCATCGGGAGACCGGCCGAATCGCACGAGGAGCTCGAACGCGCCCTCGCGGAGCCCTGTACGCAAGGCGTGCGCGAGGGGTGCCAGAGGGCCCTCGCAGGAATCGAGCTGGGAGTCGTCGCCCCGAACCACCCGCGGGACACAGAAGACCCAAAACGCGTGCCCAAGTGGGGGCGGCCGCCGCAGGCCTTCCAGGAGGAGTGCCGCCGTCGCTGCGTCAAGAGCCTCTTCCGCATCCTCCGTGAGAACCACAGCGAACGGATCCGTCGGGAGGCCTGGCTTCGGCTCCAGCGAGTCTATGAGCAGTGTCCCGCGGAACGCGGTGCGTTCGTCGAAGACCTCCTCGAGAGGTCCGGAGCGGCGGTCCTGCCCGCCGAGGAGGAGGTCCGCCGCTGGGGGAAACTCCTCGCGAACGAGGACATTTCCGACCGTGAGCGTGCGGAGACCGACCTCCGGGCGAAGGGGATGGACGCGCTGCCGCTGCTGCGAGCGCTGCGGGCCTCGACAGACGCGGAGGTGCGGTCGCGCGCGGAGTCGATCCTCGAGGAACTCGCCGCGCCGTAACGCGGCCGTCGTGCGCCGCGAGGTTCAGGCCCGAGGGGGCCGAGGATCACGCGCCGTGGTCGCGGTCCCACCTCCAGCGCGCCTCGTCGATCGCGGCGGCGAACTGGTCCGAGACCATCTGGGTGAGGCTGGAGGTGGACTGCCAGTCGTCGCTGTTCCACATGACGGCCCTAGACGGGAGCATCAACCGTCGGGGGAGCGGATCGGCGGAGAACAAAGACCGCGATCTATTCATCGGCAGGGCCGCCCCGGATGCCTTCCTGGCGCTGCCGCTGCGCTCCGGTTTGCCTTGACTCCGAGGGGTCCGATCGGCATCATGCGCGGCCTTTTTCCACGGACTCAGCGGGAAAACGTGAGCCTGTCGCAGTCGAAGGAGCGCCGATCGATGAACCGAAGCCTGACCATCGTCTCTCTGGCCGTCCTTGTGCTCGTGGGGGCCGCGCTGGCGGGCCCCGACGACCCGCAGACGGGGATCGTTCTGGAGTTGAAGGGGCGGAGCATCCCCGAGAACAGCATCGAGTTCGCGGCGGCCCAGGATGAGGCCACGAGCTCCCAGGTGATCCTGGTCGGGTTGACCGCCGAGGAGACCACGGACGCCTTCGACATGGCGATGCTCTCGTCGTCGCCTCAGATGGACTCCGTAAGCGTTGCCCTGGTTGCGCACGAGCTGACACACGTTGTGCAGCAGTCGTCGCCGAGCCGCGATCTGGTCGCCCACGAGCTGACGCA
>CAZYRM010000278.1:5114-7263 GCA_964649705.1 uncultured Planctomycetia bacterium
CACGGTGCAGCAGTCTGGGGCGAACCGTGAGCTCCTCGCCCACGAGCTGGCGCACACGGTGCAGCAGTCTGGGGCGAACCGTGAGCTCCTCGCCCACGAGCTGGCGCACGTGGTGCAGCAGGCTGGGGCGAACCGTGAGCTCCTCGCCCACGAGCTGGCGCACGTGGTGCAGCAGGCTGCGCGGACCAGCGAGCCGGGAGTGGTCCACCTGATCGTCTGGGACTACCTCGGCATCCTCGCCCCGTCCACCGTGTACGACCGGACCTGGGACGACGAGGTCTGGAACCAGCCGCTCCGCGTGTTCCGCCTCGACTTCAAGGGCGGAAACGGCGCTACGCCGACCCGGATCGGGAACGCTGGCGCCGAGTCGAAGGAGGCGGTGAACGAGACCGCGCTGACGGCCGTCCTCGAGATGCTCACCAACATGCAGAAGTCGAAGCACGACGCGGCGATGGCCGCGATTCAGAACGCGCGGTAACCGCCGGGCCTACCCGGTCACCCGGCGCACGACCGCGCGGCCGATGAAGCGGAGGCGGTCTTTGAGGGGCAGTCGGCCCAGGTTCACGGAGACGACGCCCTTCGTGAACCAGGTCTTCCGCGAGTAGTCCACCCGCGCCTCGACGAGGACCGTGCGGCCCTCCGCCGACACCGCCGACGCGCGGGCGAGCGCCACGGGGATCCCCTCGTCGCGCTCCAGACGGACGTACTCGACGCCTACCGCGCGGCACAGCGACTCGATGTCGAGCTCCGGAAGCACCGTGCACGTCTTCCGGTTCATCGCCGTCGACTGGAACTGGGCGATCTGCGCCAGCTCCCCGTCCCGCAGAAGCACGACGACGATCGGGAATCCCTCGTTCACCGCCGTCAGCAGCTCCAGCCCCGTCATCTGGAATGCCCCGTCCCCCGCCAGCGCCACGACGGGCGCGTCCGGGCACCCCGCCTTCGCCCCGATCGCCGCCGGGACCGCGTATCCCATGCATGAGTAGTCCACCGGCGCGAGCAGGCGGCCCGGCCGCTCCAGGCGAAGGTGCTCCATCGCCAGGAAGGTCCCGTTGCCGCTGTCGGAGGTGAACACGGTCTCGGGGCCGAACTCCTTCTGCAGCGACTCCAGCAGCAGCGCGGGTGTCACCCCCGTCGTCGAGCGATCCCGCGCCGTCTCCTCCCGCACGGCGCGGTGCCCCTCGCGGATCCCCGCCCTGAGCGCCGCGTCGGCCCCCCGCGCGGTCAGGCGCGGCAGGAGCGCCTCGACGAACAGCTTCGCATCCGAGGCGATGGCCAGCTCCGTCCGGTGGTTCTTTCCGTGCACGGCCGGGTCGATGTCCACGTGGATCAGCGGCTGCGGAGGCTCCGCGCCATAGCTGGCCGTCGCCACCTCGCCGAACTTGCACCCGATCGCCAGCGTGGCGTCGCACCCCGCCGCGATCCCCCGCACGAACGGCGGCGCCGCCTTGCCGAAGCCCGGCCACAGCCAGAGCGGGTGCGACTCCGGGATCACGCCCTTCCCCTGGATGGTCGTCGCGACCGGCGCCTCGAGCCGTTCGGCGAGCGCCGCGACCGGCGCGCGCGCGGCCCCCAGGCCCACGTACAGGAGAGGTCTCCGCGCCCGCGCGAGAAGGGCCGCCGCCCGCTCGACGGAGTCCGCGGAGGGAGCCGACGGGGGCGCGGCCTCGGGCGCGACGAGGTCACCCTCGTGCTTGAACAGGTACTGGTCCGCGGGGATCTCCACCATCACGGGCCCCGGCGCCCCCGAGCGGGCCAGCGCGCAGGCCTTCCTCACCGTCGCGTAGATGTCGCTCCCCTTGGCGGGCCGGAAGGTCCCCTTCGTGATCGGGCGCGCGATCGAGAGCTGGTCCACGTCGTGGAGCTGGTACGCCTTCCCGGTGTCCTGGCGGATCCCGCACCCGAGGACCAGCATCGGGACGTTGTCCATGGAGGCCTCGGCGATTCCCGACAGGGCGTGGGTCAGCCCCGCGCCGGGGACGACGTTCGCGCACGCCATCCGACCCGAGGCGCGCCACACCCCGTCCGCCATGAACGACGCGCTCTGCTCGTCCGTCACCAGGACCGCGCGGACCTTCTCCGACTTGGCGAGCTCGTCGTAGAGCTCGATGTTGTGCGTCCCGGGGATCCCGAACGTGAACGGGATCCC
>CAZYRM010000279.1:0-7132 GCA_964649705.1 uncultured Planctomycetia bacterium
CGCGTCGTCCCCTGCGGGCTGACCTACATCCATCGGAGGCACTTCCGCAGCCGCGTGCTCGTCCAGTACGGGCCGCCGATCGACGTCCCCGTCGGGGGCGTGGCGCCCGAGGCCGTCCAGGCCCTCACCGAGGAGATCGAGCGCGGCCTGCGCGCCCTCACGATCAACGCGCCGGACTGGGACACCTTGAGGCTCCTCGACGGCGTGAGGCGGCTCTACCAGCCCCCGCGGATCCCGCTCGCGCACCGCGTCGAGCTGGCGCGCCGCTTCGCGACCGTGTACGAGAAGGTGAAGGGCGAGCCCGAGATCGCGGCGATCGCCGCGCGCGTGCAGAGGTACCTCGACCGGCTGGAGGACGCCGGGTTCACCGACCACGAGCTCGCGCTGCCCATCCGCCCCCTCCAGCTCTTCGAGCGGACGGCCCGCGAGCTGGTCTGGTGCTGTGTCTGGCTCCCGCTCGCGGCCCCGGGCGTCCTGATCCACGCCCCGGTGGGGATCCTCGTCGGCGTGGGAGGCCACTACCTGACGCCGCGGAAGGACGTCCTCGCGACGACGAAGCTCATGCTCGGCATCCTCCTGGTCGTCGCGAGCCACGCGGCGATGCTGGCCGCCGCGTTCTGGTGGGTGGGCTGGGAGGCGGCGCTCGCGGTCTTCGTCCTGCTGCCGCTCTCGGGGTACGCCCTCATCCGGGTGCTGGAGCGGGCGGCGTCGCTGAGGCGCGTGCTGACCCGCGTCGCGCGGGCGTTCGTGCTGGGGCGGGAGAGGCAGGAGCTCATCGCGGAGCGGGCCGCGCTGGAGGCGGAGATCGTCCGCGCCGTGGACCGCTTCCGTCCGCCCGAGATGGAGCTGCTCTACCCGCACGACGCCCCGCCCGGAGGGACGTCGTAGTGCGAGCCGAACGTCCGCCGGTGGTCTTCCTGCACGGCCTGGGGCGAAGCAAACTGTCGCTCACGGGCCTTAGACGCTTCGTGGAGCGGGAGGGGTACCGGACCTGGGCGCGGACCTATCCCTCGAGGCGCATGACGGTGACGGAGGCCGCGGAGACCATCGCGGCGTGGATCCGCGACGACCTCGGCGACGTCCCCATCCTCGGCGTGTCGCACTCGCTCGGCGGGATCCTGGCGCGGCACATGACCGGGCTGCTGCGGTGGAAGGGGCTGGTCATGCTCGCCCCGCCGAACCGGGGGAGCCACCTGGCCAGGGTGATCGACGGGCATCCGCTCTTCCGCTGGTTCATGGGACCCGCTGTCCGCGAGCTGGCGAAGCCCTCGAAGTGGCCCGCGCCGCCCGATCCGTTCGCCGTGATCGCGGGGAGCTGCGGGCTCTCGGTCGGGAATCCCGTGAGCTGGGTCACGAGGTCGCTCTCGGTGTTCGACCCGGACCAGCCGAGCGACGGGACGGTCGCGGTCTCCGAGACGCGCCTCCCGGGCATGGCGGACTTCGCGACCGTGGACGCCAGCCACACCTGGATCATGAACCACGCGAAGGCGCGCGAGCTGATCCTCTCGTTCCTCTCCCGCGGGCGCTTCTGACGCGGCGGCGGGCCGCCGGCCCCTACGGCACCCCGAGGTCGGTGCAGAGGCGCTTCGTCGTGTTGAGCTGGTCCTCGACGTCCTTGAGGGCCTGGGGCGTGCTGCTCCACCTCTTCTCGGGGTCCGCCTGGGCGTGCTTCAGGTCGGTGAGCTCCTTCTGAAGCGAGACGACCTTCTCGCGGCACGTCCGCACCGCCGCGAGCGCCTCCGCGCGCGACCCGGCCGCGAAACAGGCGCGGAGGACCTTCAGCCGGGCGTAAGTCGACTCCACCAGCAGCGCGTCGCGCAGCTCGCCCCCCCCGCGGTACCAGCTCCCCGACACGCCGAGCAGCTCGATGCCGAGGTCGACCGAGCCACGCTCGATCGAGACAAGCCCGGCCTTCCAGGCGTCCATCGCCGTCATGATCGTCAGGCCCCCGATCTCCAGGGTCTTTCCCGTGTAGCCCGCCGAGCTCGGCCAGATCTTGCCCTGATCGAACGTCCGCGTGAACCCGTCCAGGTCCCGCTTCGCGCGGTCCCGCATCCCCTTGAGCGCGGGGTCCTCCTTCGGGACGGCCCCGGGGTCGGCCCGCACGTCGCGCCCCTCGTCCGCGGGGGGAGGGGGGATGGCCGTCTCGTACCCGCGCGTGGTCGTCAACCCCTTGAACTCGGAGCGGATCCACGAGGACGGGATCCCCAGGTTCCTGCCGTGGAGCGACCCCTGGAAGGCCGCCACGGCGACGCCGAGGACCGTCCCGCCGTCCAGCGCGAAGATCGGCCCGCCCGAATTCCCGGGCGTGATGACGGCGTCGGTCTCCAGCAGGTCGCGGAGCCCCTCGATCTGGCGTCCGGTCGAGGAGACGATCCCCTCGTTGACCGTCAGGCTCGGGTGCTGCTGCATCTCTCCCACGACCGGAAAGCCGATGGCGACCACCTTCTGCCCGAGCGCGGGGTCCTCGGAGGCCAGCTCCAGCGCGCGGTACTCCCCGGGCGGCAGCTTGAGGAGCGCGAGGTCCTGGTCGGTCGACCACGCGACGAGGATGGCCTCCACGCGTGCGCGCGGGGTGGTGTCGTCCCAGCCGACCCAGATCGCCCCGGAGTCGCTCACGACGTGACGGTTCGTCACGACGTACCCGCGCGAGTCGACGATGAAGCCGCTGCCCCAGCCGGACGGCCCGCCCTTCCCGCTCTCCACGAAGACGTGGACGATCGACGGTCCGGCGGTCTTCACCAGCTCCTGGGCCGACGTCGCGGGCCCCCGGCTCTTCTGCCCCGGCCCGGGGACCTCGGCCATCCTCGCTCCCTGGAGGTCCTCGAGCCTCTTCTGCCACCGATCGATCTCCGGACGCCTCGGGTCATCGGGCTCCGCCGCGGACTCGAAGGACGCGCACGCCGTCTCCGCCTCCCGCGCCGCCAGCAGGAGGGCGTCCTTCGCGGGGTCCTGGGTCGGCGAGGTCGGCCTGCCCGCCGCCGCGACGAGCCGGTCCATGGCGTCCGTTGCGGCCTGGTACAGCGCGTCGGCCTTCGCGCGGGCCTGCGCGCCCGCGTTGGTCGCGAGGAGGCGGAGCTTGGAGTCGCGCAACTCGGAGAGCCATCGGCTGACCAGCGGCCGGTTCGGGTCGTCGTTGGGCGCGGAGCCCTGGTAGTCGGCGATCACGGCCATCGCGCGCTCGACGGCGCCGAGGGCCGACTCGCCGTCGCCCGTGTCGGCGGTCCGTCGCGCGGTCTGGACGGCGCCCTGGATCTGCTCGATCCACCGCGCGCTCGCGCGGAGCGCGTCGACTTTCGCATCGGCCTCCCCGAGGGCCGATCTGGCGGACGCGGCGTCCTCGTGCGCCCGCTCGGCGGAGGCGATCGCCTCGCGGGCCTGGGCGGCGGCCTTCTCGTAGGCCGCCAGCGCGTCGGGGACCTCGCCGCGGGAGAGCGCGGATCGCCCGCGTTCCATCGAGGCCTCCATCTCGCGGACGGCCCGCTGCCTCTCCTCGGACTTCGACCGCGCTCGGAGGCCGAGGAAGAGGGAGGCCACGACGGCGAGCGCGACGACCCCGACGACGGGGGCAATCCACGGGGCGGGGCCGCGGGGCCGGCGGACGGGCTCCTCGATGCGCGGCCCTGGCGTCAGCCGGGGCGGTGCGGGCTGCGGCGCGCTCCGTCCGCGCTGCTGCGTCTGGAGCAGCCGCCCCACGTCGTCCTGGGAGAGGACGCGCATGGAGACCAGGACCTCCCCGACCTTGAGGACCGGGCCCCGGCCGCCCTGGAAGGCCTGCTTCTGGCGCGCGAGGGCCTCCTCGACCTGGTGGAGCGTCGCGAGGCCGTTCTTGATCGCCAGCTCGCCCAGCCGTTCTCCCTCGTGCCGAGCGGCGACGTAGCGCTGCCCGGCGGAGAGCTGGGAGAGCTGTGTCTCGGTGAGCTTTCCCAGCTCGACGAGGACCTGACCGAGGGAGCGGACCTTGCCCCTGCGGGCCTGGATCGCCTGGACCTCGGTGGCCGCCGAGAGGTCGGAGGCGGAGATCAGGCCGTTCTTGACGGCAAGCTGGCCGAGGAGGAGGTCGGGGCTCGAGTCCACGGATCGGATTCCTCTTGGGACGCCCCGATCATCCCCGCGCCCCCGAGGGTGCGTCAAGGGGGATCCTGTGCGCGGGGGTCCCCCGCCGGCCCTACGCCCCGGCGCGCTTGAACAGCACCGTGTAGATCACGTCGCCGGACTTCTGTCCCGGCTGGAACGCCATCGTGACCTCGACGTCGACCACCTCGGCGTGCGCGTCGCGGATCCAGTCGTTGACCCGCCGATCCAGGTCGTCCAGCTCGTCCTCGTACCCCTTGAAGCTCTTCAGCCAGACCATCGCGCGACCTCCCATCATGTCGTGGCGAGGAGGGTAGCCGTCCGGCCCGCCCGTGTCAATCGCGGGGCCCGGTCCAGCACGCTCTCAGCCCAGGCGCCGGTTTACTTCCGCGGGTGGAGCGACTTGAGCGCGGCGGAAGCGTCCTGGCTCCTGGCGACGAAGAGGACCTGCGCCGCGTCGTCGAGGGCGAGGACCTCCGCCTGGCCCGGGGGGATCTCCCGCACCTCCACCGGGCGGCCCGCCGCGCAGTCGTCGTAGATCACCTGGATGCGGTCGTCGGTCGTCTTCCCCTGGAGCACGGCGACCGAGGCCACGGGCACCTGGTCCTCGGGGAGCACCGTCCAGCCGTCAGGGACGTCGAACGAGAAGCCGAGCGAGTGCTTCACCGTCTTACCCTCGACGCTCCACCATGTCTGCGCTTCGAGCTTCTCGGTCTTCCCGTCGCGGACCACCTCGAGGACATCGACCTTGATCCCCGCGAGCGCCTTGTACATCTCGCCCATCTCCTCGGCCATCCCGCTGCCGTTGAGGTGGGACTCCCCGAACTTCAGCCGCATCGCGTCCGTCCACTCGCCGCCGAGCGTCGCGTCGAGGTCGACCCACTGGCCCACCCACACCGAGGTCCACGCGTGCCCGCCGAAGTGGCCCCCAATATAGAGGAAGCCCGTGCAGACCTTCGACGGGATCCCCGCCGCCCGCGCGAGCGCCGCGAGCAGCACTGCGTGCTCGCTGCAGTCCCCCTCGCGCGACTTCAGGACCTCGCTCGCCGTCGCGAAGGCCACGTCCATGTTCTTCGACGTGATCCCCTCGTGCACCCAGCGCTCCAGCTTCTTCGCGGCCGTCCAGGCGTTCTCCTCCCCGCCCACGGCCTCATTCGCCGCCTTGACCATCTCCGGGTCGGCGGACTGGAGGTAGCTGTTCGAGAGCAGGAACTGCTCCAGCTCGGGCGAGGCGGGGACCGGGCGGTTCACGACCGTCGTCGCCGCGCCGTTCTTCACGCGGAGCCACGAGGTCTTCCCGTCCTGCTTCTCCACGGCCTGGTTCGAGAAGGCGATCTTCGAGACGTCACCGACCTCGAGCGTGATGGCGTAGAGCGCCTCCGTGACGCGCCGCGGATGCGCGACGAGCCCCTTCACCCGCGGCGAGACGTGCTGCATGACGTCGGTCTGCTCGCCCGAGGGCGCCCCGAGGGCCGCCTCCTTCGTGGAGCGGACCGTGGTCATGTCGAGCATCTTCACGTACGACTTGAGGGGGCTTCCACTCGCGTCGACCCAGTCGTCCTGGACCATGCCGAACTGGACGAGCGTCGACTTCATCCTCGTCGCCTCGTGCTTCTCGCCGAGGACCTCCACGGTCTCGGGGCCGACGACCTCGACGCTCATGTCGATGAACCCGCCGGTGTCGGTGCTGAACATCTTGTAGGAGTACGTCGTCCCCGGCGCGAACCCCTTCTCCTTCATGAGGGCCTTGACGCCCTGCGGGAAGAGGGCCGCGGCGTCCCACGGCATCTCGCTCTCCTTGGGTTGTCCCGCGGTTGTCACGATGAGCTTGAGCGTCCCGCCCTCGATCGTCCCGTCATACTCCGTCGGCTGAGGCCCCATGAGCGTCTTCGTCTTCATCCGGACCGGCTTCAGGTCCGCCGTTTCGACCTGGTCGACGTCCGACTCGATCACGAGCGGGTTGCCCATCCGGTTCATCGTGACCTTCATCTCCTGGTGGGTCCGCCACCCGTCCGCGGTCTTCTCGATCGTTTCGTGGGCGTAGCCGGCCTTCCCCTTGCCCATGTAGACCTCGGCCCAGGTCTCCTCCTGGGCGCGTACGGGGAGGACGAGGAAGAGGAAGAGGACGAGCGCGCGGCGCATGGGGTGCTCCTTACTTCTCGTGCCCCGGGACGGCCGTGGCGCGTTCCCGGGTGCTGCGAATCAAGACCATCTGGATGTCGGTGCCGTTCAGGCAGAGGACGTTTCCTTCGTCGTCGTAGTGGACCTCGAAGGGGATCGGCTCGGCGCCCATCTGCGTCTGCTTGACGAGGTGCGCCTTCGAGGGCCCCTCCGGCATGGCCAGCTCCGCGTCGCCGACGACCTCGGCCTCGATCGAGACGACCTTCTTGTCGTCCACCGAGAACTGGCGGTAGCCGTACTTCGTGCCGGCGGCGAACCCCTTCGATTTCACCAGCAGCTGGGCGCCAACCGGGAAGAGGAAGCCCTCGTCGCGGACCTCGGCGGTCACCTTGCCCCCCTCGACGACGGCGAACTTCATGCCCTCGCCGTCGCGCTCGCCGTGGATCTCGGGGAGCGGCGCACCGGCCTCAGAGCCTTCGTAGGAGAATCGCACGGGCTTCCCGTCGAGCGTCTCGACGTACTCGGCCCGCCAGGTGAACTCCTTCGTGTCGAACCAGCCCTTCCCCTCGTCAATCGTCTGGATCAGGGGCTCGTCCCCCGCGAGCTCCTGGCTGGCCTCGCGCGACCAGCCGATGTGCTTGCCATCGAGGCGCCACTCGCGCCAGGTCTCCTCCCCGGAGAGCTGGATCACCAGCAGGAAAAGGACGACGGCGGTGCGCATGGGCGTCCCTCGCAAAGCGCGGCATGGTAGGGCTTTTCGGGCGGCCGGCGCAACTGTTTTAGATGTAAACCTCTTGCCCGGGGCCGGCTTGCCTGCTACCATGCCCCGCCTTTCCGGAGTCCATGCGAGGGTACCGCCATGCCGAAGCTCGTGAACTACACCGTCGAGGCCGGCGTCGCCGTCCTGGAGATGTGCGACCCGCCCGCCAACACCTAC
>CAZYRM010000280.1:0-7095 GCA_964649705.1 uncultured Planctomycetia bacterium
ACGTGGTGGGAGATGCACCACGCCGACTGGCTGGAGGCCTTCGCGGCGCACCCGAGGATCGGGGACCGGAAGGCGTTTAGGAAGAAGCTCGCGGGCAAGGAGCAGGCGGGCGTCAAGGCGGCCGCGGCGAAGACGCTCGCGAGCCTGGAGAAGGGGAATCGCGACTACGAGAGGAAGTTCGGGTTCATCTTCATCGTCTGCGCCACGGGGAAGTCGGCCGACGAGATGCTCGCTCTGCTGCGGGAGCGCCTCGCGAGCGACCGGGAGGCGGAGATCGCGAGCGCGGCCGCGGAGCAGGCGACAATCACACGGATCCGGTTGGGGAGGCTGTTGACGCCATGAGCGGAATCACGACGCACGTCCTGGACACGAGCCGCGGCCGCCCGGCGAAAGACGTGCCGGTCCTTCTCGAGTTCCTGGGGGAGGACGGCTGGCGGGAGATCGGGCGCGGGGAGACCGACGGCGACGGGCGGCTTCGGACCGTGATCGCCCCCGGCGAGAAGCTCGCGGCGGGGACCTATCGGGTCACGTTCGACACCGCGTCCTACTTCCAGGAGTGCGGTGTGGAGGGGTTCTACCCGATGGTCATCGTGCACTTCGTGGTGCGCGACGCGGCCGGCCACTACCACGTGCCGCTGCTGCTGTCGCCGTACGGCTACTCGACCTACCGTGGCTCCTAGCCGCGGCGGTTCTTCAGGATCTTCACGAACGACCGCCCGCGAAGCTCCTCGATGGTGATCCCCGTCGCGAGGGCCTCTTCCTCGCGGATCGCGCCGCAGTTGATCCCGCGCAGGAAGAAATTGAGGAGCCCCTGCCCCGTCGCCGCGTCGTCGAAGACGTCCCCCACGAGCGTCGCTTGCGCCGCCTTCGAGATGAAGTTCTTGAGCCGCTCGGCCGCCGCGGGGAGGGCCTCCAGGAAGAAGGCGTAGACGGCCGCGTACCTCGTCGGGAGCTGCGCAGGGTGCAGGTCCCAACCCTGGTAGTAGGCGGTCTCGAGCGAGTGCCTCACGTGCGAGTAGTGGAGCCTCCACGCCGCGTGCACGACGCGGCGGTTCTCCGC
This sequence comes from uncultured Planctomycetia bacterium, assembly GCA_964649705.1. Lineage (GTDB taxonomy): Bacteria > Planctomycetota > MHYJ01 > WSZJ01 > CAZYRM01 > CAZYRM01. The sequence continues at coordinate 1,061 of CAZYRM010000280.1, forward strand.
GACCTGCGCAGACGTGAGCGGCGGGCCGTCCTTCGCCGCGCGGTGCGGCGGGACCGGCATGATGTTCGTGGCGCCGTCGGAGAGCATCACGCCCGTCCCCGCGAGGGCCACCTGCATCATGTCCTTCGCGAAGTCGCACGCGGGGTGCGCCATGTGCTGGTGCGCCGCCGTGATGCTGCAGCAGGCCGTGTAGTCGTACGTCCCGAAGTGCGCCGCCACGCAGCGACCGCGCCCCGCGGAGACCAGGAGCGGCAGGACGAGCACGCCGCCGATCGAGATGAGCGACTGCGTCGTCTCCATCATGATCTCGAAGCGGACCGATCCGCGCGCGAGGCGGTTCCGGTCCTCGAAGAGGTCGAGCAGGTCCGCAAGCGCCGTCACCTGCTCCGGGATCGTCACCTTGGGGAGCGTGACGAAGAAGCCGTCGGGGAACGCGCCGCCCGCCGCTTCCAGGAGCGTCGTCAGGAAGATGTCGAGCGTCCTCACCGACCGGTCCCGCAGCTCCTCGGTGAACGGCTTGATGCGCAGTCCGAAGAACGGCGGCAGCGTCCTGGCCGCCCTCCCCTTCGCGATCTCGCGGGCGGCGTTCTCGGCCGCGGCGTCCTCCTCCGGGTCGGGGCGGTTGCCGTAGCCGTCCTCGAAGTCGATCCGAAAGTCCTCCACGGGCTCGCGCCGGAGCTTCTCGACCACGCGCGTGTACACGGTGCGGGCGAGCCACGCATCCGGGTTCGCGCGCCGCACGCCCTCGCCGTCGGCCGCGCAGGCCTTCTCGATCTCCGCCACGCGGGCGGTCTCCTCGGGGAGGGTCCCCGCGCCGGGGAGGCCCACGGCCCGCGCGAACGTCGCGAAGTCGGGCGCGAACTCGGAGAGCGACCTCAGGGCGACCTCCCCCATCTTCCGCGCCGTCTCCGCGGAGAAGAGGTGCGCCCCCCCGTAGACGGTGTGGACGGCCTGGCGGCCGCTCCCCTCGCCGGGATAGGCCTTCATGAACCGCTGGTTCGCCTGGGAGAGCCTCGCGAGGGGGTCCCGAGTGAGGTCGCTCGTGAAGGTTGTCTTCATCGGAATGGCGGCTCCGTGATACCTTTGGGTGTGGGGCGTGGTTCTACATGACCCGCCGAATCCTGTAAACCCCAAATTTCCCGCATCCTCCATGTCGCACCCTGAGCGTTTCGATCGGCGCATCGAGGACATCTTCCGCGAGATCGAGGGCAGCGACTCGATGCTCGGCCTCTCGAGGTGGGAGGCCTATCGCTCGACGCCGCCGCTCGACCTGTCGGTCGTCCGCCCGAACCGGACGATCGAAACTCCCGTCGGGGTCGCCGGCGGGCGGGAAGACCTCCGATTCGAGGACTGGCTCCGCTTCTGGTACTCCGGCGCGAGGACGCTCGAGTTCGACACGGGCGATGCGGCCGGGTCGATCGAGCCGTGCGGAGAGGAGTTCGCCGCGGCGATCGCGCTCGCGCGCCGATTGCACGGGGTCTTCCTCCCGGACCGGGAGCTACCCACCCCGCCCGTCCAGGTCCAGTTCCGCCTCGTACCGCGCCCGCCCGGCGCGGGCTCCGGGCGGCGAAGCCCGCCGTCGATGCGCGAGCAGATGGCCGAGCTCCGCGATCAGGGGCAGACCTGGCGGGAGCTCGGCCTCGACTGCCTCGTCGTGCAGGCCCTCCCGACGCGGTCGGCCGAGCAGACCGAGACGCTGGTGCGAATCCTCCTCAAGGAGATGGACGTCGAGGTCATCCTGGAGCTTGGTCCCACGCTGCTCGGGCGCGACGAGGTCGCCTCGGTGCTTTCGGACCTGCCGGACCCCGTCGTCCTGCGTCCCGAGGCCTTCGACGGCGCGTTCGGCCTCTCGGAGGCGGTCGGGGCGATCCGTCGGCTTGGCGGATACGCATCCAGGGACGCGCACCGATTCTCGATCCGTATCGGAGGGACGATCGAGACGGATCGCGGCCCGCTGCGGGGCCGCAAGCTCTACCTCCTGGGCCTCCGGCTGCTCGAGCGGGTCCGGTCGAGCATCGGCCCCGAGGTCCCCGTGGGGTTCTCCGCCGACCCGGAGCCGGAGGACGTCCCGAGGCTGGCGGAGGCCCACGTGGCCCCGGTCCTTGTGCGGGCCGACCTCCTCGGCGTCGACGGCGCCCCGCGGATCGCCGCGGCGCTTCGTGGGATGGAGGAGGAAATGCGGCGAAGGGGCGTACGCACCTACCCGGACTACGTGCTCAAGGCCGGCGAGTGGGGCCGGGACGCGCTGAACCAGGCGCTCGGCGAGGTCTCGGAGGCGTTCCGCGACGCGCGGATGGACTGGCCCGAGGACGTGCGCGAGGAGGTCCGTCGGACGACGGACGAGATCGGCGCGGAGTTGCTCGCGAACCTCGATTCAGACCCGGTCGACCTCCAACGGATCCTCCGCGAGGGGATCGCGCAATTGCGTCAGGCGCTTGCACAGGTGGATGGGCTCCCGGTCGTCGAAGACCACCTCCACCGCCTCGCGGGCGTCCGCCTCCGCGCGCGCGACCTCGCGGGCGCCCTCGGCACGCCCGACATCGTCGCCCTGGCGCGGTCTCACAACCGTTGAAACCGGGGGCGCGCTCGCCGAGAATCCGCACCGCATGGGCGAGGCCTCCCTGTTCCCGAAGGCGGGCGAGCCGATCCTCTTCCGCGGGGCAACCGTGGTGGACGGCAGCGGCGCGCCATCGTACGCGGGCGACGTGCGCGTGGAAGGGGACCGAATCGTCCAGGTCGGACAGGCGCGCGCGGAGGGCGCCCGTATCGTCGAGGCGAGAGGCCTCGTGCTCGCCCCGGGGTTCATCGACGCCCATAGCCACTCCGATCTGCGCGTCCTGACCGAGCCTTCCCTCCCTGTCAAGGTGAGAGAGGGCGTCACGTGCGAGGTCATCGGGCAGGACGGCCTCTCCGTGGCCCCTGTGAGCCCCGAGCATGTCGCGGAGCGCAGGGCGCAACTCAAGGCCTTCCTCGGCGACCCTCCGATCGAGTGGTCGTGGCGGCGCGTCTCGGAGTACCTGGAGGCCGTCCGACGTGCGGAGCCGGCCGTCGACGTCGCCTACCTCGTGCCCCATGGGGCCCTGCGCGAGATCGCGATGGGGATGGAGGCGCGCGAGCCCTCCCCCGACGAGAGGGCAACGATGGAGCGCCTGCTCGATGAGGGCCTGCAGGACGGCGCCGTGGGACTCTCCACCGGCCTCATCTACCCGCCGTGCTGCCACGCAAGGACCGACGAGCTGATCCGCCTCGGGCGGGTCGTGGCGCGCTACGACGGCGTCGTCGTCGCCCATATCCGCAACGAGGGGGACTTCGTCGTCCAGGCCCTCGAGGAGCTCGTCCGCGTAGGACGGGAGGCGGAGTGCCGCGTGCACGTCTCGCACCTCAAGATCGCGGGCCGTCGCAACTGGGGGAAGCTCGATCAGGTCCTCACGCTCCTAGAGGAGGCCGTCGGGGAGGTCGAACTCACCGCCGACCAGTACCCCTACGTCGCGGGCGCCACGTCGCTCGCGGCCATCCTGCCGCCGTGGGCCCAGGCGGGCGGCGCGGAGGCAATCGTCGCGCGGCTCGCCGACCCGTCTACGCGCGCCAGGATCCGTGAGGCGGTCCTCGACCCGCGCCCCGCCGAGTGGGACAACACCTGGGCGGGATCGGGCCCCGAGGGGATCGTCGTCTCGGACGTGCCGAGCGGGTGTCGCCCGGAGCTGGTCGGAAAGAGCCTGTCGCAGGCCGCAGGCGAGCGGGACCCGATCGACTTCACGCTCGACCTCCTCCGGGAAGAGAAACTGGCGGTCTCCATGGTCTGCTTCAGCCAATGCGAGGAGGTCGTCGAGGCGTTCCTCAGGTTGCCGTTCGTGTGCGTCAGTACGGACGGGCTGCTCGGGGGAAGGCCCCACCCGAGGGCGTACGGCACGTTCCCGCGCGTCCTGGCCCGGTACGTCCGTGAGCGCAAGGTGCTCACGATGGAACAGGCGGTGAGGAAGATGTCGTCCCTCGCGTCCCACGCATATCGCCTGACCGAGGTCGGCGAGATCGAGGTGGGATCGAGAGCCAACCTGGTCCTGTTCGACCCCGCGAGCGTAAGGGACAAGGCGACATTCGACGACCCCTGCCAGTATCCAGAAGGGATCGTCCACGTCATGCGAAACGGCCGGTTCGAATTCTGAGGCAACCCGGATGCGAAGCCCCCTGTCGAAGTGCGAGGTCCTCCAGCCGAAGAGCCTCGAGGAGGCCCTTCGCATGCTCTCGGACGGCGCGCCGCTGACGCCGCTCGCGGGGGGGACCGACCTGTTCGTCCTCCTCAACGCCGGCGCACTCAAGCAGCGGAGGTTTATCGACCTCGGCGGGCTCGCGGACCTGCGCGGGGTGAGGAAGACACGGGAGCACCTCATCATCGGCGGGATGGCGACGTTCACGGAGATCCGCCGTTCGCCGATCGTGAAACGGGCGCTACCGGTCCTGCAGGAGGCCGCGCGCATGATCGGCGGCATCCAGATCCAGAACCGCGGGACGCTCGCGGGGAACGTCGCGAACGGGTCGCCGGCCGGCGACTCGCTGCCGGTCCTGGCCGTCTCGGAAGCGGAGGTCGTCCTCGTGGGCCCGAGCGGCGATCGGCGCGTGCCGTTCAATGGGTTCTACACGGGATACCGGAAGAGCGTCATGGCCCCGAACGAGCTGATCGCCGGGTTCCGGTTCCCGTTGGCGCGGATGGCCGGGATGAGGTTCTGGTTCAGGAAGGTCGGCACGAGGCAGGCGCAGGCGATCTCGAAGGTCGTCATGGCCGCGGGGCTGCGGACCGGCAAGGCAAAGAGGATCGAGGAGGCACGGATCGCCGTGGGGAGCGTCGCCCCGACGGTGATCCGCCTGCCTAAGACCGAGGCGATGCTCCGAGGAAAGAGGCTCGATGCGGCGCTCATCGCCCGGGCCCGCGAGTGCGCGATGGGCGAGGTCTCCCCCATCGACGACATCCGCTCGACCGCGGAATACAGGCGGGCGGTGGTAGGAAACCTCGTGGCGGTGTGGCTCGCGCGGTGACACCCCTACGGGCGCGACTCCAGGTCGAAGCGGCGGCGCATCGAGCGGAGGACCGGCGCGGGGACGAAGCGGCTGACGACGCGGTCCCAGCCGTTCGGGCCGACCAGACCCTTCACGAACGACGACGACACGTCCGCCAGCTCGCGCGGCGGCATCAGGAACACCGTGACGATTCCCCCGTCCATGTCGGCGTTCACGTTGCGCATCGTGCGCTCGTAGGCGAAGTCGGACTCGATCCGAAGACCACGCAACATGTACTTCGCCCCGATCGAGCCCGCGTACTCGACCAGGTAGCGGTTCTCGAACGAGTCGACCTTCACGTTCCGCATCCCCCGGACGCACTCGCGGAGGAGGGCCAGTCGGTCCGCCAGCGGCAGCGTGTAGCGCTTCTCGGCGTTCACGCCGATCGCGACCACGAGCTCATCGAAGAGCCGCGCCCCCTCGCGGATCATGAACATGTGCCCGTTCGTGAGGGGATCGAAGCTCCCGCCGTAGACCGCCTTCCGTCTCACGCCTGCTCTCCTGCGCCGCTACGGGCGCGACTCCGTGGTTGCCTCGACCGCCTGGGCGAGCCGCTCGTCGCTCACCAGCTTCCCGTCCCGGATGTGCAGGATCCGCTGCCCGTGCCGCGCGACCTCCGCGTCGTGCGTGACGACGACGATCGTCACCCCCTGGCGGTGCAGCTCGCCGAAGAGCGCGAGGATCTCCTCTCCCGTCCGCGAGTCCAGGTTCCCCGTCGGCTCGTCCGCCAGCACGATCGCCGGCTCCGTGACGAGGGCCCGAGCGATCGCCACGCGCTGGCGCTCGCCCCCCGAAAGCTCGTTCGGGCGGTGCTTCGCCCGCGCCGCCAGCCCCACACGGTCGAGCGCGGTCATCGCCTTCCTCCGCGCCCCGAACACGCCCGCGTAGTCGAGCGGCAGCTCGACGTTCTCGACCGCCGAGGCGCGCGGCAGGAGCTGGAAGTTCTGGAAGACGAACCCGATCCTCCGGTTCCGGATCTCCGC
>CAZYRM010000281.1:0-7018 GCA_964649705.1 uncultured Planctomycetia bacterium
AGCTGATGGACGCCTTCTACAAGGGACTCTGGGAGGACGGCCTCCCCGCCGAGGAAGCCCTGCGGCGCGCGCAGCTCGCCATGCTCGCGCGCGACCGCGAGAAGGGTGTCTTCCGCCCGTCGACGTGGGGCGCCTGGGTCCTGACGAGATGAGTTCTCGAGTGGCCGTCTGGCGTTCGAGCGTCGTGCGCGGGTCCGCTGACTTTCATTGCCGAGGTCCGCACAGCGAAGGGCTTGCGGAGCGCGACGCCGTCGTCGTAGCATGAGCCGGCTCGCCAACCGACGGGAGGCACCCATGGGACGGTCGCTGTCCGCCGCGCTCCTTGCCCTGCTCTGCTCCCCCCTCCTCGCCGACGTCATCTTCCTCAAGAACGGCGAACGACTCGAAGGGAAGGTCGTCTCCGAGACCGAGGACATCCTCAAGGTCGAGCTCAAGAAGCAGGGCATGTCCATGGTCGTCGACGTCAAGCGCGCCGACGTCGACCGCATCGAGTCGTCACGCGAGCTCGACCTGCGACACGAGGAGTTCGAGAAGCGCCGCAAGGAGCTCGCCTCCCTCCCCGCCGGGTCCGACCGAGCCCTCCAGTTCTTCGACCTCGGCGTCTGGGCCCGCGACGGAGGCCTCTACCCCGACGCCGTCGCCGCGTTCCAGGAGGCCCGCGAGACCCTCCCCGAGTTCGAGGACGTCGCCGACCTCGAGATCGCCCGCACTCATCTCGCCGCCCAGGACCACGAGGCCTGCAAGAAGGCCCTCGACGGTCTCTTCGCCAGGAACCCCAACCACGAGCAAGCCAAACTCCTCGCCGCCGATCTCGCCGACTCCGTCCAGGAGGAGGTCGCCGAGGACGTCGACAAGGGCTTCGATTACTACGGCCAGGGGAACTGCCGCCGCGCCCTCGGCGTGTTCGTCAACTTCGTGAATAAGCACCCCCGGACCGAGGTCGACCTCCTCTCCAAGCAGTGCGAGGAGAAGACCGGCCGCCCGCTCGTCGCCATCATGGCCGAGTGCCGCTTCCGCCAGGGGTGCCCCGAGCCAGGCTGCAAGGGGGGCTGGAAGCACTGCCCGCGGCCCACCTGCGAGAAGGGGCGGAAGGTCACCTTCCTCAAGCCGGGCGAGGGCCGGCCCGACACCAAGGAGGACTACTGCGGCACCTGCCGCGGGATCCGATACCTCATGTGCGGGAAGTGCCGGGCCATCGGGATCTACTTCGGGACCCCCACCGCCTGGGAGCGCGACGAGTTCGCCCGCATCCTCGCCCAACGGTCCAAGAAGATGGTCGAGGAGGCCCTCGGCCTCGCGGCGAGGGCCGCCGAAGTCGAGGCGCTCACCGGCCCCGAGGTGCCCAAGGACCCCTGGGCGGAACGGACGCAACCGGGGGCAGGCGCCGCGCCCGGGAGGCTCGAGCCCATGACCGTCATCTCCCGCGCGCGCCGCGCCCGCACCTTCCTCAAGAAGGCCATGGAGCTCTCCCCCCAGATCGCCCTCGAGGAGGTGCCCGACGCCCACGCGCGGATCGAGGCGCTCGACGACCTGAGCTTCGAGACCGCCCGATCGGCGGCCGACGACTACATCCGCGCCGCCGAGACGCTCTACAACCAGGCCGTCGGCCCCGAGGGAGGAATGCCCATCGACGTCACCTTCCTCCATACGCGCATGAGCCGCGCCTACAACGGCATGGAGCTGGCCGAGCAGGCCCGCATGTTCCTCTCCTACGTCCTCAAGGACACCGCCGACACCCCGTCCCCCCACGTGCCCGGGGCCCAGCGCCAGCTCGAGATGGCCACCGCCACAGCCGAGCGGTGCCGCCTCGCGTTCCAGAGGATGAAGCGGATCCAGGACGAGCTCGACTCCCTCGTCGAGGACCCCGACAAGCGGGGCGTCTACTACCGCCAGGCCCGCGAGGACCTCGCCCGCCTCTTCCAGGACCTGAAGAACCTGGAGAACAGGTAGGGCCGATGGACACCAAGGCCACCGGGAAGGGCGGATTCGAGGACCTCCTCGCGCGCGGGGAGGCCCTCTTCCAGCTCGGCCTCCTCGACCAGGCCCTCTCGGAGTGGAAGGCCGCCTTCCGCCTGCGCCCCGACGACGCCATCCTCGGCAAGCGCATCGCCGACCTCGACTCCCGCCTCCGCTTCGAGGACCGCCGGAAGAAGGGGTTCGCCCTCCTGGCGCGCGGCGCCCGAGAGGAGGCCGTCGCCGAGTTCCGCTCAGCGGTCGAGATCCGCCCTGACGGGGACCTGTCGAAGCGGATCGGAGAGTACGACGCCGACAAGCGCTTCCAGGCCCACCGCGCCCGTGGAGAGACCCTCTTCGGATCGGGGTCGTACCCCGAGGCGATCGCCGAGCTGCAGAAGGCCGTCGATCTGCACCCCGACGCGCTCGACGTCCTCGCCCGCATCGAGGAGGCCCGGTCGCGCCTGTCGTCCGGCTCCTTCGAGGAGCACGTCGCGCGCGGGGACGCCCTTGCCGCGAGGGGGGCCGTGCGCGAGGCGATCCGCGCCTGGACGGAGGCGCTCGACGCGCTGAGCGAGAAGGACCCCCGCCGGGCGGACGCCTGGGGCAGGATCGAGGCCGCGCGCCGCCGCGAGCGGTCCAGGCAGGTCGTCCTCTGGACCTCCGTGATCGTCCCCGCGATCGCCGTCCTCGCCCTCGTCGCGTTCTGGTCAGGCCGCGGTCCTGAGGAGGTCCCCCAGGCCGACGCGGCCGAGGCCCTCCGCCACGCCGAGAAGCTCTTCCACGAGCGCGACCGCGTCGCTGCCTCCCGTGAGTTCGCGGCCGTGGTCGCGACGTGGCCCAACTCCGATTCCGCGAGGTCGGCGCGGGACCGCCTTCGCGAGATCGAGCTCTCCTACGCCGAGGACGCCTTCCTCCACGCCGAGGCGCTCGAGAAGGACGGGAGCCTCGAGGAGGCCGCGAAGGCCTACGCGCTTGTGACGGAGAAGTTCGCGGGGACGACGTTCGCTGGGAGGGCCCTGGAGCGGATCCGCGCGCTCGAGTCGATGGAGCGGACCTCGAAGTCGGCGCTCACCGACGCCGAGGAGTACATGACGTCGCGGCACTTCGACAAGGCGATCGCGGAGTTCGAGCGGATCCTCGCCGATCCCCGATACAAGGGGACCGAGGTCGAGCACGCCGCCCGGAAGGGCGTCCGCAAGGCGCGGTTCTTCGGCGCCGTGAAGCGCGCGGAGCGGCTCCTGGAGGACGGCAAGCCGGACGACGCCCTCGCGGAATTCCGCCGCGCGAACGAGCTCGCCGCGGACGCGGGGGAGCCGGAGGTCGACGTCAAGGACCTCGAGGAGCGGCTGAAGACGAGGGACGAGGGGGACGTCGCGGTGGCATGGGTCAATGCGCAGTTCGCCGTCTGGCAGGGGGACCTCGTCAAGGCGCGCGCACAGCTCGACGAGGCGATCCGCCTGAAGCCCGAGGAGCGATGGCCGAAGCGGCTGATGGCGCTCGTCGGGGCGGAGAGGCTGCCGGAGGGGATGATCTACGTTGCGGGGGGAGAGGTGGTCGTTGGGGGGGCCGACAAGGCGTTCCCGGACGAGCTCCCGCCCCACGTCGTGGATGTCCCGCCGTTCCTGATCGACGCCCGTGAGGTGACCAACGGGCAGTACGCTGTGTTCGTCTCGGAGACGAAGCGGATTCCGCCAAGGACGTGGAAGGGAGGGACGCCGCCGCAGGGGACCGAGGAGATGCCGGTGGTCACGGTGACGTGGAGCGACGCCGCGGCCTACGCGAAGTGGGCGGGGAAGCGGCTGCCGACCGAGGCGGAGTGGGAGAAGGCCGCGAGGTGGCCGGCGCCCGAGGAGACCGATCGCGACAAGCTCGTGGCGGACGCGGCGCTGTGGGAGCGGAGGAAGGCGCAGCTCGAGAAGCGGGAGGAGCCGAGCGGGGGGGACTCGACGGAGGAGGCGGCGCCCACGGTGGCGCTGAACCGCTGGCCGTGGGGGAATGGGTGGGATGTGGACCGATGCGTCTTCGACCGGAAGGGGCCCGAGCGCGTGGGATCCCGGTCGAGCGGGAGGAGCCCGCTGGGCTGCCTCGACATGGCGGGGAACGTGTGGGAGTGGACCGCCTCGTGGTACGAGGGGTACCACGCGGACGTCACGAGCCCGCTGTTCGGGGAGAAGTTCCGCGTGATCCGCGGCGGGTCGTGGAGGAGCACGTCGCAGGACGACCTGCGCACGACCAACCGCAGCGCGTATCGAGCGATGTCGTTCTTCGACGACCTCGGGTTCCGGTGCGCGAGGGACTTGCCGGAGTAGCCCGTGCCGAGCTTGCCCTGGCCGATCAGGGGGACGGGCGGTGAGTTTCAACACGAAGACGCAAAGACACGAAGCGACACGAAGGCGTGTTTAGAAGGAAAGGGGTCGCTCGTGCGGGGGGGCCGCACCGCAGGTCGATGTCGCGGGGGACGCCCAGGGTCGGCCCGGTCTACGATGCGAAGCCATCCCGCCCCCCGCGCGAGCGACCTCCTTTCGTCCGAACGCGCCTTCGTGTCGCTTCGTGTCTTCGTGTTGAATCTCACCGCCCTTCCGTCTGATCGGCCACGGCCTCGCTGCACGCGCCTCGGACCTCATCGTCCGTCGCGCGGTTCGCAGCCTCCCGCAGGAGCTCCACCACGAGCGGGCGCTTCGCGGTGGAGGCCTCCCGCAGCCTCGCCACGGCCTCCAGCCTGACGCACGGGTCCGCATCCGTGCAGGCCACCCCGCCCATGGCCCGCAGGACCTCCTCCGAGGCTAGTCCTGGGTCCACGGCCTGCAATGCCGCGATCCGCACCGACGGGTCGGCCGCGTGGGCCGCCTCGGCCACCATCACGGGGTGAAGCCGCGAAGCCGCGAAGGGGTCGGATGAGGCGATGCTGCCCAGCAGCTCGAACGCAGCCGCCCTCGCCAGCAGGTCGGCGTCCGACCGCGCGATCCACGTCGCGTCCGCCTCGATCTCCGCCGATCTCGCCCCCGAGCGAGAGAGGTACAGAAGCGCCGCGCGCCGCCGCTCGGCGAGCGGATCCGCGCGGGCGATCGCCAGCATCTCTCGGGCGACCACGGACCACGTCGCCGCCGCCGGATCAGAGGCGAGCGTCATCGCAAGCAGGTCGGTCGCCACGGCGTCCGTCTCCGCGCGAAGGCCGTCCACGAGGCCCAATGCGCGGCCCTCGTCTCCGCCGACCCACGCCGCGAGGTCGTCCCCCGCCCGCCCAAGCGCGTCGGCGTCGCGCGCCGCCAGGGCCCCGCGAAGGGACTCCAGCGGGTCCGAGGAGACCACACTCACGGCGGCCGGCGCCGAGGATCCCCAGTTCGAGGGCGAGGGGAGCGAGACGCCCCCACGGGCCTCCCGCGCCGTGCGCACCGTCCGCACGCGCGGGGGCTCCGCGGGCCTCGTCGTCGCCAGGGCCGCGGCGGCGATCAGCGTCGCGGCCGCGGCCAGAAGCGTCCAGCGCATCTGCGTCTACCGGTGCGGGAGCGACCAGAGGCGGTCGAAGTTCGATTGGTACGTGGCGATCCTCGCCGTCTCGCCGTGGAAGTCGGCGTTCTCGTGGTTCGACGTGTTCGCGCTCACCGTCCAGTTGTACGAGCCCGTCTCCATCCGCACGCGGTCGAAGACGGCGTACTTGTGGTGCATGATCGAGTACGGCGTGCTCGATCCGAGGAGATGGACGTTGAGGCCGTTGGATCGCAGGTACCGGACCTGAGAGCTCGACGACGTGGACTGGCCGTAGTCCGAGATCACGCGCACGAACACCCCTCGCCGGCGCGCCGCGACGATCGCGCGTGCCACCGCGGAGCTGGAGATCGTGTAGACCGCTACGTCGAGCCTGGAGCGGCAGAGGTTGATCTCGTTGATCAGCCTCGTCTCCGTCCCGCCGTTCGGCGAGAAGACGATGTCGGCCCGCGCCGACGAGGAGAGGACCAGGCAGGCCAGCGCGAGGCTGCCGGCCACGAGGAATCGCCGTGTGCCCATGGGAGAACACCCTCCTGTTCAGACCCCGCCACGGCCCTCCGGACCAGGGATGGCCACAGCAGGCTCCTGGACTGTCCTCTACCCGTGACGCCCTCGCGGGCGCCACTCCTCGTGCGCCCTCACGGGCGCGACTCCAAGTCTACGGACGGAACCAGGGGTCCGTCGTCGCGAGCACCGAGTCGACCCAGTGCCCTCCCCGCGGGTCGGCGATCCGCAGGACGTGCCGCCCCTTCGTGAGGCGCACCGTGTACTCCAGCTCCGACCACTGCCACTCGTCTCCCCCGCCCGTCACCTTGAGGAACCGCTCCTTGCCGCCGTCAAACATCAGGCGGAACGACCCCTTCGTGCTCTTGTAGTCGCCCGGCGCCACGTGGCCGAGGATGCGGTAGTCCCCCTCGCGCTCCACCTCGATCGCGACCTCGAAGAAGATCTCGTCGCTGTTCTTCTTCTGGCGCACCGAGGTGACGTACTGCCCCCCGCTCGCCTTCGCGTCCCTCACGGCGCTCACGAGCGGCTGGAGTGTCCCGCTCTCCGCCTCGACAGGCAGGAAGACCTCGACCTCCCTCGTCCAGGCGAGGAACGCCCCGACGTCCGCCTTCTGGGGCGACCTCGCGACCTGCCCCTTCGCGACGCGGGTGCCGTGCCCCCCCGGGACGCCCACCGGACGACCTCCGCTCGTCACCGTGACCTCGCCGTCGAGCGACACGACGTCCGCGGCCTCCCCCTCCAGCCGCACCGCGCAGCGGAGCCTCGGCCCGTCAAGCAGCGCCCCCGCGACCTGGATTGCGATCGGCTCCGAGAACCGGTCCGAGGAGTCGACCAGGAGGCCCCCGCGGTCGAGCGCCAGATGAAGCCCGCGCGCGTCCCGCGACAGCGTCATCTCCGTCTTCTTCTCCGCGGAGACGACGCACCCGGCGAGCGTGACCCTCGCGGCGTGGTCCCCTCCCGCGCGGATGGAGACGTTCCCGTTCGCGACGAGGATCGACTGCCCCGGCGGAAGGGCGCGCCACTCCCGGTCCGCCGTCTCGCGGACCTCGGGCGAGCCCGCGACGGAGGC
>CAZYRM010000282.1:0-6935 GCA_964649705.1 uncultured Planctomycetia bacterium
TACGTCCGCGACTTCGACATCGAGATCGCCCAGGCGGCCGTCATCGCCGACCCGATCCCCGGCACCGTGGCCTCCGGCGTCGTCCTCGACACCACGGTCCTTCGCATCCAGGAGAAGATGATCGTCATCGAGCGGCGCGTCATCGGCGACGCGCTGGGGAAGCTCACCGGCGAGGACTTCGGCGACGACGCGAAGGCCTGGGCGCGGTGGTGGGAGCAGCACAAGGACGACTTCGCGAGCAAGTAGATGGCAAGACCGACACTCGAGGTGCCCGTCGTCGGGAGGGTCCAGGCGACCGTCGAGATACCGGGCTCGAAGAGCTACACGAACCGCGCCATCGTCTGCGCGTGCCTGGCCGACGGGAGGTCGGTCCTCAGGAACGCCTCGTGCTGCGAGGACACGCGCCTGCTGACCGACGCCCTCGGCGAGATCGCCTTCACGATCTCGGAGGCGCGCGAGCGGAAGGAGCTGATCGTCGAGGGGCTGAACGGCGAGATCCCCGCGCGGCGGGCGAACCTGGACCTCGGCAACGCGGGGACGTCGATCCGCTTCCTGATGAGCTTCCTGGCGCTGTCGCACGGCGATTTCGTCCTCGACGGGGACGATCGGATGCGGCAGCGGCCCGTCGACGACCTGATCGTCGCGCTCAACCACCTGGGATGCCGCGCCCTCTCGGTCAGGAACAACGGCTGCCCGCCGGTCGTCATCGTCGGGAGCGGCCTACGGGGCGGCCGCGTCGAGGTGAGCGGGGACCGGTCGAGCCAGTTCGCCTCGAGCCTCCTCCTCGCCGCGCCGTACGCCTCCGCGCCCCTGGACATCGCGGTCCGCGGGAAGATGGTCTCGCGGCCGTACATCCAGATGACGCGCCAGACGATGGCGGCCTTCGGCGTGGAGGCCGAAGAGGCGGCGGGGGACGACGAGGTCGTCTACCGCGTCCGCGGCGGCCAGGGGTACCGCGCGGCGACGTATACGGTGGAGCCCGACGCGAGCGGGGCGACGTACTTCTGGGCCCTCGCGGCGATCACGGGGGGGACCGTCTCGACGCCGGGCTTCCGGAAGGAGAGCCTGCAGGCCGACATCCGCTTCCTGGACCTCCTGGGGCAGATGGGCGCGCAGGTGAAGTGGCGCGACGGGGGCGTGGTGGTGACGGGCGGCGAGCTGAAGGGGATCGACGCCGACCTGGGCGACTTGCCCGACGCGGTTCCGACGCTTGCGGTGACGGCGCTCTTTGCGAAGGGGCCGACGACGATCCGCGGCGTGCCGCACCTCAGGATCAAGGAGAGCGACCGGATCGCCTCACTGCGCAAGGAGCTTGAGAAGCTGGGCGCCTCGGTCGAGGAGCGCGAGGACGGGCTGGAGGTCAGGCCGGGGACGTTCCAGGGCGCGACCATCGAGACCTACAACGACCACCGCATCGCCATGAGCTTCGCCATTGCGGGGGCGGCGCGCGGAGGCGTCCGCGTCGAGGGGCCGAGCTGCGTGGAGAAGTCCTTCCCCGACTTCTTCGACCGTTTGATGGCGCTCAGGAGCTGAGCAGGGCCGCCAACGGCTCTTCGGCCCCGGGGAGGAGATCCGCGATGGCCCCGATCCCGCTCCGGAGACTTGCGGTCCTCCTTGTCGCCCTCCCGCTCGGCATCTGCACGTTTGGCGAGGAGCCCCCCGCTGAACGGTCGCTGCCCGATGGCGCGCGTCTCCGCCTCGGTAGCACCCGCTTCCGCCACACATGGGAAATCAGCTCCATCGCCGTGTCCCCCGACGGCAGCCTGATCGCCGCGGTCGCACAAGACGGCTCTGTGCGCATCTGGGACTCCGCGGGGAAGTCGATTGCGACGAGGGACCGTGGCCGAGCCATCGGGTCCGGGTGCATTGCCTTCTCCCAGGACGGCTCGCGGGTGGCCGTCGCGACGGGCGGAGCGCTCCACGTGCTTGACGCCTCGACGGCCGAGGCCGTCGTGCAGCTAGCCGAAATGAACTGGTTCACGGGCGAGGTGCGATTCCTGCCGGGAGGGGACAGAATCGTCAGCTTCGACTCGAATCGGATCCGGGTCTGGGATCCGGATGTGGGCGCGACGCCGTGCCAGGAGGCGACCCTCGAGGCTGGAGTTTCCCGGACGCTCTCCCCGGACGGGAAGCGCGCCTTCGTGGGCAGTTCTGATGGAGAAGTGTCCCTCTGGGACGTGGCCGGGGGCGTTTCGACCTCCACGATTGCGGCGCATCGGGGAGATGTGACCGCGCTCGCCGTCTCCCCGAAGGGCATGACGCTCGTTTCCGCGGGTACGGACGGCTGGATCCGCGAGTGGGATGTCGACAGCGGGAAGGCGCTGACGGCATTCCATGCGCACGATGGTGGAGTCCTACGGGTGGTCGTTTCTCCGGACGGCCGGAGGGTGGCCTCGCTCGGTAAGGACGGTGGGATCCGGGTCTGGGACTTCGGCTCCGGAGACCTGATGGCCGAGGCCCCTGTTGGCCTGGCGCCCACGCAGGACATGGAGTTCTTCCAGGACAGCTCTCGGCTCGCAGTGGCCCGCGGCAACACGGTCCGAATCTGGGACCTCGCCGGACCAGCGCTTGCACCTGCGGAGGACGGCCATGAGGGCGCTGTCCGTGACGCCGCGCTCCTGCCGGACGGGAAGGTGCTCGCGACCGCCTCCGACGACGGGACAGTCCGCGTTTGGGACTTGTCCAGCGGACGCGAGGTCCGCCGCCTCGATGCCCATCCCGGCGGCGTCACCGCTGTCGCCGCCTCACCCGACGGGACAGGACTCGCCACGGCCGGGATGGACAATCGCCTACGGGTCTGGTCGGACTCAGGCGAGCCCGTCGAGATGCAGGATCCGAGGATGCGCAGGCCTTGTGACATCGCCTTCTCCCCGGACGGGACGCGCCTGGCCTCGGCGAGCGACGACGCCTCGCTTCGCCTCTGGGACGCACGAACCGGCGCGCTGACGGGGACCGTCGGGAAGTGTCACCACCAATCCGGGTGGGTTGTCTTCCTCCGTGAAGGAGAATCGCTTGCTTCCAACGACGTGACCGACGGGGTCCAGATGTGGGACCTGGAGGGCAGGAAACTCGGCGGCCTTGTCGATCGGGCGATTCGGCACCCCGCATTCTCGCCGGACGGTGACTGGCTGGTCGGCTCCTATGGGCACGGGCTCGCCCTGTTCGAGGGCCTGACGGGGACGGAGCTCATGAACCTGGAGGGGGACGGATACCTCGACTTCCCCGACTTCTCGCCAGACGGCCACCACATGGTCGCTTCGATCGATCACCGCCGCATCGCGGTGTGGGACCTGGACAGCGGGAAGCTGTCGAATCGCCTCACCGGGAACGAGGGCCACATCACCTGGCTGTCGTTTTCGAGGGATGGCGCGTCCGTCCTCTCGGCGGGCGCGGAGGGCACTGTCCTGGTCTGGAACGCGGGCGGTCCTCGAGAGGGGGAGAAGCCCCTGTCGAACCTGGAGGGGGCCTGGGCGGCCCTCCGGGAGCTCGACGCCACGCAGGCGTTCGCCGCTGAGGGGACCCTCCTCCTCCATCCCGAGGAGACCGTCCGGCTGCTGGACGAGCGACTGCAAGCCCCTCCGCCCCTCGATCCCTCCGCTCCAACTCACGCGCTCCTGCCGGCTGGCGAGACCCTGCGATGGGTGCGGGCGGTCGAGGTCCTGGAGCGCCTCGGCACCTCCGAGGCGCTCGGTGTCCTGCGGAGAATCTCGGAGGGCCCCGACGGGACGCGCGAGGTCCTCGATGCGCGGCGTGCCCTGGAGCGGGCCGCACGGGAGGGCGACGCAGAAGTCGAGGAGGCCGCGGCGCGGGCGGACCTCCTTGGCGACCCACTCCCCAGGGACGCCGCGGCCCGGATCGGGACCCAACGCTTCCACTGCGGGAAGCCGATCGACGCCCTCGCCGTGTCTCAAGATGGGAAGTTTGTGGCGACGCTGAGCGGCCGGAGCGAGTTGACGCTCTGGGATTCGGCCTCCGGTCGGGCGCTCGCCCGCTGGAGCGTCTTCTCGGCGGACGTCCTCGCGGTCTCCCGCGACTCGCGGCTGGTCGCCACGGGGAACCATGACGGCGACGTCGCGATCTTCTCTCAGGACCACTTGGAGGACCATTCGGCGTTCGTCGACTTCGTCGAGCCCGTCGCGCTTCTCGCGTTCTCCGCCGACGACAAGTCCGTCGCGTGCGTGACGTCCGCGGGGGAGGTGATTGTCCGCGACATCGCCTCGCGGGAGGAACTCGGTCGCGCGGGGCCGTTCGATCCGAAGGTCACCTGCCTCGTGCAGTCGTCCGTGGACTCGACCTGGGCCATCGGCGCGCAGGACGGCTCGCTGCGGTTGTGGAAACCCGGGGTCGGGGCCGAGGTCCCCGTCATCACGACCGACGCCGGCCCCGTGCTCGCGATCGCGTTCGCCTCCGATGGCGCGCGCGTCACCACGGGCGGAATCCGCGGCGTGAAGGTCTGGGAGGTCGCCGGTGGTCGCGAGCTGGAGTCGCTCGGCCTTCCGGACGAGGCCGGCGCCAACGCGACGGCCGTCGCCCTGTCACGCGACGGGAGCCGCGCCTTCCTCCGCGGAACCAAGGGCCGGAGCCTCTGCTGGGACCTGGCGCGCAGACGGGTCGTCGAGCAACTGGAGGACCCCAGGAACGAGAATGGCCTCTCCGTCGACGGCGAAGGGGCCATCGCGGCCTGGGCGGAGGGCGGCATCGTGCGGGTCTGGAGGCCCGGGGAGACGTTCGAGGCGGCCCCTGCTTCACCCACGGACGGCGTTCTGTCGATCGCCTTTTCGCCGGACGGCAGTGTCGTCGCGACGGGGGAGATGAACGGGGCGATCCGCGTGTGGGAGACCCGGTCGGGTCGGCCCGTGCTGCGGCTCGCCTCGCGCCAGCGACCGGTCATCCTGATCGCGTTCCTGCCAGGGGGCGAATCGGTCCTCTCGGTCGACAGCGGCGGGGTGGTCCAGGAGTGCGGCCTCGGGACCGGCAAGTGCACCCGGTCCGCGGAGTTCGATCCCCCGGTGGGCGTGGCCCTTTCGTCCGACGGCGCTCGGCTGGCGCTCGGCCGTGATGGCGCCGTCGACATCGTCGAGACCTCCACCTTGAAATCGCTGGAGCGGCTCACTTGCCGCGGATCGGCCTCAGGCCTCGCCTTCAGTCCGGACGGCGCCACCCTGCTGATCGGCGCCAAGGGGCCGGTCGTGGCGCTGGACCCCGGGTCGGGCAAGACGCTCTTCTCGCTGCCCCATCCGGGAGCCCCGGTCCTTGCCATGTGCGTCTCGCCGGATGGGCGTCGGGTCTTCACCGCGTGCTTGGACTCTGGGCTCCGCGTGCACGAGCGGGCGTCAGGAGGCCTTGCCCGCCCGGCCGAGGTGCTGTCCGTCGGGTGGGGCGCCCTGGCCGCGGACCCTCGGGGGCGGTGGGTGGCCGCGGGAGACGATCGACGACGCGTCCGGGTTCTCGATGGCCTCACGGGCGAGGTGGTGGAGGTCTTCGACGGCCACCTCGGCGATGTGATGAGCCTCGCGTTTTCGCAGGACGGAAGGTGGTTGGTCTCGGGAGGAGAGGACGCGACGGCGCTCGTCTGGGACATGGCGCGCGTCAACAGCGGTCAAGGGGGGCTTGAGGGGATCGACGCAAGTTGGGCACGGCTGGGTGATGCCGACGCCAAGACGGCCCTGCGTGCATGGGAAAGACTTGCCTCCCGTCCGGCTCAGGTGGGGGCATTCCTGCGTGAGCGACTCCTGGCCCCGGTCCCAAGGACCGAGGGAGTGGACGACCAGGGGACGCCAAAGGCAGCCAAGCAGCTCGCGCCCTGCGAACTCCGCGCAGGCGAGACGCTGCGCCGCATGAGGGCCGTTCGCGGCCTCGACGAGCTTGGCGGGACGGAGGCCGTGTCAACCCTGGAGGCGGTAGCTCGTGAAGCGGGCGATACGCTGTGGGGACGCGAAGCCGCCTACAGACTCGGACGCCGCGGATCACGTTAGGTTTGTCCGGCGAACGACATGGGCGCTGCGGCGTCCGCGTCGAGGGGCCCTCCTGCGTCGAGAAGTCGTTCCCCGACTTCTTCGACCGCCCGATGGCGCTCAGGAGCTAGCTCGTGTGGGAAGGTATCTCACACCCCTGGGCCACCGAGAGCTTCTGGCAGTCGCCGATGAGGTGGACCTCGAGGATCCGCTCGCTCCGAACCGTCGGACGGCGATAGGGGCGCTTGGGTCGGGGGCCGTCGGGTTGGCGGCGGGGCTCGCGACTCATCTCTTCCCTCGTCGACGTGCCAACTCATCTTACCGCGCCGGGGCCTTCACGCAAGCTTCATCCCGCCCAGGCTGCTCCGGCCGGTTTTGCCTTGACGCCCCCCCCAGGGCGGGCTATAGGGCTTGATTCTCTTGCCTCGATCGGCGCCAGGGTGAGCACCCCAGGCATGAGGAAGGGTGTCTTCGGAGGGACGTTCGACCCGATCCATGTCGGCCACCTCGTTATCGCCGAGGCGGCCGCGGAGGCCTTCTCGCTGGACCGGGTCCTGTTCGTCCCCTGCGCGCACCCGCCCCATAAGCCCGCGGAGGGCGTCGCCCCCGTCGCCGATCGACTCGAAATGGTCCGACTGGCCCTGGAGGGGAACCCCAGGTTCGCCGTGTGCGACCTGGAGGCGAGGCGCGGAGGCGTCTCGTACACCGTGGACACGCTCGAGGCCCTCCATCGGGAGGACCCCGACGCCGAGCTTTACCTGATCCTCGGGGCGGACATGGCCCCCACGATGCCGACCTGGAGGTCGATCGAGCGGGTCCGTCAGCTCGCGAGGCCCTGCGTGGCCTCCCGGGAGGGGTACGAGGGGGCCCCGGAGGGGTTCTTCCGGATCCCGACCATCGGGGTGTCGTCCAGCGACCTGAGATCGAGGATCGGCGCGGGGCGCTCGATCCGCTACCTGGTCCCCGAGCCCGCGAGACGAT
>CAZYRM010000283.1:0-4516 GCA_964649705.1 uncultured Planctomycetia bacterium
CACGAGCCGCGGCATGCTAGGATTCCACTCCCTGGAAGAGGGCCGTGCCGATCCGCACCAGCGTCGCCCCCTCCTCGATCGCCACCTCGAAGTCCTGCGTCATCCCCATCGAGAGGCCCCGCGCGTCGAGGCCGTCCGCGGCGAGGCGGTCACGGAGCTCGCGGAGAGCCCGGAAGACCGGCCGGACCCGCTCCGGGTCGTCCGAGATCGGCGCCATGGTCATCAGACCCCGCAGTCTGAGGCAAGGGAAACCGACCGCCTGACGCGCCAGCCCGGGCACCTCCTCGGGGCGGAGGCCGCCCTTCGATCCCTCCCCGGAGACGTTCGCCTCCAGGTAGATGTCGATTTTCTTGCCGATCCGGGCCGCCTCCGCGTCGAGGGCCTGCGCGAGGCGGAGGGAGTCGACGGAGTGCACCACGCCGAAGAGCCCCAAGGCCTTGCGCGCCTTGTTCGTCTGAAGATGGCCGACCATGTGCCACGTGAGGTCGGAGGGGCACGACGCGGCCTTCTCGACGGCATCGAGGACCCGGTTCTCACCGATTTCGCGGATTCCGAGCTCCCTCAGGGCGCGGACGGTCTCGGCCCCCACGGTCTTGGTGATGGGCAGCAGGGTCACCTCCTCGGGCGAACGGCCCGCGCGGGCGCATGCGCGCGCAATCCGGGCCTGGACGTCCCTGAGGTGGGCCGACAACGCTTCCGCGTCGACCTTCATCTGGCTACCGGTCATCGAGGAGCGGGAGTAGGGGACTTTGAGGTGCTGCCAACAGGCAGGGCGAGTCTAGCAGCGGCTGCGAGGAGATTCAAGCCCGAGGCGCACGCGTCGTCTATCGGCGTGACGCGACACTAGCGCTGCGCCGCGCCGAGTCCGCCCCAGTCGATGAGGCCCGAGAACTGCTCGAGCGCCGCCTCGTCGCCCGAGGAGATCTCGATTTGGCACATCAGCTTCTCGGTCAGCGCGAAGCGGCTGACATCCCCGTCCTTCTCGGTCTGCGTGAATCCCGACCAGCCGTCGCGGGCGAACAGGTCCACCTTCCGGCTGGGGTCGGAGTTCATCATCTTGCGATAATCCTCGTTCTGGAGCATGTCCACCATCGCCTTCTGCGCCTGCAGGAGCTGCGGCGAGCTCGAGATCATCAGCTTGACGCGGCAATCGCCCTTGCGGTAGGCGGTCGAGATCTGGGTCCACTGGAAGGACTGCTCGCCCGAATCCCACGTCCCCGACTGGCTGTCGATGTCGTCCCGCTCCCACCCCTCGGGGGCCGCCGGCACGAACGACGCGAGCCCCTGTTCCCCTTCCCTCTGGATCAGCGACGCCGCCTTCTGGAGGAGCTCCGCGGCCTGCTGCTTCTTGCCGCTGCGGTACGCATCGAGGGCCTGATTCACCAGC
Organism: uncultured Planctomycetia bacterium; assembly: GCA_964649705.1. Taxonomy (GTDB): domain Bacteria; phylum Planctomycetota; class MHYJ01; order WSZJ01; family CAZYRM01; genus CAZYRM01. The sequence continues at coordinate 1,388 of CAZYRM010000283.1, forward strand.
TCCTCGACGCCCCCGTCGTCGCCCAGCGCGGAGATCGAGAGGCACAGGCCAAGCACGAGCGAAAGCAGTCGCATCGGATCTCCTCGTCGTTGGGTCGTCCTGGAAGGGCCCGCAAGTCCGCGTGAGGCTACTGCCCCGCACGCGGGAGGTCAAGCACACGTGGCAGCGAAGGCGCGCCTCTCCGTCCTTTGGTGGATTGCCGGCACGGCGCGGTTTGCCATGCTGCTGCCTCGCCCGAGCGCGGCCATGCGGTCACCAAGCCCACGAGCCCCCTCCCGCCGCCTGGCGCTCAGGTTCACGCTCGTCCTCGGCTGCATCCTGTCCGTCATCGTCGTCGGCGTCGCCTCCCTCGCCATCCACCTCGGACGCGAGTCCCACGTCGAGGAGAAGACGCGCGAGCTCAGGGACGCGAACGAGCACGTCCTCCGCGCGGAGAAGCTCGCCTCGCTCGGGAGGATGGCCGCCGGCGTGGCGCACGAGATGAACAACCCGCTCACGGGGATCCTGACGTTCGCGCACCTCCTCCTGAGGAAGGCCCCGGAGGGGTCGCAGGAGCGCAAGGACCTCGAGGTGATCGTCAGCGAAACGAACCGGTGCGCCCGCATCGTCAAGGAGCTCCTCACGTTCGCCCGCGAGACCCCGCCCGACAAGCTGCCGGGGGTCCTGATCCCCGTGGCGAAGGTGGCGCACAGCAACGAGGCGATGATGGCCTTCCTGGTGATCACGGTCTGGCACTTCTACTGTGCGCATCTGGCGCCGGAGGTCTTCCCGGTCGATACCTCCATGTTCACCGGGACCATCGCGCGGGCGCGCAACGAGGAGGAGCACCCGCCGGAGGGGGAGGGGGCCTGCGTGGATCCGTCCCCGGGGCACGTCTCGTCAGTTGGAGGCACCGGCCGGACCGGCGTGCCGGCTGGAGCAGCCACGGTGCCGGGCGGAATTCCCGCACGCGGGTAAAGATACGGAAACCGATTGCCGAATCCCATAGGGACCCGAAGTCGCACTCCGGCCCGCGGTGGCTGGAGGTAGGGCGGCGATCCGGCGGAAGGACCTGTGACGGACGGCCCTGTGGAGGCCACGGACTGGAGATGTCGGCCCAGCACAAGAAGTACTTCGACTCCCTGACGCCCGAGGAGCGGATGCTCGTCGTGCTTCGGGAGGAGCTGTACGGCGGGTCGTGGGACAGGATGCTCCAGGACCTGCGGGACCGCCTGCGCGGACGGCCCTACATCTTCAAGCTGGTCAATCGGATCCAGGAGGACATCGCGCGGATCGAGAAGCTGCTGGAATACGAGAAGAAGCACGGCGTCAACCTCGGAGACTTCATCAAGGGAGGCAAACCATAATGTTCCAGAGAGTCCTGGCGGGCCTTCTGGGGCTCGGGCTGCTGGTCGGATGCAACTGGAGCCCGAAGAGGTGGGGGATGGCGGAGCCGAAGCGTACGATGCCTGAGGCGCCGTGCGGCCCATACTTCCCGAAGGCCCCTGAGCCGGGCAATCCGATGCCCGAGCCGGTCGCCAACACCTGGCAGTCGGAGCACCGCGAGCAGGTGCAGCGGTGCACGCCGTTCCGCCAGGTCGTGTGGGACTACCGCGTGGTGAACTTCTGCGCGGGCGAGACGCGGCCGATCCGCAAGATCCACGACCTCCCCGACACGATGTTCATCGAGACGGAGGACTTCTGGCTGTACGCCGTCGACAAGGCGAACGGCGTGACCAGGTGGGCGCTCCACCTCGACGGGCCGCTCGACTTCCCGCCGGCGCTGACGCGCGGCGTGGTCGAGGACCGCACGAGGGCCGAGGGGGCGATCGCGCTCCTCTCGAAGGAAATCACCCAGATGAAGGGGTCTTTCCAGGCCGACCCGGCGGAGCTGGCGAAGCGCGAGAGCGCCCTGGCGGACGCGAAGAACGCGGTCAAGACGCTCAGGTCGCTCGACTACATGTACCTCGTGGTCCGCGGCGGCCTGATGAGCGTCGAGCGGAACTACGGGCTCGTGAACTGGAAGGTGTGGCCGCCGGGCGGACCGAGCGGGACGCCGTACGCGACGACGTCGCACGTCTTCGTTCCGACGCACGACCGGAACCTGGTCCACGCCTACGACATCGCCAACGGGCACTGGAGCGCGCAGTTCCCCTCCAGGGGGACCGTGACGACGCAGCCGTACTTCGACGGCGACCGCCTGATCTTCGCGAGCGAGGACGGCGGGGTCTACGGGTACAACATCTCGGAGTTCCCCGTGTTCGCCCCCTTCTTCACCGAGCGGCCGGTCCGCGCGGAGATGACGGCGGGGCCCGAGGGGATCATGTACGTCGCGAGCAGCGACTTCGCGGTGTACGCGCTCGACCGGACGACGGCGCGGCTCAGGTGGAAGTTCGAGACGGGGGCGTCGATCGAGGAGCAGCCGATGCTCGTCGGGAACACGCTCTACGTCTGGAGCGGCGGGAACCTCTTCGCGCTCGACACGGCGAACCGCGGGGCGCTGAAGTGGGTCCTGGAGGGCGCGAACGCCCGGCCCATCCTGGAGACGCGGACGCGGCTCTACGCCACCGACTGCGACGGGACCATCCTCGGCGTGAACCTGGCGAGCGGGCAGGTCGAGAAGACCTGGAGCCTGCCGCTGTTCCGCTTCCTCTTCGGCGACAGCGAGACGGGCACCTTCTACGCGGCGACGAGCGACGGGTACCTGTACGCGGCGCAGGAGATGCTCGAGTAGGCCGCACAGCCCCCTTCCCGTTCCCATTCCCCTTCCCTTTCCCAGCGTGCTGGAAGCGCTGGGAAAGGGAAGGGGAACGGGAAGGGGAAGGGGACGTTACGTCCCCTCCGCCCCCTCGGCGGGACGGAGGGCGTCGAGAATCCGACGCATCGGACGGAGGTGCGAGGCGAGGCGCCCGAGGACGAAGACCTCGACCCGCTCGGACGAGAGGTCCGGCACCTGCTCGCGCAGCTTCTCGATCGGCACCTCCGCCCGCGCCATCGAGGCGTGCCCCCCCGCGCTCCCCAGCTCGCCGAAGGAGCGCTTCGCCAGGCTCCCTACCCCCTTCTTCGTCCCCTTCGTGCGGAAGACGACCGCCAGACGGTGCGGGGTGACCCCGGAGACCACCACGAGGCGCATCTCGGACAGACGGTTGA
>CAZYRM010000283.1:4616-6890 GCA_964649705.1 uncultured Planctomycetia bacterium
CGGTGCGGGGTGACCCCGGAGACCACCACGAGGCGCATCTCGGACAGACGGTTGAAGAAGTCCGCGATGTGGACCACCGTGTCCGTGCTCGGCACGACGCCCACGTGGACGAACAGGACGTCCCGCTCGGTCCGCTTCCTGAGGAGCGCGATCCCGAAGTAGTCGAGCGTCGAGAGCGTGTACTGCGAGTACTCAATCCGGTGGAGCATCTGCTTGTCCATGAGCCCGTGCAGATGCTTGAAGGCCATGATGTCCTCGTCGTGCGCCTGCCGCTCGAAGGTCCCCGTGTCGACCTTGATGGCGTAGTAGAGGGCCGTCGCAACGAGCTTCGGGATCTTCTCCCCCGACTGCGTGAAGTACTCCGTCAGGATCGTCGCCGTGGCCCCGTACCTCGGGCGGACGTCGGTGAACCCCGCGCGGTACCCCTTCCCCCGGGGGTGGTGGTCGATCACGATGTCGAAGTGGGGGGCCGGGTCGAGGTCGAAGAACGACGGCTGCCCGTCCACGACCGCCAGGGCGTCGTGGGCGGCGAGCATCCCCGGATCGAACTTCTCCGCGCGGATGCGGAGCGTCTTCATCATCGCCAGGTTCTCGACCCGGTGGACGTCCCCCGTGTAGGCGATCGTGCAGGTCTCCTGCGTTCGATCGAGCAGGGTCTTGAGCGCCATCGCCGTGCCGAGCGCGTCCGGGTCGGGGTTCGCGTAGAGGAGGATGAGGAGCTTCGCCTTGTCCTTGACCAGCTCCTTCAGGCTCTCCACGCGGTGGAGCGTGTCGACCTTCCTAAGGAAGCTCGCAAGCTCGCCTCGGTAGAGTGTATCGTCCGACCGGAAAGATACTTGCGGGAATGCCTTGCGCAGATCCCGGGCGTCGGCCGAGGTGAAGACGAGGACCTGGGAGTCGACCCCCTGCTCCTGGAGGCGGGTGAGGAGCTCCTGGACGGTCTTCGACTCGTCGTGGCAGACGACGACGACGTCCTCCTTGCCGACGGCCAGGTCGAGCCGGCGGAGGTCCAACTCCTCCAGGGAGGTGCGGCGGAGGCCGACGCGGCGGAGGAAGCCGTTCCGGGCCGCGCCCTCGTCGCTCGTGACCGCCACGACACTGGTGTGGCGCTGCACGAGGGCGTTGGCGACCTCCACCAGCCTGGGGCCGGTGCCGATGGTGATGACTTTCATGGCCTTAGTTCGCGCCCGAAGGCGGGCGCAAACCCCAGAGTATAGTCCGATCGAGGCGGCGCCGTCCATCCCCATCCGGCGCGGCGCTTCGGATCCGGCCCCCGTCTCGCCGATATACCGACGGCGCCGTCCCTTGCGCCGATCCGCAGGGGAGGCGTATGGTACGGGCGCCTCATGATCCTGTTCGACACACTCGCCGGAGCCGTCGGGGAGCTGCGCTCCAATCCCTTCCGCTCCGTGCTGACGACCCTCGGGATCGTCATCGCGGTCACGGCCGTGATCTCGGTGGTGAGCATCCTGGAGGGGATGAACCGGAAGATCACGGGCCAGATCGCGGGGCTCGGGTCGGACGCGATGTGGGTCTCCCCCAAGGACCTGCCGGGGGAGGAGGGCCAGGCGCGCTCGGAGCTGACCTACGAGGACGCCGAGGAGATCCGCCGGGCCTGCTCGGCGATCTCGATGGTCGCGCCGGTCCTCTCCAACCGCAGCGAGCTGACCGCGGGGGACCGCCACACGGGCTCGCAGGTGCTCGGGACGACGACGGAGTACGCGGCGATCCGCGACTGGGTGGTGGACGCGGGGCGGTTCTTCAACGCCATCGAGGAGCAGCACCGCAAGAACGTCTGCGTCCTCGGCCGCGACACGGCAAAGAAGCTGGGCGGCGAGGAGGCCCTCCTCGGGCAGGACGTGAAGATCGACAACGGCCTCTTCCGCGTGGTGGGGCTGCTGGAGCGGAAGGGGAGCGTCCTCGGGCAGAGCCAGGACGAGACGGTCCTGATCCCGTTCGGGACGGCGTACAAGATCTACGGGGAGTTCGCCGCGAAGCGCATCACGGTGAACGCGCGCGTGATCAGGAGCGAGCTGACCGAGGAGGCGACGGAGCAGGTCAAGTCGGTGCTCAGGCGCCGCCACAACATCGGCCGCGAGGACCTGGAGGACTTCCAGGTGCAGACGCAGAAGCAGATCCTCGACGTCTTCAAGCAGACGTCGAAGGTGACAACGCTGGTGCTGGTGGGGATCGTGGGGATCAGCCTGCTGGTCGGCGGGATCGGGATCATGAACATCATGCTCGTCTCGGTGACGGAGCGGACGCGGGAGATCG
>CAZYRM010000284.1:0-6883 GCA_964649705.1 uncultured Planctomycetia bacterium
GGATCGGGAAGACGCTGATCATCGCCGTCTCGGGGCTCCTCAACGAGAAGGTCTACGAGGAGCTGGAGCGGAAGACGGGGTGCCAGGTCCAGGTGTACGTCTCCACCGCGGCCCAGGTCGCCAAGGCGGTGAAGCAGTACTGGCCGAGGGTGAAGACGTGAGCAGTCTCGACGTTCAGTGAGCGACTTCCAGGAAATCCCCTGATACCTGCACATTGAGTCTTGAGAGTCAGCGATGGCATTCCGGATCTTCGACAAGCGGGTCAAGGCGATCGTCGTGAAGAAGGGGCTCCTCTCCGAGGCCAAGGCGGAGGAGACCTTCGCGCAGGCGAGCCAGGAGGACAAGAGCTACGAGGACGTCCTCCTCGACAAGGGGCTCGTCGACGAGAAGCTCCTCATCGCCACCATCGCCACGGAGATGAACATCCCGCCGATCGACGTGGAACGCGTGGAGCCCGAGGAGAGGGCGGTGCAGTCGCTCTCGCAGGACCTCGCCAACTACTACGGCGTCCTGCCGATCGCGCGGATCGGGAACATCCTCACGCTCGCCATCGCGAACCCGTTCGACATCATCAAGCTCGACGAGATCCGCACGGTCACGGAGTGCGACGTCCGCGCGGTCGTCTCGACCGAGCGGAGCATCCGGAAGTCGATCACGCGCGCCTACAACCCGGGCGAGGAGGAGATGAAGGGGCTGATCGACAACCTCGCGGACCCCGAGGTCGAGATGAAGGAGTCGGGCGACGACGACAAGGTCGACCTCTCCGAGATCTCCGACGCGGCGGGGGACAGCCCGGTCATCAAGCTGGTGAACCTGATCATCAGCCAGGCCGTCCGCGACGGGGCGAGCGACATCCACGTCGAGCCGTTCGAGAAGCGGATCCGGATCCGCTTCCGCCAGGACGGGGCGCTCAGGGAGTGGAACGCGCCGCCGAAGAAGATGCACAACGCCATCGTGAGCCGCATCAAGATCATGGCGTCCATGGACATCGCCGAGCGCCGCATCCCCCAGGACGGCAAGATCCAGCTCAAGATCGAGGGGCGCAGCATCGACTTCCGCGTATCGGTCCTGCCGACCATTCACGGCGAGAAGGTCGTCATGCGAATCCTCGACGCGACCGGCCTCGCCCGGTCGCTCGACAGCATGGGGTTCGAGCCGCAGGCGACCGAGGCGTTCAAGCGCGCGGTCAGCGCGGCGTACGGGATGGTGCTCGTCACCGGGCCGACGGGAAGCGGAAAGTCGACGACGCTCTACTCCGCGGTGAAGGAGGTCGTCACCCCGGAGGAGAACATCGTCACGGTCGAGGACCCGGTTGAGTATCAGATGGACGGGGTGGTGCAGGTCCCGGTGAACGTGAAGAAGGGCCTCACCTTCGCGGCGGCGCTGCGCTCGATCCTGCGCCAGGACCCCGACACGGTGATGATCGGGGAGATCCGCGACCAGGAAACGGCCGACATCGCGGTGAAGGCGGCCATCACCGGGCACCTCGTCTTCAGCACCCTCCACACGAACGACGCCCCGAGCGCCGTCTCGCGCCTCGTGGACATGGGGATCGACCCGTTCATGGTCGGGTCGTCGGTCATCCTGATCGCGGCGCAGCGACTCCTCCGGAAGCTGTGCGACAACTGCAAGCAGCCGATCCTCGAAATGCCGCCTGAAGAGAGGCTGCTCCGCGTCGGGATCACGCCCGAGGAGGTCGAGGCGATCCGGAAGAACATCGGGACGATCGTCGCGAACGGCGGGACCGTGGCGAAGGACGCGCCCGGGCCGTTCATGATGAAGGCCGTTGGCTGCACGCGCTGCATGAACGGCTACAAGGGCCGGTTCGCGATCCTGGAAGTGCTTGAGTTCGACGAGCAGATCAAGAAGATGATCGTGAACGGCGCCTCCGCGATCGATCTCAAGGAATACGCCGTCAAGAAGCGCGGGATGCAGACCCTTCGGCGCTGCGGCCTGATCGGCGCGCTCAGGGGAAAGACGAGCATCGAGGAAGTCCTGAACATCACGATGGGCGACTAGCGAGGGGACCCCATGCCGCAGTACAAGTACGCCGTCAAGACCACCGAGGGGAAGGAGCGGAGCGGCACGATCAGCGCGCCGTCGCGCGACGACGCGATGGGCGAGCTGCGCCGCCAGAACCTCACCGTCGTCTCGATGACCGAGCAGAAGAGCCAGGCCGCCCGGTCCCTCTTCGGCGGGGAGCCCAGGGCCCGCGTCCGCGGCGACGACCTCGCGGTCTTCACGCGCCAGCTCGCGACGATGATCAGCGCGGGCATCCCGCTCGTCGAGAGCATGGAAATCCTGGAAGAGCAGGCGGAGGACCCCGGCTTCAAGCTCGTCTGCGGGCGGATCATCGAGAGCGTCCGGAGCGGGACCGACTTCTCGGAGGCACTCTCGAAGTACCCGAAGATCTTCACGCGCATCTACGTCAGCATGGTCAGGGCGGGCGAGGCGTCCGGCGCGCTCGACACCATCCTGGTCCGCCTCGCGCAGTACATGGAGTCGACGGAGGCCCTGAGGCGCGAGATCAAGAGCGCCATGACGTACCCCGTCGTCTCGCTGGTCCTCATCCTCCTCATCGTGGGCGGCCTCCTCGTCGGGATCGTCCCGAAGTTCGAGACGATCTTCGTCACGCTGGGCGTCGACCTCCCCGCCCCGACGAAGATCCTGCTCGCCGTCAGCCGCTTCCTCTCGGGGAACATCCTCTACATCCTGGGTTTCATCGCGGCCCTCGTCACGTCCTTCATCCTCTGGAAGAAGTCGCCGGCGGGGGAGAAGCAGTGGCACTGGGTCCTGCTCAAGGTCCCGGTCTTCGGCCCCCTCATGAGGAAGGTCGCCATCAGCCGCTTCGCGCGGACGTTCGCCACGCTCATCCAGAGCGGCGTGCCGATCCTCGGCGCCCTCGAGATCGTGAGCGTCACGACGGGGAACCGGATCATCGAGGACGCCGTCACGGCGGCCAAGGAGAGCGTGAAGAAGGGCGAGACGCTCGGCGAGCCGCTGGGACGCAGCGGCGTCTTCCCGCCGATGGTCACGCGCATGATCTCGATCGGCGAGCGGTCCGGAGCCCTCGAGCAGCTCCTCGAGAAGATCAGCGAGTTCTACGACCAGCAGGTGAAGACCACGGTGGAGGCCCTCACGAGCCTGATCGAGCCGCTCCTCATCGCCGTGATGGGCGCGCTCGTCGGAGGCATCGTGCTGTCGATCTTCCTCCCCATCTTGAAGATCCAGGAGGCGCTCAGGCGGAAGTAGCGCCGTGGACTCCGGGCGCAGAGCGCTCCTCCGTCGGCTCCAGTGGCTGCACTTCGTGCGGCTGGCGATCGCCATCTTCGGGGTCGTCGCCATCCTGGTCCTGGAGTGGGAGCCGGAGCACGCCCTCGTACCGTACGAGTACGCCTACTCCGTCCTCGTCGCGGCGATCGCGGTCGACGTCGTCTACCTCCTCGCATGCCGCCGGGTGGACGACCTTCGCGGGATGATCGCGCTCGAGATCGCGGTCGACATCGTCCTCGAGTCGTCCCTCATCTACTTCACGGGCGGCGTCGAGTCGATCTTCGCCTACCTGTACTTCCTCTCCGTGCTGGCCGCGGCCGTCATGGTGTCCGCCAGGGCGAGCCTCGCCGCCGCCGCGTCGTCCACCGTCCTCCTGTCGGGCATCATGCTCGCCTACTTCCTCGCCCCGCACTCGGGGAGGGACCTGCCCCTCGTCGACCCGCTCCTCGTCATGGGAGTCTCGAAGCGGCTCCAGCGCATCCTCCCGTACCTGTTCATCTTCGCCCTTTCCCTCCACCTCGTCGCGCTGCTCGCGGGCAGGCTCGCGGGGGAGCTCTCGCAGATCCGCATCCTTAACGAGGAGATCCTCCAGACCATGTCCGGCGGCGTCCTCGCGGTCGATCGCGGGGGAAAGGTCGCCTTCGCCAACGGCCCCGCGAGGTACCTCCTCGGGATCCCGGAGGGGAGCGCCGTCGACGGCGTGCCGTTCGGAGAGCTGCTCGTCGCCGCCAGGCACGAGCCGCTCTACTCGGCCCTGTCGGGGCTCGTCTCGATCTCCCAGGACGCCCAGTTCACGGCCCGCGACGGCAAGCCCGCCTGGGTCTCGATCGAAACCTGCATCCTCCGGGACGAGGAAGGGGCCGCGCGCGGAGTCGTGGCGATCCTCGACGACTTCACCCTCCGTCGCGAGCTGGCGGCGATGACCGCGCGCGCGGACCGCCTCTCCGCGGTCCAGGAGCTGGCCTCGGGAATGGCGCACGAGATCCGAAACCCGCTGTCGTCGATGCGCGGGGCGATCCAGGAGCTGTCCGACGTCCTTGAGCTTTCGGGGGACGACCGGAAGCTCATGGAGATCATCCTCAAGGAGTCGGACCGGCTCAACCGCATCGTGAGCGACTTCCTCGACTATGCCAGGACGCGGCCGCTGTCGCTCAGGAAGGCGGACCTCGCGCGCCTTCTCGACGAAGTAGCCACGCTCCTCAGGAAGCGCCGCGAGGAGAAGAAGATCGAGATTGTCACCGACGTTCCGGCAGGGCTAGAATGCGAGGCCGACGCGGAGCTCCTCAGACAGGTGTTCCTGAACCTCGGGATCAACGCGATCGAGGCGACGCCGGACGGCGGGAGGGTGACCTTCCGCGGGACCACGGTCCCGGGACGGCGTACGGCGGTCGTGGGGATCGGAGACCGCGCGCCCCAGGCTCCGATGGAGGATGGGGTGAGGGTCGAGGTGGTGGACACCGGCCAGGGGATGGACGCGGACACGAGGGCCAGGGCCGGCAACCCGTTCTTCACGACGAAGCCGCGGGGGACCGGACTGGGACTCGCGATCGTCCACCGCCTGGTCCAGGCCCACCGCGGCTCGGTCGACATCGAGACGGCCCCCGGGCGCGGGACGCGGGTCTCCGTGTGGCTCCCGCGGTCCGCTGGCACGAAGGTTCAACCATGAAGTTCGCGCTCCATTTCGTCTTCCTGCTCCTGACGGTCGTCCCGGCCCTGCTTGTCTTCCGCTTCGGCGTCGTCAAGCGGAAGCAGAGCAACTTCTTCTGCTTCGGGATGAACCCGATCCTGCTCCCGATCCTCCACCCGCTCCTCGTCGTCGCCGTGTCCAAGCTCTTCCTCTACGTGGCGTTCGTGAGCAGTTTCGACGCCGCGGGGCTCAAGCCCGAGGAGGCGCGCGAGGAGCTGAAGGAGATCCTGCAGGAGCTGGAGAACCCCGAGGGGACCGTCGTCCGCAGCCAGGGAGGCGACCTCGAGGGGAAGCTGGCCTGGGGGAACGACTCGGTCCTCGTAACGGTGGACGATGACAAGCAGCCGGAGTCCGTCCCCGCGGACCAGGTCGCGAAGATGCGCGCGGACGGCGACTACAGCTTCCTCTATTGGGTGATGCGCCTGCTCTTCTCGATGGCGATCCCGGCCGCCGTGCTGGTCCTGATGAAGGACCTCTACAACCCCAAGTCCGTGGGCACGGCTTTCGGCTGCGCCGCCGTGTCGTTCCTGCTCTGGACGTTCGCGATCAGCCTCTAGCCAGCCGCTACGGGCGCGGCTCCGTGTCGTGGGGGAGCTGGGAGAGGTCGGCGATGCGCTTCGAGTAGAGGTGGTTGATGCGGCGCAGGAGCAGGATCCGGTTCTTGCGCACCCGTAGGTCGTCCACGTTGACGTAGACCTTCTCGAAGAACTCGTGCACCGTCTTCGCGAAGGCGTCGTGGTACACCGTGCTCGCCTCGCGGTACTTCCCCTCCGTCACGAGCTGCTCGACCGTCTTTGCGAAGTCCCCCCAGGTCTTCCAGAGGTCCTTCTCCAGCGACTCCACGAGAAGCGAGGGGTCGATCTCGCCCTCGACGTCCTGGTTCTTCTGGATGTTGTACGTCCGCTCGACCACCTCCACGAGCCCCGCCCAGAGAGGCATCGTAGACAGCTCCACGAGCGTGTCCAGGCGCCGGCGGAAGTCCGCCACGTCGTCGAACCCGGTCGCGAGCGCCGCGCGCACGAGGTCGTACGGCCTCCCCTCGTCGACGCACATCTGGTAGATCCGGTCCGAGAAGAACGCCATCAGCTCGTCGATGGCGCCCGTGTTCGCCGCCGCCTCGCCCGGGAGAAGGGTAAGCGCCTGCTGCGCCGCCTCGCGCAGCGAGAAGGAGAGCTTCCGCTCGAGCACGATCTTCACGACGGCGATCGCCTGGCGGCGCAGCGCGTACGGATCCTGGCTCCCCGTCGGCTTGAGGCCGCTCCCGAAGCACGCCGTGAGGTTGTCGAACTTCTCCGCGAGAGACAGCACCACGCCCAGGGGCGTCGTCGGCAGCGCGTCGTCCACGGTCCGCGGCTGGTAGTGCTCCCGGATGGCCGCGGCGATCTCCGCGGGCTCCCCCTGGACCCGCGCGTACTCTTCGCCCATCACCCCCTGCAGCTCGGGGAACTCGCCGATCATCTCCGTGAGGAGGTCCGCCTTCGCCAGGACGGCCGCGCGATCGAGAAGCGGCCTGAGCCTTGCGTCGAGCCCGGTCCTCTCCGCGATCCGCGCCGACAGCTTCCGCAGCCGCTCGGTCTTCTCGGCCATCGTGCCGAGTTTGCCGAGGAACCGGATCCCCGACAGGCGCGGGACAAACGACTCGAGGGGCTTCGCCTTGTCGCTCTCCCAGAAGAACCGCGCATCCGCCAGCCGAGCGCGCAGGACCCGCTCGTTCCCCTCCCGGATCCCGGGGGCCTGCTCGGCCGTCCGATTGACGACCGTGATGAACCGCGCCTTGAGCTTCCCGTCTCCCCCTCGCACCGGGAAGTACCGCTGGTGCCCCTTCATCGCGCTCTCCAGGACCGGCGCCGGGACCGCGAGGAACGCCTCGTCGAAGCTGCACTCGAGCGCGTTCGGGTACTCCACCAGGTTCGTCACCTCGTC
>CAZYRM010000285.1:0-6845 GCA_964649705.1 uncultured Planctomycetia bacterium
CAGGATAAGGAGCGCCGGATGCGCCCCGCGGACAAGCGATACAGCGAAACCCACGAGTGGGTGAAGGCCGACGGCGACGAGGCCCTCATCGGCATCACCGACTACGCCGTCAACCAGCTCTCGGACCTCGTCCACCTCGAGCTGCCCGAGGTCGGCGACGTCGTCGAGTCCGACGCCCCCCTCGGGGAGATCGAGTCGGTCAAGACCGTCTCCGACCTGATCGCCCCCCTCTCGGGCGAGATCGTCGCGGTCAACGACAAGGTCGTGAAGGACCTCGCCATCCTCTCCGAGGACCCCTTCGAGGACGGCTGGCTCGTCCGCGTCAAGATGACGGACAAGGAGGAGCTCGAGAACCTCATGTCCAACCAGGAGTACGAGGAGTTCGTCGAGACGGCGGAGGAGGAAGAAGAGGAAGAGGACTCCGCCGAGGAGGGCGAGGAGGAGGACGAAGAGGAAGACGACGAGGAGGAGGAGAAGGAGAAGGAGAAGCCGGGCCCGTAGCCCGCCCCCTTCCTACCGGTACGCCTCCGTCGGTACGCACGCGCACACCAGGTTGCGGTCGCCGAACGCGTTGTCCACCCTTCTCACCGCCGGCCAGAACTTGTGGGCCCGCGCGTGGGCTGTCGGGTACGCCGCGCGCTCCCTCCCGTACGCGTGCCCCCACTCGTCCCGCGTCACGCACTCCGCCGTGTGCGGCGCGTTCTTGAGCGGGTTGTCCTTCGCGTCGAGCGTCCCCTCCTCGACCTCGCGGATCTCCTGGCGGATCGCGAGCATCGCCTCCACGAAGCGGTCCAGCTCCCCCTTCGGCTCGCTCTCCGTCGGCTCCACCATCAGCGTCCCCGCCACGGGAAACGACATCGTCGGGGCGTGGAACCCGTAGTCCATCAGCCGCTTCGCGACGTCCTCCGCCTCCACGTGCGTCGCCTTCGCCAGCTTCCTCAGGTCCAGGATGCACTCGTGCGCCACCCGGCCGTGGGCGCCCGTGTAGACCGTCCGGAAGGCCTTCGCGAGCCGCTTCGAGACGTAGTTCGCGTTGAGGATCGCGACCTTCGTCGCCTTCGCGAGGCCCTCCGCCCCCATCATCGCGATGTACGCCCACGAGATCGGCAGGATACTCGCGCTCCCCCACGGCGCCGCGCTCACCGCCCCCGTCGGGCGTCCCGTCGCGACGACCGGGTGCCCCGGCAGGAACGGCGACAGGTGCTTCCGCACGCCGATCGGCCCCATCCCCGGCCCGCCTCCCCCATGCGGGATGCAGAACGTCTTGTGCAGGTTCAGGTGGCACACGTCGGCGCCCAGCTCCGCCGGCCGGCAGAGCCCCACGAGCGCGTTCATGTTCGCCCCGTCCATGTACACCTGCCCGCCGTGGGCGTGGACGACCTCGCAGACCTCCGAGATCGCCTCCTCGAACACCCCGTGCGTCGAGGGGTAGGTCACCATGAGCGCCGCGAGGTCCTTCGCGTGCTCCTTCGCGCGCGCCTTCAGGTCCTCGACGTCGATGTTCCCGCTGTCGTCGCACTCCACCACGACGACCTTCATGCCGGCCAGCGTCGCGCTCGCCGGGTTCGTGCCGTGCGCGGAGTGCGGGATCAGGCAGACGTTGCGGTGCGTGTCGCGACGAGACTCGTGGTACCCGCGGATCGCCAGGAGGCCCGCGTACTCCCCCTGCGACCCGGCGTTCGGCTGGAGGGACACCGCGTCGAACCCCGTGATCTCCCCGAGCCACGCCTCCAGGTCGCGGAAGAGCCTCTGGTACCCCCTGGCCTGCTCCGCCGGGGCGAACGGGTGCAGGCGGCCGAAGCCGGGCCACGTCACCGGGATCATCTCCGTCGTGGCGTTCAGCTTCATCGTGCAGGACCCGAGCGGGATCATGCCGAAATCGAGGGAGAAGTCCTTCGCCTCGAGGCGGGACAGGTACCTGAGCATCTCCGTCTCGGAGTGGTGGCGGCGGAAGACGTCGTGCGTCAGGATGTCACCCGCGCGCGAGAACGCGGCCGGCAGCGGGGACTCGCCGACCGCTTTCGCGACGGCCTCCATGGCGTCGGGGCAGCCGAACACGGCCAGGAGGTCGGCCACGTCGCGGTCGCCGGCGGTCTCGTCGAGCGCCACGCAGAGCGTCTCGGCGTCGAGTCGGCGCAGGTTGATCTTCCTCTCGCGCGCCCGCGCAAGGACCTCCTCCGTGCGCTTCGCCGTCTTGACCCGGACCGTGTCGAAGCACGGAGCCCCGCCGACCTCGTGGCCGGCCCGCCGGGCCCCCTCGGCGACCGTGGCGGCCTGCGCGTGAGCGCGCCGCGCGATCCGCCGGAGCCCCTCGGGGCCGTGCCAGGCCGCGTAGAAGCCCGCGGTCACGGCGAGGAGGACCTGCGCCGTGCAGATGTTGCTCGTCGCCTTCTCGCGACGGATGTGCTGCTCGCGCGTCTGGAGCGCCATGCGGAGCGCCGGGGAGCCGTCCGCGTCCTTCGACACCCCGATCATCCTTCCGGGCATGCTTCGGACGAACGCCTCCCGGGTCGCCATGAACGCCGCGTGCGGGCCTCCGTAGCCGAGGGGCACGCCGAAACGCTGGCTGTTTCCGACCACGATGTCGGCCCCGAAGGCGGCGGGCGGCCGCAGGAGGACGAGCGCGAGCAGGTCGCTCGCCACGGTCACGTGGGCCCCGGCGGCGTGCGCGGCGTCGCACAGCGCGGCGTAGTCGATCACGGCCCCGTCGGTCGCCGGGTACTGGACGAGGACGCCGAAGACTCTCTCGTCGAAGCGGAACGCGCGGTGGTCCCCGACGACGACCTCGATGCCGAGCGGCTTCGCGCGCGTCCGGACGACGTCGATCGTCTGCGGGTGGCACAGATCGGAGACCAGGTAGACCTGGCGAGGCTCCTTGAGGAGCCTCCTCGACATCGTCATCGCCTCCGCGGCGGCCGTGGCCTCGTCCAGGAGCGAGGCGTTCGCGATCTCCATCCCGGTCAGGTCGCGGACCATCGTCTGGTAGTTGAGGAGGGCCTCGAGGCGCCCCTGGGAGATCTCCGCCTGATAGGGAGTGTAGGCGGTGTACCAGCCCGGGTTCTCGAGGACGTTCCGGAGGATCACGGGCGGCGTCACGCAGTCGTGGAAGCCCATGCCGAGGTACGACCGCCAGACCTCGTTCTCGCCCGCCATTCCCGCGAGGGCGTCGAGGGCCTCGCGCTCGGTCTTCGCGGGGGGGAGGGAGAGGGGCCGCCGGGAGCGGATCTTCGAGGGGATGGTCTGGTCGATCAGCTCGTCGAGCGAGGCCGCGCCGATGGCCGAGAGCATCTCGCCGATCTCGGCGTCGTCCGGTCCGATGTGGCGGCTCACGAAGTCGTCGGTGGGGGGGAATGTCGGCATGAAGCACCCCGGTTCGAGAGACGGAGCGGCGGATTCTATCGCTCGCCGCGTGCGCAGTCCAATGTGCGATGGTCCTTCTGGACACGCTCCCCGCGGGTGGATAGCCTAGTCGAGAGACATGCGGGACACCTTCGTCCTCCCCGAGAGCTACGGCCCCGACCGGCGCACGCCGCGCCGCCTGGCCTTCATCGAGGCCGGCGTCGAGCGCGCCCTCGTCGTCGACGGCGTCCGGTTCAACTACCAGGACCACGGGAAGGGGCCGCCGATCGTCCTGATCCACGGCGTCGCTGGCTCCGCGACCGACTGGAACGGCGTCGTGCCGCCGCTCGTCGAGGCCGGCCACCGGGTGATCTGCGTCGAGACGCGCGGCGCGGGGTACTCGGAGCGCCCCGTCCCGGGCGACTACTCGATCTGGGCCCTCGCGCGGGAGTTGGCGAGGCTCCTCCGTCGCATCCGCGCCACCGGCGTCACCGTGATGGGGAACTCGCTCGGGGGCGCCATCGCGATCGCCCTGGCTCGCGGGGCCCCGCGGACCGTCTCGCGCGTCGTCCTGCTCGACGCCGTTGCCTACTCCGCCTCGATGCCGCTGATCGTGAGCGGCCTGCGCGTCCCGGCGATCCCCGGCCTCCTCGCGAGGATGATGCCCACGAAGCCGCTCGTCGGGTTCATCCTCTCCTGCCTCGGCGGCGATCCGTCGTGGGTCCCGAGGGACCTCGTCACGGAGTACACCCACGAGATGTCCCTGCCGAACCGCGTCCTGGCGATGTTCGCGATGCTCCGAACCGTGGTGCGCGCCGACCCCGAGCAGCTCGAGCGCGAGATCCCGCGCATCGGCCAGCCGACGCTCGTGTTGTGGGGGGAGCGCGACCCCGTCTTCCCGCTGGCCGACGCCGAGCGGCTCCACCGTGAGATCGAGAACTCGCGCCTCGTCGTCCTGCCCGGACGCGGCCACATGCCGAACCTGGAGGCCCCCGCGGAGGTCGCGGAGGCCGTCCTCAGGTTCGCGCGCAACGGGAAACGGTAGATCGGCCTTAACCAGGCGCGCGACGGGAAACGGCAGATCGGCCTGAGCCAGGTGCGCGGCGAGGGGCGACCCCGCGGGTCGCCCCTACAGGTGGCGCGGGCCGGAGGATTGGCACGCCGGAGGCGTCCTACTTCCGTGAGTGCAGGCCGCACTCCTTGTGCTCCGGGCTCTCCCACCACCAGCGCCCCGCCCTCGCGTCCTCGCCCGGCTTCACGGCCCGGGTGCACGGCGCGCAGCCGATGCTCGGATAGCCCTGATCGTGGAGGCGGTTGTACGGGACGTTGTTCGCCTTGATGTAGGCCCACACGTCCTTCTCGGTCCACGTCGCGAGGGGGTTGAGCTTCGCGATCCCGCCGTGGCCGTCGTCGATCTCGACCTTGGAGACGCCGGTGCGCGTGACGGACTGCTCACGACGGAGCCCGGTGATCCAGGCGTCGACGCCCGCGAGGGCGCGCCCCAGCGGCTCGACCTTCCGGACGTTGCAGCAGAGCTTCCGGTTCTCGATGCTCTCGTAGAAGAGGTTGAACCCCTTCTCGCGCACGAGTTTCTCGGCGCGCGCCGTGTCGGGGTAGAAGACCTCGAGCGTGACGCCGTACCGTTCACGGACGCGGTCCATGAGCTGGTAGGTCTCCTCCGGGAGGCGCCCGGTGTCGAGCGTGAAGATCCGGGCCTTCGGTTCGAGCTTCGCGAGGAGGTCGATGGCGACGACGTCCTCCGCTCCGAAGCTGGACGCAAAGGTGAGGCGCGGATGCCAGGTATCGAACGCCCAGCGCAGGAACTCCTGCGGCGAGGCGGGCTCGAACCGGGCGGACAGCTCGGCGGCCTGATCGCGCGTCAGGCGCGCCGTCGGGGCGGCGGTCTCGGGCATGGGACCCTCCTGAAAACGAAAAAACCCGCAGTCGGTCTCCCGGCTGCGGGTCGTCATTCCTGGTTCGGGGTTCGGTCTCTTCTAGCTCCCCGACGGACGATCCGCAGCCCGGCGCCCCTGACAGGGCATCGGACACATGCACGCGCACATGGCGGACGTCGTCTTCATCGGTCGCTCCAAGAGGGCGGGATGATAACGGGGGAGGGGGGCGTCGTCAAGATCCGATAGAGAGCTGCGCCAGGACGACGTCCTGCGCCTTCGCCAGCGCTTCCGTCAGCCTGGTGGCGTCGTTTCCGCCCCCCTGGACGTGGTTGGGGCGTCCGCCCCCCTTGCCGCCGAGGACTGCGCATGCCTGCTTCATCGCCTCGCGCAGGTCGACCTGGACGCCGTCCGACGCGCTGAAGAGAAGCGAAGCCTTGTCGGTACGGGAGGCGAGGAGGACCACGGCGCGGCCGCGCTCTCGGACTCCCTTCGCGAGCGTGGTCAGGATGCCCGGTTCGCGCCCCTCGAACGAGGCCGACACGAGTTTCACGCCGTGCGTTTCCGAGGCGGCCGCAAACAGTTCGACAGCCTCGTGCCCGGCGAGGCGTTCCTCGAGCTCGCGGGCCCTCTTGCGGATCGCCTCGGCCTCCTCCAGCCGCTTGGCGAGGAGCCCGGGCAGCTCGGACGGGCTGGTGGAGAGCGCCGCGCAGGCCTGCGCGAGCCAACCCGAGCGCGCACGAAACTCGCGCAGGGCGCGCAGGCCGCAGACGAACTCGACGCGGACGAGGCCCTTCGACTTCTCCCAGCGGAGGACCTTCACCAGCCCGACTTCGCCGGTGCGCCGCGGGTGGGTCCCCCCGCACGCGGAGTAGTCGAAATCTGGGACGGAAACGATGCGGATGCCCTCGGTGACGGTGGGGGGCTTGCGGAGCGGGAGCTTCTTCACCTCGTCGGCGCTGTAGACGCGCGAGGAGACCTCGCGGTCCTCGAAGACGACGCGGTTGGCGACCTCCTCGGCCTCGTGGACGCGGGCCTCGTGAAGGTCGGGGACGTTCAGGTCGATCGTGGAGGTCTCCGCGCCGAGGTGAAAGGAGACCGTCTCGGCGTCGGCGGCTCGGATGAAGGCCTGGGAGAGGAGGTGCTGGCCGTGGTGCTGCTGCATGTGGTCATGGCGGCGGGGCCAGTCGATCTCGCAGGCAACCTGGTCGCCTTCGATGGCGCGTTCCAGGACATGGCAGATCTCGCTCCCGTTCTCAACGACATCGAGCACGCGGACGCCTCCAATCGTGCCCGTGTCGAACGGTTGTCCGCCCGATGTCGCGTAGAACGCACTGCGATCGAGGACCACAAACGGCCTACCCTCGCGGTCGCCTCGTCTCGTGACGAGGGCCGTGAAGTTGCGAAGGTACGGATCCTGATGGAAGAGCCTGTCGGCCATGGGCGGACATCCTACTGGCCCCAAAGGGTGCTGGCAACCAAAGGCCTGCGGATCGGACGCGGAGGGGGATGGGGCGTGCCGACGGTTCTTTCACCACGGAGGCACGGAGACACTGAGAACGCACGGAGGTCTCCGTGGACGGAACAAGGGGGATGTACAACGCCGCGGCCCGA
>CAZYRM010000286.1:0-610 GCA_964649705.1 uncultured Planctomycetia bacterium
TGGTGTTGTACGTGAAGCTCGCGCGGCCGTTCCAGCCCTTGCCCAGCTCGCCGCTCGCCATCGGCCAATAGCTTCCGGACCACGGCGCGAACGCCGCGCTCCCGCTGACGGTCCCCGCGGAGACCGCGCTCGTCGACTGCGGGACTTCCTCCGCCACAGCGACGCCGAACATCACCACCATGAGTAGAACCGTGCGCATGTGAACCTCTCTCTGCTAGAAACCTCTCTCGAGAGAAGTTGTCGCACGCCCGGTGCCAGCGCCGGGAATCCTGGAGGTAACTCACTCCGAATGTGAATTGAGCGTAAGACGCTGTACATGAGTTCGATGCGTGAGATCCTGTGCATCATTGGAGTGAGTCAGAATACGCTTGAGCGTCTCATTTGTGCAACACATGATGCGCCATGCGTTGAGATGTTGCGGCATGCCGAGCTGCCTCGCGAACATGCGCGGACGGGTCCATGAGGAGGGCGGGCGCGACGTCGGCCACGCGGGCCGACCCCGGACCCGCCGCGAGGGCCTCGACGAGTACGGCGCGGACCTCTCCCGCAGCGCGGAGGTCGCGGGCGCGGGGGAGCGCGGGCGCGGCCGCGGCCGGGTCGCGCGCCCGGG
>CAZYRM010000286.1:620-6836 GCA_964649705.1 uncultured Planctomycetia bacterium
CCGGTGGGGCCGCGCCGTGTCGGGGGGGTACCTCTCCCGAGGCGGGGTGGGGGCGGAGGGGGGCTTGGGCGGCCGCGACCGCGCACGGGTCGCTCGCCAGGAGGGGGACCAGCGAGCGACGGACGCTCTCCATCGTCGGCGTGAAGTCGGGCCCGCCGAGGCAGCCCTCCAGCTCGGCCACGGCCGCCGCGACGTCCGAGGGGCCAGGGCGCGCGGCAATCTCAGGGGAGGCGGGCGGAAGGGCCTCCATCCCTGGGATCGCCGGCGCCTGGACCTCCTCTGCGGGGACCGGGGAAGGTGAGGGTGAAACGCCTGTTGCCTGGATTGGCGCTCGACAGGGCATCGTGAGCGGGGCTGGGGTCACGGCCTTTCTTGGAGGGCGGCTCGACCTCGTGGGCGCGAGCGCGCATGCCCCCGCAAGCCACAACACACCGGCCACAGCGGCTGCCGCCGGAAAAGCACGTCGCATGGTTGAGCTCCCGATGTCCACACCTCTGAGTGGTCCATCGGCACGGGGACGTTTCACCGGATTCCGGAATGGCACGCGCCGTCCGGCGGGAGAGGGCCGGACGGCGCGCGCCGGGATGAGGGAGACAGGTTACCGAGCCAGGGTGATCGACTTCAGGCTGAAACCCACGGCCGCGAACCGCGCGCGAACGACGTGGAGGCCCGGGGTCAGGTGGACCGTCCCGATCGACAGGTCCTGCCACACGGTCATTCCGCCCGTTCGCGGCACGGCCACGGTCGCCACGGCGCCCGCGTCGACCAGGATCTCGATCTGTCCGGTGGTCCCGGCCGCGCCGACCCGCGCGGTGATCGCGAAGTCGCCCTCCTCGGCGACGCGGATCAGGTAGTTCGCCCAGGACCCCGCGCGATTGCTGCCGAGGAACGTCCCGCCCGCCGGGTCGCTCGCGACGTACCCGGTCCAGTCGCGAACCGTCGCCGCCCCCGCGTCCATCGTCGAGGGGACCGCGAACCCCGCCGTGACGGCCGGACGCCCCGCCGCGAGCACGCGGCCCAGCGCGCGGGTCTTCACGGTGTCGCGCTGCGAGACGTCGTCGACGATCCCGAACATCCCGTACTGGCTGTAGGCGCTCGCCGCCGTGAAGAACTCGAACTGGTCTCCGCCGCCCTCGTAGAAGTTGCGGAGGTGCTGCTCGATGAGCGTCCCCATCCGCTCGTCGCGGTTCGCGTCGAGCTTCGCCTGGAGGCTCGCCGAGCCCACGAGGTGCGGACCTCCCTCGTAGGTGAAGTGCCTGAGGCCGTAGTAGCGGGCCCATGTGGTCCAGGTGATGGTCCACAGGCGGTTCTGTTCGACGGTCGCCGGGAGGAGCGAGAAGATGATGTCCTCCGTGAGGTCGGTCCGCGCGCTGTCGTTCGGACGCAGGCCGAAGTACGGCGCCCCGGCGATCGCGTAGAGGTAGAGGTTCGGAGGGCCATACACCGAGGCGATGAACTCGAGAGGCTGGCGGATCGACTCGGGCTGCGCGAACTGGCTGCACAGGATCGGCCTGACCCGAGTCATCATCGCGGCGTCGCCGAACACCGAGCGGAATGCGTTGCTGACCTGCACGGTCTTCTGTCCGAAGCGGCGCCAGGCCCAGTACCCCTGGTTCGTGGAGCCGTCGTAATTCAACTGGGACGTGCCGGCGGCCACCTCCGCAATCGCGTCATTCTGGTTCCGGGGGGTCTGCGCGTAGTTCCCGTTCCAGGCCTCGTTGCTCCACTCCACGTAGATCTTCCTGTCGGCCTCGAGGCTGCCGAGCAGCAGCGTCGCGAGCTGCCGCATGTAGTCCTCGCTCGCCAGGTCGGGGACGTTGACCCAGATGTCCTTGTCGAGGAGGTTCGCGAGCTGGATGGCGTGCTCCCAGGACGCCCCCGCGACGACTCCGTTGAACATGCGGTTCTGCGTGGCGTGGTTTGGGCGGGTCCGGTCGCGCCACTCACGCACCATGTTCCCCGTGGCCGGCGTCCACCGCCCGTTGGTGTAGGCGTAGGTCATGAAGCGGAGGGTGCTGTAGGGGCGCAGGAGGTCCAGCGCGTCGCGCGTGAACGTCTCGTTCGTGTACCCGGGCCGCATCAGGCGGACCTTGCGGACGCCGCCGGTCGTCCCGGTGAAGGAGAGCATGATTCCCTGCGCCGTCGAGGAGACGACCACGTCGGCCGTCGAGAGGTTCGTCGCGGCGTTGTAGGCGTAGTTCTGGACGGTCGCGGAGGCGTCGAGCGGGGCCACGGTGGCGCGGTTCAGGAACGACAGGCGGTACGTCCCGCCGATGTTCACGCCCGCCGCGAGCACGACCACGCCGGCGTCGCCCGTCGGCCAGCCGTCCGCGTCCACCGCCGCGGTCAGGTCCCAGGGCGTTCGGGGGGAGCCCCACCCGCGCGACTGCTTCATCGCGTCGGCAAACAGATAGAGCCGGCTCCAGTCCTCCACGCCGTCGACGCCGAGCCCGAGGATGGCGTCCTCAGGCGCTTGCGCGCGCGCGGGCAGGAGGGAGCAGACAAGGAGGAAGGCGGTCGCGAGCCATGTCCGTGGTTTCATCTCGGTCTCCTTCACAAAGTGAGAGGCGGGACACGTGCGTCGCCTCTCAGTGGTAGGAAACCGGCCCGAGCTTTCTCGGGCTACTCGCCGGCGAGGTGGTCGCCCATGAACGTCAGGAGCTTCTCCTGAGGGATGAGCCAGGGCTGCTCCAGGTTGAGCGACTGCCAGTCCGCCGGAGGAGAGGGCTTCCTGAACCGGATCCAATCGACTTCGAGCACGAGGTCCGGATTGCCTCCCTCGATCCCCGTCGAATTGTGCTCCTCCACGGAGAGGGCGTTCGCCGTCGCCCCGTCCGTGCACGTCGCGAACCCGACCTGGACACGGTCGGCGAGCCGCGAGAGCGGGCGCTTGACGATCTCCCACTTCCCTCCGGAGGGCTTCGCGAGGACGAACAGGTTCTTCCCGATGCGTACGAACTGCAAGACGGCCTCGTTGCTCTTGCAGGGGTGCTCCCCCGGATTCGACATGGCCGTCTGGCTTCCCCCGGTGACCTTCGTCTCGAACTCGAGCCGTCCCGCGAGGGTGGTGACGCCCAGGGCATGAAAGACGTAGTTCTCTCGGCGAGGCTTCCACGTCTCGGGCGAGACCGCGGACGGGTCCCGAACCAGGATCCCTCCCACGGAGAAGGTGGACTTCGGGATGGCCCCCGCTCGTCCACGAACCTTCACGCTCGCCGTGACGGCGAAGTCTCCCTCGACCTCCGTGTAGAAGAACGGGCCCCGCCGTTCCTGGTACCACACCCCCGCCTTCGGTGTGATCCGCAGCCGGCCGTCCTTCATCGTGAGCTGCTGGACAGGGCTCCCCTTGCGCTTCTCCTCGTCCCAGAGCCGCTTCCAGCCGACGAGGTCCCGCGTGTCGTCGAACTCCGATCCAAGCGCGGCAAGCTCGTCGTCCGAGAGAGGGGGCGCGGGCGGTTCCTCGGGCGGCGTCTCAGGCTCAGGTTGGGGCTCGACGACCGGTGCGGGCTCCGCGACCTCGGGCTCCGGCTCGACCGCGGTGGTCGCGGGTTCCGGCTCGGTGCGAACCACCTCGGGCTCGGTCGCGGGAGGTTCCACGACTGGCTCGGTCGGCGTGGGTTCCTCGATCGGATCGGCGACGGGCGGGACGGACGTGACGGGCTCCGTCTCGGGCTCCGTCCGTTCGACGATTTCCGGCGCAGGGTCCGCGACCGCGACGACGGGGGGCGGTCCCTGCTGCGCGCGCTCGTCGTTCTTCGACAGGACCGCGGCAAGGAGCCCCACGCCCAGCGCGGCCACGCCGAGGAGCGCCGCGGCGGCCATCGGGAATCCGCGACGCTGCGCGGGCACCGGGGTCGCCGTCCCGATCCTCGTCGCCGCCGTGGGGCTGGGGGCGGAGGCCACGGCCCGCACCGCCGACGAGGAGGGCTTCTTCCGCGCCGCGGACGGCCGCGCGGGGGGCGCCGCCACGGGCGGGCGGGGCGTCTCCAGTCGCCCGTCGACGAGGATCGCCGTGCACCTCGTCGCCTCCTCCTTGATCTGCGCGGCATCCTGCCAGCGATCCTGGGGCGACTTCTCGAGCGCCCTCTTCACCACCGCGTCCATCCGCGGGTCGACGGCGACCCGCTTGCTCGGCGGCTTGCACCCCTCCACCGGGAGGTCCCCCGTGAGCATCTCGTACATCATCACGCCGAGCGAGTAGAGGTCGGCGCGGTGATCGACGCCCCGCGCGTTCTGGAGCTGCTCCGGCGCCGCGTACGAGAGCGTCCCGAGGACCTCCATGGTCCCCGTCAGGGACATGGTCTTGCGCCCCGGGTCGATGATCTTCGCGAGCCCGAAGTCGGCGATTTTCGCGTTCCCCTCCCGGTCGACGAGGATGTTCTCCGGCTTGATGTCGCGGTGGACGATCCCCCGCTGGTGCGCGAAGTGCAGCGCGTCGCAGATCTGCGGGATCATCCTGAGCGCGTGCTCCGTGGTGAGCTTCTGCTCGTGGAGGAGCTCTCGGAGCGAGGTCCCCTCGACGTGCTCCATCGCGTAGTAGAACCGCCCGTCGAGGCAGCCGAAGTCGTACACGGAGACCAGATGGCGGTGCGAGAGGGAGGCCATGGCCTTGGCCTCGCGCTGGAACCGCTCGGTGAATTCAATGTCCCTGGCGAGGTTCTTCGGCAGGACCTTGAGGGCGACCTTCCGCTGGAGGGCGATCTGCTGCGCGGCGTAGACGACGCCCATGCCCCCACGGCCGAGGACGGAGAGGATCCGGTACGGCCCGAACTGGCCCGTGAGCGGCGGGTCCTCCTTCAGGGAAGGGAACCGCTTCGAGAGCTCGGAGTCGTCCCCCTCGAACGCGAACTCCAGCATGCACTTCGGGCAGACTCCCCCCACCTCCGCGCCGTTCGGCATCGGCTTCCCGCATTTCGGGCACGTGGCGGCCATGGGGAATCCCCCGTCCAGTGACGTTCGCCTCCGATTCTACCTCCTCCTGGTAGGGAATCGGGGCGGCCTTACGCATTTCCTCCGAGGGCGCGGAACAATTCCGCCACCTCCTCGGTCGCGTCGGAGGGGTCCTTCACGGAGTCTCCGACCTCCTCGAGGATGAGCGCGCGGAGGCGCTTCCGCGCGCGGTGGACCGCGACGTCGTTGGCCTCGGGCCCCTCGACGCTCGACAGCAGCCCCATCCGCTTCTTGAGCGTCGCGAGGACCGGCTGCTTGCCCGCGGCCTCCAACTCCTTCGACAGCCTCGCAAACGCGCGTGCGAGGACCTCGTGCGCCCAGGCGCGGTCGAAGGCGTCGCCCGCGCCGAGGTCCCCTCCCGCCCGCACGGCCTGCTCGGCCACCTCGAAGTCGAGCGCGATGATCTTCTTTCCCCGCCCCTTCTTCTGGGCGCCCCGGATCCTCGCCTCGTTCGCGAGGAAGTGCTCGAGGACCGCGCGGAGCCAGGAACGGAACCTCCCCTTCGATCGGTCGGGCCGCGTGAGGAGGTCCTTCTCCAGGAGGTGCACGAAGAACGACTGGACGAGGTCCTGCGCGTCCTCGGCCGTGCGGCCCTTGCGGCGCAGATAGACGTAGACGGGCGTCCAGTAGCGCTTCCCGACGTCGGCGATCGCGCGCGCGCGGCCGCTCCCCCCGCCGGCGATCCCGGCGAGGAGGGTCCACGCGGTCGGCGGGAAACTGGCGCGGCCCTCGATCATGGGGTCCATCGCCGCGATTCTACCGATCCTCCGCCTCGTCGCGCCACGCGGATCTGCCGGATTCGTGGTGAGCGAAGCTCGGCCAGAGGAGTTTCTTCCGGATCTCGCGCAGTCCGGTCCCAGAGGCTCATTCCAGTTCGTACAGGAGTTGCGGCTGCGAGATCCCAGTCCCCAGGAGCCAAACCCCAGGCAGTCTCCAGTGCTGGGTGCCGCGCCGCTCACGATCGTGTCCGGTTGTCACCGTCGGACATCCGGCAGCCACAGGCGCGCGCCGACGATCCACGAATGGACACAAATAGACACGAATCGAAGATCGACCGGATGCGATCGAGGGAAACCGCCCGAGGAGAGGGGGCGCGCCGCGCCGCGGCGCGGCGCGCCGAGCGGCGGGGCGCCCGCGAAGCGGGCCGGGCGGCGCCCTCTCCTCGGGCTTCCGTCCCACCTCATCCAATCGGGTGACGATTCGTGTGAATCCGGTGCGCCAGTGCAACCGGCAACGTGTAGTGGATGAAAGAGCCAGGCGATGAAG
>CAZYRM010000287.1:0-6831 GCA_964649705.1 uncultured Planctomycetia bacterium
CGATCGAGCGCCACATGCTTCCCCCTCACCTGAGGAGGACCCCATGCCGCAGGTGACGATCGAGCGCGATCGCTGCAAGGGGTGCGAGCTGTGCGTCGAGGCCTGCCCGGAGGGCGTCCTCGGGATGACGCGCGACCTGAACGCGCGCGGATACTTCTTCGCGGCGCCGGTGCGGCCCTGGAACTGCAT
The DNA here is from genome assembly GCA_964649705.1 of uncultured Planctomycetia bacterium. GTDB lineage: Bacteria > Planctomycetota > MHYJ01 > WSZJ01 > CAZYRM01 > CAZYRM01. The sequence continues at coordinate 190 of CAZYRM010000287.1, forward strand.
CGGCTGCCGTCTGTGCGTCGTCGCCTGCCCGGACGTCGCGATCTCGCTTCGCGCGCACGGGACGCAGTACGTGTTCTTCCGGTATTGAGGCCGCCCATGGGCCGGGTGCTGATGAAGGGGGCCGAGGCGCTCGCGGAGGCCGCCATCCGCGCGGGCGCGGAGGCGTACTTCTGCTACCCCATCACGCCGCAGACCGAGGTCGCCGAGTACCTCGCCCGGCGCATGCCCGAGGAGGGCGGCGTCTTTCTCCAGGCGGAGAGCGAGCTCGCCGCGGCGAACATGCTCTACGGCGCCGCGGCCGCCGGGGCGCGCGTCCTGACCTCGAGCTCGAGCCCCGGGATCAGCCTGATGAGCGAGGCGTTCAGCTACCTCGCGGGCGCGGAGCTCCCCGCCGTCATCGTCAACGTCATGCGCTGCGGGCCGGGCCTCGGCGGCGTCCTCGCCTCCCAGGCAGACTACTTCCAGGCGACCAAGGCCCCCGGGCACGGAGGCTTCCGCTTCCTCGTCCTCGCGCCGGCCTCCGTGCAGGAGATGTCCGACCTGACGACCCAGGCGTTCGACCTCGCGGACCACTACCGGAACCCCGTCATGGTCCTCGCCGACGGGATGCTCGCCCAGATGATGGAGCCGGTCGAGCTGGGCGAGACCCAGGCGCGGAACGGCTCGAAGAAGCCCTGGGCCACGACGGGCGCGAAGGACCGCAAGCCCAACACGATTACCTCACTCTATCTCGACCCCGAAAAGCTCGAGCGCGTCAACGACCGCCTCGTGGCGAAGTACCGCGAGATGGCGGAGAACGAGATTCGCTTCGAAGAATACAGGTTGGATCAACATGTAGGGGCGCCCCGGCGGGGCGCCCCTCCGTCGTCCGTCGAGCCCCGTCTCCTGATCGTCGCCTTCGGCACCGTCGCTCGCATCGCGAAGACCGCGATCGCGACGCTCGACGAGGAAGGCCTCTCCGCGGCCCTCTTCCGTCCGATCTCGGTCTACCCGTTCCCCACCGAGGCCTTGCGCCGTGCGGCGGAGCGCGCCGAGCGCGTCCTCGTCGTGGAGATGAACACGGGGCAGATGGTCGAGGACGTCCGCGCGGCCATCGCCGGGGCACGGCCCGTGGAGTTCTTCGGCCGCTCGGGCGGCGTGGTGCCGACCCCCGAGGAGGTCGTCGAGGCGGCCAGGAGGGTGCTCGCATGAGCCTGACCGCGTCGGCTCCCGTCTACGCGCGCCCGGGCGCGCTCACCGCGGCCCACACGCACTACTGCCCGGGGTGCACCCACGGGACGGCCCACCGTCTCGTCGCGGAGACGCTCGACGAGCTGGGCATCCGCGAGCGCACCGTGGGGATTGCCCCGGTCGGCTGCGCCGTGCTCGCCTACGAGTACTTTAACTGCGACATGCAGGAGGCAGCCCACGGCCGCGCGCCCGCCCTCGCGACGGGGGTCAAGCGGGTCCGTCCGGGCCTCATCGTGTTCACCTACCAGGGGGACGGGGACCTCGCCGCGATCGGGGCCTCCGAGATCCTCCACGCCGCGAACCGCGGCGAGAAGTTCACGACGGTCTTCGTGAACAACGCGATCTACGGAATGACGGGCGGCCAGATGGCCCCGACGTCGCTCATCGGGCAGGTCACCTCGACGACCCCCGGCGGCCGCGACCCGCGGACCGCGGGGTACCCGATGCGCGTCGCGGAGCTCCTCTCGACGCTCGAGACCCCCGCGTTCATCGCGCGCGTCTCCGTGCACGAGCCGCGGCAGACGCTCCTCGCGAAGCGCGCGATCCGCCGCGCCTTCCTCCATCAGGTGAAGAACGAGTGCTACTCGTTCGTCGAGGTCCTCTCCACTTGCCCCACGAACTGGGGGATGCCCGCGAAGGACGCGTGCCGGTGGGTGGAGGAGAAGATGATCCCGTACTATCCGCTCGGCGTCTTCAAGACGCCCGCGACCGGCCGCGCGCGCGTGGAACCGAGGCCGCTCCTCGAGGGGCTCGACGGGGAGGGCGCGAATGGAGTCTAGCACCGTCTTCGCCGGCTTCGGGGGGCAGGGCGTGCTCTCCCTGGGCAAGATCATCGCCTCCGCGGCCCTCGCGGAGGGGCGCGAGGTGTCGTGGCTCCCGAGCTACGGGCCGGAGATGAGGGGAGGCACGGCCAACTGCACGGTCGTGATCTCCGATCGCCCGATCGGGTCTCCCGTCGTCAGGAGCTCCGACGTCGCGGTCGTCATGAACATCCCCTCGTGCAGGAAGTTCGGCCCGCTCGTCCGCCCGGGGGGGATCCTCCTCGTCAACTCGACGCTCATCCCTGATGCCGACATCCCGACGCGCCAGGACCTCAGGGTGTTCCGCGTCCCCGCGACCGGGATTGCGATCGAGCTGGGGGCCGCGATCGCCGCGAACATGGTCATGCTGGGGGCCTACCTCGCCGCGACGGGTGCGGTGTCGCCCTCGGTGATCGACTCCGAGATCGAGCACCTCTTCTCCGCGAAGCCGAGGGCCCTGGCGCTCAATCGGACCGCGGTGGCGCGGGGCCTGGAAGCCGCGGCGGAGGCCGTCCATGCGTGAGCCCGAGACGATCCTCCAGGCGCTCCAGGACCTCCACGAGGCCCACGGGTACCTCCCCGTCGGAGAGGTGAAGAAGGCCGCGGACCGCCTCGGCGTGCCGCTCTCTCAGGCCTTCTCGGTCGCGACGTTCTACAAGGCCTTCAGCCTGGTCCCGCGCGGGAGGCGGGTGGTCAAGGTCTGCCTGGGGACCGCCTGCCACGTCCGCGGGGCGCGCGAGCTCGTGGAGGCCCTGGAGCGCGCCCTCTCGATCAAGGCGGGGGAGACGACGCCCGACCGCGAGGTGACGCTGGAGGCGGTGAAGTGCGTCGGGGCCTGCGCGATCGCGCCGGTCGTGGTGGTGGGGAAGAAGACGCACGGGAACGTGTCGCCGCAGAAGGCCGTGGAGGTGATCCGGTGAGCTCGTCCGCTGGCAAAGCCGGCATGCTGGGCGGCAACGGGAGGCCGACGTTCTCCATCTGCATGGGGACGGGCTGCCGTGCGGCCGGCGCGGACGAGGTCGTCGACGCGGTCCGCGCGGCGGCGGGGGACGGCGCCGTCGTGAAGGGCACGGGCTGCCGCGGGCTCTGCGAGAAGGGGCCGCTCGTGTCGGTCTCGCCGGCCGGGACGCTCTACTGCGGAGTCTCGCCCCGGAACGCCGCGACGGTGGCCCAGACGGCCCTCGCGGGGGGCGCGCCGGTCGAGGCGCTCCTCTATAAGGACCCGAAGACGAAGAAGCGGATCGCCCGGGAGGCGGAGATCCCGTTCTATGCAAAGCAGACGCGCGTCGTGCTCGCGATGAACGGGCGGATCGACCCCGAGTCGATCGACGACTACATCGACGCCGGCGGGTATGCGGAGCTGCGTCGGACGCTCTCGACGAGGACGCCGGAGCAGGTGATCGAGGAAGTGGCGCGGGGAAGGCTCCGCGGCCGCGGAGGGGCGGGGTTCCCGACGGCCGTGAAGTGGCGCGCCTGCCGGCAACAGCCTCGGGCGCCGAAGTACCTCATCGGGAACTGCGACGAGGGGGACCCGGGGGCGTACATGGACCGGTCCATCCTCGAGGGGAACCCTCACCAGGTCCTGGAGGGGATGATCCTGGGGGCCTGGGCGATCGGGGCCTCCGAAGCGGTGATCTACGTCCGCGACGAGTACCCGCTGGCGCTCGACCACGCGCGCAGGGCCATCCAGCAGGCCCGCGAGCGGGGCTTCCTCGGAACGGGGATCCTCGGAACGACGCTCGACTTCGACGTGAGGGTCTTCCGCGGATCGGGGGCGTTCGTCTGCGGCGAGGAGACCGCGATGATCGCCTCGATCGAGGGGAGGCCGGGGGAGCCCGTCGACCGCCCGCCGTACCCGGTGGAGCGGGGGCTCTTCGGCCAGCCGACGGTCATCAACAACATCGAGACGTGGGCGAACGTGCCCGTCCTCCTCCAGCGCGGCGGAGAGGCCTTCGCGGCGCTCGGCACGGCGCGGAGCGGGGGGACCAAGGTCTTCTCGCTCGTCGGCCAGGTGGCGAACACGGGGCTCGTCGAGGTGGCGATGGGGACGAGCCTCAGGACGATCGTGGAGGAGATCGGCGGCGGCGTGCGCGACAAGCGTCGGGGCCTCAAGGCCGTCCAGACGGGCGGGCCGTCGGGGGGCGTGATCCCGGAGAACCTCCTCGACCTGGCGGTCGACTACGAGACGCTACAGTCGATCGGGTCGATCATGGGTTCGGGCGGGTTCGTCGTGATGGACGACCGGACCTGCATGGTGGACGTGGCGAGGTTCTTCACGGAGTTCCTGCGGGACGAGTCGTGCGGGAAGTGCGTCCCGTGCCGCGAGGGGCTGAGGAGGCTGTTCGACCTCGTCGACGGGGTGACGAGGGGGCGGGGGCGGGCGGGGGACATCGAGCGGATCCAGGCGCTTGCGGAGGCGGTCTCGCTCGGGTCGCTCTGCGGCCTGGGGAAGACGGCGCCGAACCCGGTCGTCTCGACGATCCGCCACTTCCGCGAGGAGTGGGAGCTGCACATCCGCGAGCGGTTCTGCCCCGCGGGGGTGTGCAAGGAGCTTGCCTCCTACGCGATCCTGGAGTCGAAGTGCCCCGGGTGCGGCGCGTGCAAGCCGCGCTGCCCCGTGAACGCGATCGAGGGCGGCAAGGGGAAGCCGCACCGGATCGATGTCGACACGTGCACGCGGTGCGGCGCCTGTTTCGACGTGTGCCAGTTTGACGCGGTGAAGATCGGGAAGCCGATCCGTGCCGAGTCTCATGCAACCGGTCGTTGATCCTGTAGGGGCGACCCGCCGGGTCGCCCGAGGCTGAAACCTGGAGTTCGTGCGTTCTGGATGATGGCGATGCCTTCCCGTGTCTTCGACATGCGAATCGACGGCAAGCCCGCCCGCGCGGCGGAGGGCCTGACCGTGCTGGACGTGGCGCGCGAGGCCGGCGCCGACATCCCGACGCTCTGCTTCCTCGAGGGCCTCCCCGGCTACGGCGCCTGCCGGCTCTGCGTGGTCGAGCTGGCCCCCCAGAACGGCTCCCCGAACGCCCGGGGCAGGATCGTCGCCTCGTGTGCGCACGCGGCCGCGCCGGGCCTCGACGTCCGCACGAGCACGCGCGAGGTCGACCTCGTGCGCCGCACGGTGATGGACCTCCTCCTCGCGCGCTGCCCGGAGAGCGACGAGGTCCGCCGGATGGCCTCCCGCCTCGGCGTGGAGCGTTCGAGCTGGGTCCCGGACGCCCGACACGACAAGTGCGTCCTCTGCGGGACGTGCGTGCGGGTCTGCTCCCAGGTCGGCGCGTGCGCCATCTCGGCCGCGGGCCGCGGCCCCTCGCGCGAGGTCGTCACGCCGTTCCGCGAGCCGTCCTCGTCGTGCATCGGCTGCCTCTCCTGCGCGAAGGCGTGTCCGACGAAGAACATCGCCTTCGAGGCGGAGAACGGCCGGGTGCGGATCTGGGGACGCGAGTTCGAGAAGGTCGCCTGTCCCAAATGCGGCCGCCTGGGGGGCACGCGCGAGCAGATCGGCTTCTACGCGAAGCGCCACGGCTGGGACGAGGCGGCCATGTCGCTCTGCGATGCGTGCAAGCGCGCGGAGACTGCGAAGACGTTCTTCGGGCTGATGAGGCTGTAGACGATGCTCGTCGTGAACGCCCGTCTCTGCACAGGGTGCCGCACCTGCGAGATCGCCTGCGCGTTCGCGCACGGGACTCCGGGCGCCTTCGGGGCGCCGCGGGTCCGCGTGGCGGCGGACCGGACGCTGCACGTCCCGGTCCTGTGCCTCCAGTGCGACGACGCGGCGTGCGTGCGGGTCTGCCCGACGCGGGCGCTCGGGCGGAACGCGCGGACGGGGGCGATCGAGTGCGCCTCGTCCCGCTGCATCCGCTGCGGCCAGTGCGCGATCGCCTGTTCCTTCGGCAACATCACGGTGACGGCCACGGGGGAGACCCAGAAGTGCGACCTCTGCGGCGGACAGCCCGCGTGCGCGCGGTTCTGCCCGAGCGGGGCGCTCAAGTACTGAGAGGGGAGGGGACCATGCCGGCGACGAAGCAGCCCTGCCCGTTCGACCCGAGTCAGCTCATCGGGGACCCGTGCAAGCACGGGGATCGCTGTCCCTACTACGTCCGCCGCGGGAAGCAGGTCCGGTGCCTCGGGCTGGTCCCGAGCGAGATGCACATGGCGCACCTCGTTGCGGCGAACTGGATCCTGGGCGATGAGCGACGGTGAGCTCCTGGCTGCGCTTGTGCGCCCGAGGAGGTGCCAGCGGCGGCGGGGTGCTCGATATCTGATATCTGACATCTGAGGTCTGATATCAGATATGGACAGGGAGCCGACCTGATCCCTGCTCATATCTGATATCAGACCTCAGATGTCAGATATCAGATATCGACCCCACCGGCGCCGTCGATCCCGTCCGGGTCACCTCACTCTCTGGAGAGGCTGGTCCCTTCGTGGTACAAGGACGCCCCGGCCGGGAGGGCGTCATGGACGCGAAGAAGCGCACCGCGGAACTCAGGAAGCAGCTCGACCACCACAACTTCCTCTACCACGTCCTCGACAAGCCCGAGATCACCGACGCGGAGTACGACGCGCTCTACCGCGAGCTCGTGGCGCTCGAGAAGGAGCACCCGGA
>CAZYRM010000288.1:0-6807 GCA_964649705.1 uncultured Planctomycetia bacterium
CTCGTGCTGGATGTGGGTGCGGATGTGGAAGAGGGGGTTCACGCCCCTCCGCCTGACGGCGTACGGCGCCTGCTCCGTGCTCGCGGTCTACAGCTTCTACTACGCGGGGCTCCTCCTGGCCGCCCACGCGATCCACGCCGCGGTCGAGCTCGGGCGCCGGCGCGAGTTCGGCGTGCGGCTGGTGGCGACGTGGGCGCTGTGCGGCGCGGCGATCTCGCCGCTGCTCCTGCACCTGAAGTTCCTGCGCGAATACCTGGGCCTCGGGACGCGGCCACCGGGGGCGATGGACGCCGCGGCGATCGCTCAGGCCGCGCGCGAACACCTCTTTGGCTACCTGAACCTGCAGGCGGACGACGCCTGGATGCTCCTTGGATTCGCCGTCGCGGCGGGGGCCGCGGTCCTGGGAGCGTGCGTCTGGCTGGTCCTGAAGGAGCCCGAGGCCGTGAAGCCGCTCTTCCCGATCCTCCTCGTCCCGCTGCTCGCCCTCTTCCTCTACCGCGCTCCGGTGAGGTTCGAGTCGAAGCACCTGGCCATGTGCGCCCCCGCGCTCTGGGTCCTCCTGGCAGCCTGCGGTCGCGAGCGGGGGAGGGGGGACCTGCTGCTCGGTGTGCTGCTCCTGGTCAACCTCGCGACCGGCGCCTGGTACCACTCCGGCCACTTCGCCAAGGAGGACTGGCGAGGGGTCGCGCAGGTCGTCCAGGAGGGGTATCGAACGGGGGACAAGATCGTCTTCTGCCCGTTCTACCTGAAGCACCCGTTCGATCGCTACTTCACCCTACGCGGCTACGACCTCGTCCGCGTGACGTACGCCGGAGGAGAGGAGGGGATCGACAAGTCCTATTGGGTCCTCGACAGCAACCAGTCGACGCTCGGAGTCTATGTCCTCGACGCGAACGGCGCTCGTACCGCCATCCCGATCTGGGAGGATCGATCGGCGCGCTACTGGGTCCTCGAAGGGGAATCGAACACCATCCCGCACAACGACCTCCTCTCCGCGTCCTTCCTTGGCGCGAACTACGAGCCGCGTCGGACGGAGTTCACGGGGATGGAGGACCACGTCCTCTGGGTCACGCTCTGGGAGCCGCGCCGGTAGACAGGACCGCGGCCGCCGATCCCCGCACTTGCGTGCCTGGGGCGCGGGAGGTAGGTTCCCGACATGGCAGAGGACACCAAGAAGCTCGGGAAGGGTGGGGCCGTCATCCCCAAGAAGCCGAAGCGCATGCTCCGCTACGGCTGCCTCATCGGGCTCTGCTTCGCCCTCATCCCGATCGCCGTCAACCTGATGGTGAGCTTTCTCGCGCGCGAGGAGTTCCGCCGGGAGCTTGCGAAGGCACGGAAGGAGGGGATGCCCGCAAACGTCGGCGAGATTGCGCCGCCCGCCATTCCTGACGCGGAGAACGCGGCGAAGCTCTACGCGATCGCCTTCCCACAGATCGTGGCGCCCGTGGGAGTCGAGGACTCGACGCTCACGGCGTTCGAGAGGGGCAAGGTGGACCTCGAGAAGGAGAGCGCGGGCCTCGCCGTTCTCCGCGCCTACGTCGAGAAGAACCGCGGTGCGCTCGATCGCCTCCACGAGGCCGCGCGGCTCCCGGGCTGCCGCTTCGACCTCAAGTACGCGGACGGCTTCTCCATGGTCATGCCACACCTCGCCGGAATCCGCCAGGCCTCGAAGCTCATGCGCTTCGAGGCGCGGCTCCACCTTGCGGAAGGTCGCCAGGCCGAGGCCCTGCGCGCCATCCAGGACCTCTACGTCCTGAGCGACGCGACGCGAGACGAGCCCATCCTCATCTCCATGTACGTCCGCGCCGCCATGCACGGGGTGGCCGCGGATGCCTTGCGGAGGACGCTTCAGGAGCCGCTGACGGACGCCGAGGCGCTCGCCTCCCTCGCCGTGGCGCTCGAGAGGGGAGTCGGCGACAATCACCTCGCCCGCGCCCTTCGCGGCGAGCAGTGCTTCGGCGTGGACACCATGGAGAGGGCCCGCGAGGAGGGGTGGGGCCGGATGTCGGCCGCCGTGGGAGTGCCGGCGCCCATGGGCTGGTTCTACCGCGTCTGCGGATGGGCCTTGTACAAGGACATGACGTTCTACGTGCGGAACACGTCGAAGTACTCGGCGCTCGCCGAGCAGCCCTACTGGCAGGCTCGTCCTGCCGAGATCAGGCTCGACACAGAGCTGCAGGCCATCCCGGGGTGGTACTTTCTAAGCCGCAACACGATGCCGTCTCTCTCCGTGGCCCGCCGCGCCTGGACCAAGCACGTCGCGAAGCGGGACGGCGCGCGCCTCGCCGTCGCGCTGGCTCGCTACCGCCTCGCCCACGGCGCGTATCCCGAGAAGCTCGATTCGCTCGTTCCCGAGTTCCTGGCCGAGCTCCCCCTCGACCCATTCACGGGGAATCCGTTCGCCTTCCGTGTCGACGGGGAGTCCGCGCGCGTCTACAGCCTCGGTCCGCTCGGCTTCGACAACGGTGGGGGGACGACCGCGCAGGACGACGAGGGGACCGTCCTCTTCCCGCTCGGCGACCAGGAGCCGTTCCAGGGGAAGTGATCTACCCCTGCGGCTTGGTGACGCGCGTGCGGAAGTCGGCGCACGCACTGCAGTACCCGTGCTGGACGGCGAGCTTCACCTTGCAGCGCTTGCAGAAGAGCGCGCCGCACTCACCGCAACTGCCGGTTCCCTTCCGCTGGACCGACTTGCACTTCGGACACAGGACCTCGTCGTCAAGGAGGAGCACCTCGATCTTCTGCTCGAAGAGGTACTCGCCGCAGACGCTGCACTTCTTCGCGGCCTGCGCGTTGAGCGAGGAGCAGAACGGGCACTCGACCGTCTTGCCCGTCATCGACTTCATCGCGAGCGGCTCGAGGCCGGAGGACATCCGGTCGAAGTCCTTCATCAGCTCGTCGGCGCTCTGGTACCGCGCCTTCGGCTCCTTCGCCATGAGCTTGCCGATGATCGCGCAGACGCCGTCGGAGAGCGAGTTCACGACCTTCTTCGGGGAGGAGGGCCTGCCGGTGAGGTGGGCCTTCATGAGCTCGATCGGCGAGGCGCCGTCGAACGGGCGCTTGCCGGTGACCATGAGGTAGTAGGTGATCCCGAGGGAGTAGAGGTCGCTTCGCGCGTCGACGTTGCGCCCGTCCCACTGCTCGGGGGACATGTAGTAGGGGGTCCCCGCTACGACCGCGGTCCCCGTCTTCCCGCTCGCCTGGACCTCCTGCGCGAGGCCGAAGTCGGCGAGCTTCACCCCCTCCTTCGTCGTGATCATGATGTTGTCGGGCTTGATGTCGCGGTGGACGAGGCCGGCCTTGTGCGCCGCGTCGAGCCCCTTCGCGCACTCGCGGACGATCTGCGTCGCCGTGCGCTCGTCGAACTTGCCGTCGCGCGCGATGACGTCCTGGACCGATTCCCCCTCGACGAACTGCATCAGGATGAAGTTGTACCCCTCCTGGCAGTCGACGTCGTAGACCTGCACGATGTTCGGGTGCTCGATCTTCGCGGCCGCGCGGGCCTCCTTGATGAACCGCTCGAGCATCGTCTTGGTGCGGGCGCTCGTCGGGGGGAGGATTTTGACGGCCATGAACTTGTTCAGCCCGATGTGCTTCCCCTTGTAGACGGTCGCCATCCCGCCGCGACCGAGACGGTCGAGGATCTTGCACCCGCCGATCGTCTTGCCGAGGAGGGCGTCGCTCGCCGTGCCGTCCTTGTAGAGCATCGCCTCGACGCCGGGGTGCGTGAGGCGCTTGGGGTTGACGAGCGTCGCGCCGCACTTCGGACACTTGAGGTCGCGCGAGGGGTCGACGCCCGCGGCGTTGTAGCGCGCGCCGCAGCCGTCGCAGCGGACGATGGACCGGTCCTGTTCCGAGAGGAGCTCCTGGACCTGCCCCGTGTTCAGGATCCCCTTCTCGACCATGATCTCGCCGAGCTGCTTCTGGATCCCGCGGCGCTCGAGGGACTCGAGCTCGCCGAGGCACATGTCCACCTGGGAGGCCGTAGACCAGCCCTTCGCCAGGACGAGCTTTCCAAAGAGGTTCGGCTTGCGGGCGGGCACGACCGCCGAGGGGACGGCGGGCATCGGAGGCGGGGTCGGCAGGGCGGGGGGGGCCGAGGGCGGCGGGACCTGCTCCGAATGCGCGTTCGCCGCCTCCCCCTGGATCTCGCGGAGGAGCGAGATCTGCTTCTCCGAGAGGTAGTGCTTTTCGAGGAGGATCTCGGCAAGAGCCCGGTCGGGGCTGGCGGCGAGGTTCTGCATGCACTCGTCCAGCCGCTCGCGAGACAGAAGTCCGGCCGAGAGGGCAAGCCTCCCGAGCAGGACGTCGTCCTCGCCCGCCATGCGCGCCTCCAGAGCCGTCATTTCCCAGGTTTCGCATTCTATTCGCGGGCGGGACCGTTCGCAACAGGAACGGACCCCGGACAATACTCAGTGCTCAATGAGCAGTTCTCAATCCGAGTCCCTGGGTACCTGGATCGTCGGAGTGCGCGTTGCTCATTGAGCCGGGGGCCTTTCGGCGATACCATCTGCCGCTTCGCCCGCTGCCTAGGGAGGTTTCCGTGCGCGTGCTTCTCGCCCTCGTGGTCTCCGCGGCCGCCCTCGCCGACGTCCCCTCCGTCGAGCTGCGCGCCAGCTTCGACCCGGACACCCATGCGATCGACTGCGTCGCCGTGCTCCCTTTCCCGAAGGACACGCTCCGGCTCACCTTCCTCCTCAACCCCGCTCTCGTCTGCGAGGAGAAGGGAGAGGCGTCCCACGGCTTCTCCGTCACGAAGGTCGGCCCGGGGGCGAACGGCTGGACGGAGTGGGAGGCGACCTTCCCGAAGGACACGGAGCTCCCGCCCGACGTCGTCGAGGTCCGGTACCGCGGCGAGATCTACGACCCGCCCCAGGAGGAGACCGGGCTCCGCCACGTCGCCGGCGGCCGCACGGGCGGCACCATCGGCCCCGAGGGGATCTACCTCCACGGCGGCACGGCGTGGTATCCGGTCATCGCCCCGATGGCGAAGTACTCCGTCGAGGCCCTCCTCCCGACCGGCTGGCGCCTCGTCGCCCAGGGAAACCGCGTTAAGGAGTCCGAGGGCGCCCACGCCGCGACCGTCCGCTGGGAGGACCCGGTCCCGTCGAACGCCCTCGACGTCGTCGCCGGCAAGTACGTCGTCACCGACGCGGAGTCCGACGGGGTGCGCATCAGCACCTACCTCTTCGAGGAGGAGAAGGACTTCGCGCAGCTCTACATCGACGCCTCGAAAAAGTTCCTCGCCTTCTATTCGGATCTCCTCGGGCCGTATCCCTACCAGCAGTTCTCCGTGGTCGAGAACTGGTTCTCCACGGGGTACGGCATGCCCAGCTTCACGCTCCTCGGACGCGAGGTCGTGAAGATGGCCCAGCGCTACACCGGGGCCGTCGGGCTCGGCCACGAGATCGTGCACAACTGGTGGGGGAACGGCGTCTTCGTCGACGAGAGCGAGGGGAACTGGTGCGAGGGGCTCACCAGCTACTGCACGAACTACTACTGGACGGAGGCGACCGAGGGCCCGGAGGCCGCCAGGCTGGCGCGACGGAAGCTCTGCGAGCGGTTCACGATCCTGGTCCAGCCCGACGAGGACTTCCCGCTCGCCGAATTCATGTCGAAGGAGACGGAGACGGACAACGAGGTCGGCTACGACAAGGCGGCCTTCCTCTTCCACACGATCCGCCGGCGGATCGGGGACGAGGCGTTCTGGAAGGCCCTCAAGGCCGTCTCGACGGGCTTCCGCGGCCGCGCGGCGAAGTGGAGCGACTTCGGCGCGGCGTTCCAGGAGGCCTCCGGCGAGGACGTCCAGCCCTGGATCGACGCCTGGCGGACGACCAAGGGGATCCCGACGATCACGGCGAAGCTCCGGGTGACGGACCAGTCCGTCGATGTCGACCTGTCGATCGAAAACCCGCTCCCGTGCGTGGTGCCGGTGTTCTTCGACATGGACCCGCCGCAGACGGTCGAGGTCACGATGCCGGGATCGATGGGCGGGGCGGGGTGCCCGAAGAAGGGGGAGCTGAAACGGGCGATCGTCGACCCCGACTTCCACGTCCTCCGACGCCTCGACCCCGTGGAGCTGAACCCGTGCCTGAACCGCACGCTTGCGGCGAAGCGGAGGGTCGTGGTGAGGCCGACGGGCGGCGACAAGGCGGAGTGCGAGGCCTACGCGGGCCTCGTGGAGCGCCTCTCGAAGGAGGACGGCTGGGAGGTCGTGGACGACTCCGCCGACCCCGACACGCTCAAGGACGCCTCGTTCGTCGTCCTCGGACGGCCCGGCGTCAACGCCCTGCTCGACAAGCTCCTCGCGAAGGGGGCGCTCCCGGAGGGGGTGACGATCAAGGCCGACTCGTACGAGGTGGGCGGCAAGGCCTGCGGGGAGCCCTCCGGCGCGCTCCTCGTCTCCCTGCCGAGCCCGCTGGACCCGTCGCAGGTGATGACCGTCTTCTTCGGGCTGTCGACGGAGTCGGCGACGCGCTCGCAGCGATACCTTTTCTACTATGGATGGCAGGCGTGGTACGTCTTCGGCCCCGATGGCAAGTCGTCGGATCGGGGCGACTTCCCGCTCGCGCGCTCGCCGCTCGACCTGGAGCCGCCCAAGTAGGATGGAAGCCCTCGATCACCTCTTCCTGCTGCAGGACGAGTACCGCTGCCGCACCTACGAGCGGGCGATCCGCGGCACGGTGCGCCGCGGCGACGTCGTCGTCGACGTCGGGGCGGGCACGGGGATCCTCTCCCTCATGGCCGCGCGCGCGGGCGCCGCGAAGGTCTACGCCATCGAACGCGACCCGATCGCCCTCCTCGCGC
>CAZYRM010000289.1:0-6744 GCA_964649705.1 uncultured Planctomycetia bacterium
GCACCTCGTTCCAGAGCTTCACGTCGCGCGCGAGCCTCGTCTCGAACAGCTCCTTGATGTCGTCGTACGTCGCGTCCTCGGCGATCATCCCGTGGCGAAGGAGGATCCGGTAGGTGTACGCGTCGACCACGAACGACGGCAGACCACCCGCGTACAGCAGGATCGAGTCGGCCGTCTCAGGGCCGATCCCCTTCACGCCGAGCAGCTCTTCGCGGAGCGACGAGAGCGGAAGCTCGAACATCCGCTCGACGCTCCCGTCGAATCGCTCCACGAACCAGGCGAGATAGCTCTTCAGCCGCTTCGCCTTGACGTTGTAGTACCCCGCGGGACGGATGAGCGCGGCCAACGTGGAGAGCGGCAGCTCGTGGAGCTGGCGGGGATCCAGTACGCCGGCGGCCTTCAGGTTCTTGATCGCCTTCTCGACGTTCGTCCACGCCGTGTTCTGCGTCAGGATCGCGCCGACCATCACCTCGAACGGCGTCTCGCCTGGCCACCAGTGCTGGGGCCCCCAGGCCTTCAGCATCCGCTTGTACACGTCCTTCAGCAACTCGGGTGTCGGGCGGGGCATATCGGGTCTCCGGGGCGCCCTGACGGGCGCTACTCCGAGGGAGCGAGAAAGAAGATCACGCCATCCATGAGGACCGTCGCGCACTTCGCCTCGTCCTTGATGCGCACCAGGACCTCGCGGAGCTCCACGTCGGTCACCTTCAGCGTCACCAGGTCGCCGCGGTTCCAGGTCGCCTCGTCCAGGAGGATGGGGACCGAGAGCGCCTGCGCCATCGACTTCGCCAGGTCGCGCAGCGGCACCTTCTCGGCCGAGAGCGTCACGCGCTTCGCGCCGAGCAGCCGGTCTTCCGCCTCCTTCTTCTCCGCGAGTTCCGCCTCCGCGCGGGGCACGACGCGGACCTCCGCGCCCTTCCAGGTGTATCCGAGCCCGTTCTCCCAGAGGAGCATCGACAGCAGGCTGACCGCGCGGACCTCGGAGACGCTCCGGTGACGCACCCCGGGCGACCCCTTCGGCGGGGCGAGCCCGGGGCGATCGAAGCGGATCGGGACATCCCCCTTCTCGGCGATGTCCTCGAGGACCGATGCGAGCGGCGTGCCGTCGTAGTCCACCTTGAGCGTGAGCCTCTCCAGGCTCGCCTCGGCCGCCTGGCGGCGCTTGTGCGTCGAGACGGCCTCCTGCGCGCGGAGGATCGCCTCCGCGACGTCGTCCTTCTCGGGGGAGTGGGGCAGCCGCTCCGGCCTGGTGACGTAGACGAACTCGTCGTGCAGCGCCCAGGCCAGGCCGAGCGGGAGGAGGACCGCGTCGAGCGCCTCGTCCGCGCGGCAGGCGCGGAAGTTCGCGCGCACGACCTGCAGGTCGTCCTTCGGCTTCAGGAAGACCTCCTGATCCGTGCGCACGTTGACCCGGGCCTGGATGGCGATGTCCTCGAGGACCCGCTCCAGCGGCACGCCCTCGTGGTTCTTCGTGATCCGCGTCTCGTGCAGCCTCGCGCGCATCGACGCGCGCCAGGCCTGCGTCGCCCAGGGATACGGAGGGACCTCCCCGTCCTTCGGCCCGGTCGTCCCCTTGCAGCCGAGGACCGCGATTGCCAGCAGGAGGCAGAGGCTACTGTGCCGCATCCGTCGCAAAGAGCGCATCCACGAACTTGTCGGGGTCGAAGACCTCGATGTCCTCGTACTTCTCCCCGACGCCGATGAACTTCACGGGGATGTTGAACTGGTTCTTGATCACGATCACGATCCCGCCCTTCGCCGTGCCGTCGAGCTTCGCGAGGAACAGCCCCGTGATCTGCGCGGCCTCGGTGAAGTGCTTCGCCTGCGAGATCCCGTTCTGGCCCGTCGTCGCGTCGAGGACGAGGATCGTCTCGTGCGGGGCCTCGGGGAGCTTCTTCTGGATCACGCGGCGGATCTTCGCCAGCTCCTGCATGAGGTTCTGCTTCGTGTGGAGCCGCCCCGCGGTGTCGATCAGCAGGACGTCGGCCTTCCGGGCGATGGCGGCCTCGACGGCGTCGTAGGCGACCGCCGCCGGGTCGGCGTTCTGCTGGTGCTTCACGATCTCGACGCCGAGCCGCTGGCACCAGATCGTGAGCTGCTCGATCGCCGCCGCGCGGAACGTGTCCCCCGCCCCGAGGATGACCTTCTTGCCCGCGTCCCGGTACAGCCACGCGAGCTTCGCGATCGACGTCGTCTTCCCCACGCCGTTCACGCCGACGACGAGGATCACGGTCGGCCCCGTCGCGGCCTCCCTGACGCTGACCTCGCCCTGCTTGAGCGCCTGCTTGAGCGAGCCCTTCAGGTACTCCAGGACCTGCCCGCTGTCGGCGATCCGCTTCTCCTTGTACGCGAGCTTCAGCTCCTCGATGACCTTCGTCGTGGTCTCCGTCCCCATGTCGCTCCCGATCATCGCCGCCTCGAGCTCGTCGAGGTACTCGGCGTCGATCTTCCGCCCGAAGGCGAAGAGCTGGCCGAAGCGGCTGAAGGCCTGGCGGGTCTTCTTGAGACCCTCCTTCAGCTTCTCGAAGACCTTCTTGAAGAACACGTCACTCCTCCAGGGACTTCTTCAGCTCGTCGGAGCGCTTCCTGAGCGAGTCGAGCACGCCGTTGACGAAGGCCCCCGACTGCGCCGTGGAGTACTTCTTCGCCAGGTCGACCGCCTCGTCGATGGCGACCGCGGGGGGCGTCTCGGCGATGAGGATCTCCCACGCGCCGATGCGGAGCACGTTGCGGTCCACCACGGCCATTCGCGTGAGGGCCCAGTTCGAGGCGACCTTCTGGATCACGCGCCCGAGGTCCTTCCACCTGAGGTGGCACCCGTCGACGATCTGGCGGGCAAACTCGCGGACGGTCGGCGGGGCCTTCTCCTGCTCGAACAGGGAGTCCATCTCGCGGAGGGCGTCCTCGCCGCGGAGGTCGTACTGGTAGAGGAGCTTGAGGGCCAGCTCGCGTGCGGCGGTCCGCTTCCGCACGCTACTTCTCCAGCTTCTCGAGGAGGTTGGCCATCTCGATGGCGGCCTCGGCGGCCTGGGCCCCCTTGTTCCCCTCCTTCGCGCCGCAGCGGTGGATCGCCTGCTCGAGCGTGTCGGCCGTGACGATCCCGAAGAGCATCGGGACGCCGGTGCACATCATCCCGTGCGAGATCCCCTTGGCCGCCTCGCCCGCGACGTAGTCGAAGTGCGGCGTCTCGCCGCGGATGATGACGCCGAGGCAGATCACGGCGTGGACCTTCTTGTTCTCCGCGATCTTCTTCGCGACGAGGGGGATCTCGAACGAGCCGGGGCAGCGGACCACGTCGATGTCGCCATCCTTCACGCCGTGGCGGGTCAGGGAGTCCAGGGCTCCTTCGAGCAGCTTCTCCCCCAGGAAGGAGTTGAAGCGGCTGACGACGAGCGCGAAGCGCTTGCCCGTCCCGATGAGGTGCCCTTCGGTCACGCGCGGCATGGGATCCTCCGTCGCAAGTCGGCAAGTATACGGGAGGACGGTCGAATGTCAATGCGGGTCAAGGAGTTGCCGCCGTCTCGATGCTCAAGTTCCGGGGAGGAGCGTCCGATAATAGAAGATAGAGCGGGGTTGTCGCCGGAGACTCCGATGAAAATCAGGATTACATCGCCGGACCTCAAGCGGATCTTCTACATCCCGGTGGATGGGGATCCGATCGCCACCGAGGCCGAGATCCGCCTCCACGTCCGCAACGCGCTCAAGAACCAGTATCGGCGGCTCGACGAGCTCACGATGGAGCTGATCGTCGGGGACGAGGTGGTGGCCGTTGCGGAGAAGGGGCAGGATGTCGTAGGCTAGCCCCCTTCACCTGGGGGCGACATGACGGCGGCCGAACGACCCGAGGCACCACCTTTCCTGCAGACGGCCGCGGTCGGAGCGCTGATGCTCGCCCTGGCGGCGACGCCGCTCGCCGCGGCGAGGTTCGCCGGGAACCCCTTCTTCCTCCTGACGCTCAAGTGGACCGTCGCGGCGATCCTCCTCCTGCCGGCGGCGGCCGTCCTCATCCTCGGTTCGCCGACGCTCGGACGGGCGCGGTACGGGGACGGGGTCGTCGCGGCATGGTTCGGGCTCGGCGTCCTCGCGACCGCGGGCGCGGAGGCCTTCGGCCCCGCCGTGACGAGGCTGACCGAAATGACGACGGTCGCCGCGGCGTATTTCATCGCGTCGAGGGCCTCGGACCGGGGGCTCGTGCGGTCGGCCTTCGTGGGCGTCGTCCTGCCGGTCGCCGCGATCGTGGCCTCCTACAGCATCGCCCAGCACATGGGAGCCAACCCGTTGCGCCTGGTCTCGGAGGGGGAGGACCAGCTCTGCGCGACGTTCGTCAACCGCAACCTCCTTGCGGGGTTCCTCGCGTTCTCCCTGGTCATCGGGCTGGAGGCCATCGCGTCGGCGCGGCGCCCCGTGGCCCGCGCGGCGGCGACGGGCGCGGTGACCGTGATCGTCGCGGCCCTCGTTCTCTCGTCGACGCGGGGGGCCTGGGTCGGCGCGGCGGGGGCATTCGTCCTCTGGGTCCTGCGTCCCGAGCGGCTCCGGCTGGCGGCGCTGGCTCCCATCCTCCTCGGGGTGATCCTCGGCGCGGGGGTCTCTCACCACGAGGGGTCGTCCGGTCGCCTGAAGGTCGACGGGCACAAGAAGAGCGTCGGCGAACGCAAGATGCTCTGGCGGATCGGCCGAGACCTCCTCGTCGACCGCCCGCTGCTCGGTTGGGGGCCGGGGAACTTCGACAGCGCGAGCGAGACGAAGAAGGCTCCCTACTTCCGCCAGAAGGAGAACCGCGCGATCTTCCAGCTCCCCCGGTTCGCGCACAACGACGCCGTGGAGCTGTCCACGGAGATGGGGATTCCCGGGGCGGTCCTCTGGCTTTGCCTGATCGGCGCGCTGGCGCGCCGGGTGCGCCGGGAGTGGCACTCTGAAGGCGGGGCGATTGCCCTGGGGTGCGTGGCCCTCGCCGTGCATGGCCTCTTCCACTGGTCTCTCCACGACCCGGTCGCCTCGCTGCTCTTCTTCGCGGGCCTGGGCGCGACCGCCCCCATGGCGCCATCGACGGAGCCGATCCGCCCCTGGGTGGCGAGGGGAGTAAAGCTCGCCGTGGCGCTCGGCACGGCGATCACGCTCCTCACCATGACGCGGACGCTGGCCGCGAGGACGCTCTTCGAGCGGGGCGTGGCGGAGCAGCAGGCGGGAGAAATCCACCAGGCGCTCTGGACCCAGAGGAGTGCATGCCTCCTCGATCCCGCATTCGCGGAGGCCCTCTCGCAGCGCGCCTTCCTCCTGGCCGAGATGGGATTCCCGGCCGATGCGCTAAACCTGCTCGAGGCCGCCCGGGAGGCGGCGCCGTACGACGAGGCCGTGCGCTTCAATCAGGGGATCCTCCACGAGCGGCGAGGGAGCCTCGCGTCGGCGCGCAGGGCGTTCGAGGACGTGAAGGACGGGAATCCGAACCTGGCGGACGTCTACTTCTCGCTCGCGCGGGTCGAGGAGGCGGACGGGAAGCCCGATCAGGCGGCGCGGTGGCGGAGCGAGGCCGCGCTCATCCTGGGCGAGAGACTACGGGAGCGTTGAGATGGCCCGGGTCGTCCAGATCATCACGCAGCTCGCGCTCGGCGGGGCGCAACGCCTCGCGCTGGAGCTGGCGCGCCGCATGCCCGATGGAGGGGAAGGGCACCTCTGGGCGGGGCCGGGCGGGGAGCTGGAGGCGGAGGCCGCGGCAGACCCTCGCGTCCGATTCCGGACGGTGCCGTCGCTCGGGCGGGAGATCGAGGTGCTCAGCGACGCGGCGGCGCTGCGGGAGCTGGTCGCGCTGATGCGCGAGGTGAGGCCCGACATCGTCCACACGCACAGCTCCAAGGCGGGGATCCTCGGGAGGCAGGCGGCGCTGCTTGCGGGTGTGCGGAACACGGTGCATACGGTACACGGCTGGAGCTTCCACCCGGGGCTGTCCGCGACGATGCAGGGGCTCTACATCGCGCTGGAGCGCGCCGCGGCGGCGCAGACGGGGATCCTCCACTGCGTCTGCCAGGCGGATGTCGACAAGGGGCTCGCCGCGGGCGTCGGAGAGGAAGGGCGGTACCGGGTCGTGCATGGGGGGATCGATCCGACGCCGTACGCCGTGACGCCACGAAAGACGACGGGGCCGCCGACCGTCGTGACCCTCTCGTGCCTGAAGCCTCAGAAGGGGCTGGAAGACTGGCTGGAGGTCGCCGCGCGGGTGCGGGCGAAGGTCCCCGACGCGCGGTTCGTGATTGCTGGGGAAGGAGAGCTGCGCGGGGAGCTGGAGGAGCGTCGGCGCTCGCTCGGGCTGGAGGGCGCGGTCGAGATGCCCGGATGGGTGCGCGATGTCCCGGCGCTATTGGCCAGCGCGGATGCGTTCCTGCTGACATCGCGATGGGAGGGATTCCCGCTGGCCGTGCTGGAAGCGATGGCGGCTTGCCTGCCCGTCGTGGCCACAGCCGTGGATGGCACGCCCGAAGCCGTGGAAGAGGGACTGACGGGTTTCCTCGCTGCCCCCGGCGACGTCGAAGCGATGGCCGAGCGCGTGGTCCGCCTGCTGGGGGATGAGGAGCTGCGAGGGACGATGGGCGCGCGGGGCCGGGACCGCGTGATGGCGCGATTCACGCTGGACCGCTTCGTCGAGAGCGTGTATCGGCTGTACGCCGACTGACGGGCTGACCACAACGGCCCGGGCATCGGTGGCGGTGGCGTGCTCGTGATCGGGCTCGAAATCGTTCTCGTGCTCGTTCT
>CAZYRM010000290.1:0-6734 GCA_964649705.1 uncultured Planctomycetia bacterium
GCGAGGTTCGTGATCCGCGTGATCGCCGCGAAGGCGCCCAGCAGCACCACGTTCGCCGCCATCGGGAGCTGCAGCTCCCCCTTCGCCGTCGCCGTCACGGGGACCGCGTACGCCCCGTTCGGGACCTCCTTCACGAACGTCGAGTCCACGATCACCGTCGCGTCGGGCGACTGGGAGACCCGCGGCAGGTGCGCCTTCAGGGCCTCCGGCGTCATCGCGAGCAGGACGTTCCCCTGCTCCACGAGCGGGAAGTCGATCACCTCGTTCGAAGCGACCACCTCGGTCAGCGAGATCCCCGTCCTCGCGGCGGGGCCGTAGTTCTCGATCTGCGCCGCGTAGTTCCCGTCGCGGATCACGCACTCCGCGACGAGCGCGCCGAGCTTCTGGATCCCCTGCCCCGCCTTGCCGGCGACCACGATCTCGAAGCGGCCCGGCGGCATCGTGTACGGCGTGGTGGCGATCGCGGGCTCCGACTCGGCCGCCTTCACCGCCTTCGTCGCCACCTCCCGGTCGTACACCTCCACGAAGTTCGGCCGCGCCTCCTCCTTGAACACCCCCACCGGCCAGCGGCCGGCCTGCTCCTCGGGCGTCAGCTTGTCCTTCTTCGAGAGGTCGTACATGTGGTCCTTCAGCCACGCCATGTACGCCTCGATCGTCTTCAGCTTGTTGCGCGGGCCGTAGGTCGTCGGGCAGGTCGAGACCGCCTCGACGAGCGAGAATCCCTTCACCTTGAGCGCCTTCGCGATCATCCCCTCGAGGCGGACCGGGTCGACCACGCTCCCGCGAGCCACGAACGACGCCCCCGCCGCCATGCCCAGCGCGACGATGTCGAACGGAGGCTCGATCGAACCGTACGGCGCCGTCGTGGCCAGGCTCCCGAGCGGGGTCGTCGGGGACGCCTGTCCGCCGGTCATGCCGTAGATGTGGTTGTTGAGCACGATCGCCGTGATGTCGACGTTGCGGCGCGCGGCGTGGATCAGGTGGTTCCCGCCGATGGCCGTCGCGTCGCCGTCGCCCATGACGCAGATCACGCGGAACTCGGGGCGCGACACCGCGATGCCCGTCGAGAACGTGAGCGCCCGCCCGTGGGTCGTGTGGATCGTGTGGAAGTCGACGTAGCCCGGGATGCGCGATGCGCAGCCGATCCCTGAGGCGAGGACGATCTCGTTCTTCGAGAGGCCGGACTTCCCGATGGCGCGGAGCAGCGCCGCGAGCACGACGCCGTGGCCGCAGCCCGGGCAGAGGATGTGAGGGAAGTGCTGAGAACGGAGGAAGTTCTGCTGCTGCATGGTTACTCCAACACCTTGGAAATCGCACGGGCCGAGATCGGGTTCCCGTCGCTGGACAGGACGGCGCCGACGCGGCCCCGCCCGGCCACCCGCTCCACCTCCTCGATGATTTGCCCGCGGTTGGCCTCCGCCACGATGAAGCGCGCCCCGCGCTCCGCAAGCTCCGTCAGGCGATCGAACGGGAAGGGCCAGATCGTCACGGGACGGAAGAGGCCGACGCGCCGCCCATGCTTTCGCGCCTGGAGGACCGCCTGCTTCGCCGAACGCGCCGTCGACCCGTACGCGACGACGACCGTCTCCGCGTCCTCCGTGAAGTGCTCGTCCACCTGCACGATGTCAGAGAGCGACTCGGAGATCTTCCGGTCGAGCCGGTCGGCGAGCGCCGTCGCGGCCGCCGCCTCCCCCGTCGGGAAGCCGTCCGGGCGGTGCGTCAGCCCCGTCACGTGGAAGCGGTATCCCTGCCCGTAGGCCGGCAGCGGCGGGACGAGGTACTTGTCGTCGAACGGCTTGTACCGCTCCGGCGGCTCCGTCGGCCTCGGGCGGTCGGTCGCCACGACGTCGGTCAGGTAGTTCGGGATCTCGACCCGCTCCCGCATGTGGGCGATCACCTCGTCGGGGAGGAGGATCACCGGCGTGCGGTACTCCTCTGAGAGGTTGAAGGCCCGCACCGTGAGCCAGAACATCTCGGAGACCGACCACGGGACCAGTGCGATCACCGGGTGGT
The DNA here is from genome assembly GCA_964649705.1 of uncultured Planctomycetia bacterium. Taxonomy (GTDB): domain Bacteria; phylum Planctomycetota; class MHYJ01; order WSZJ01; family CAZYRM01; genus CAZYRM01. The sequence continues at coordinate 2,014 of CAZYRM010000290.1, forward strand.
CGCCGTGCGTGCCCCATCGGGCCTGCATGACGTCCGCCTGGGCCGGTCGCGTCGGGAGGCCCGTGCACGGGCCCCCGCGCATGACGTTAACGACGACGACGGGGATCTCCCTCATCGCCGCGGCGCCGAGGTTCTCCTGCATGAGCGAGTATCCGGGGCCGCTCGTCGCCGTCATCGACTTGACGCCCGCGAGCGAGGCGCCTGCGATCGCGCCCATGCTCGCGAGCTCGTCCTCGAGCTGGATGAAGCGGCCTCCGACCTGGGGGAGACGCGCGGCCATCTCCTCGGCCACCTCGGTGGAGGGGGTGATCGGGTATCCCGCGTAGAAGCGGCAGCCGGCGGCGATGGCGCCCTCCGCGCACGCCGTCGCGCCCTGCATGAAGTGGATGCCGGGCGCGGGCTGGGGGACCTCCTTGCGCCAGTCCGGCAGCGGCACGAACTTCTCGACCATCGGCTTGCCGTCGACGCCGTGCATGATGAGCGCGAGGTCGGGGCACGAGAAGGTGCAGACGCTGCACAGCTTGCACTTCGGCTCGTCGAGGGCGATCTTGTCCCCCTCGAGCTTCAGCGCGTCGAACTTGCAGACCGTGATGCACAGACCGCAGCCCTTGCAGCGGTCCAGGACGACCTCGAGACGTTTCGCGACAGCCATTTCTATCTCCAGCCGACTCGTGTATGTCGCCCCTTCGGGGCTACTCCCATCGGAAGACCAGGTTGCCCAGGGCTCCGCTTCGCTCCGCCCTGGGCTGGTTCATGTCGGCCCTTCGGGCCTGTTGTCCGGGAGATGAGCCTCACAGATCCCTATTGCGCCAGCTCCAGGGCCTTGGCGGCGATGTGCTCGGCGGACACCTCGAACTCCTTCACCAGCTCCCACGGGGCGCCGGACTCGCCGAAGCGGTCCTTCACCCCGATCGAGCCGAACCTCGGCACATGCCCTCCTCCCAACCCCCGCAGAATGGCGGCGGCCACGGGCGAAGCGAGGCCCCCGATCTGGTGCTCCTCCGCCGTCACCACGATCTCGCACTCCGAGGCCGCCGCGAGGATCGCCGTCTCGTCGAGCGGCTTCAGCGTGTGGAGGTTCACCACCCGAGTCTCCCAGCCCCGCTCCTCCTTCAGGATCCAGGCGGCGCGCATCGCCTCCGGGACCATCGGGCCGCAGGCGATGATCGCCACCGTCTCCCTCTCGCCGACGTAATCGTCCGCGAGGACGCACTCGAAGGCGTCGATCATCCGCTCTTTCACCGACCGCATCCTGAAGACGTTCGCCTTTCCGAGGACGAACGGCGTCTTCTCCGTGGTCACAACCGCGGTCGCCTCCCGCGCGAAGCGAAGATACTTCGCCCCCTTCACCTCGAAGAGCAGGGCCGTCGTCGCCCTGCGCGTCTCGACCGAGTCGCACGGCACGACCACCGTCGTCCCCGGGACGATCGAGACATTCGTCAGGTCCTCCAGGGCCTGGTGCGTCGCCCCGTCCGGCCCCACCGAGACGCCCCCGTGCGCCCCCGCGACGAGGACGTTGAACTCCCCGTACGCGACCGTCGTACGGAACTGGTCCAGGTTCCGCGCGGAGGCGAATACGGCGTACGTCCCGAAGGTCGGGATCTTCCCCTCCTTCGCGAGGCCCGCCGCGATCGCCGTCGCGTTCTGCTCCGCGATCCCGACCGAGAGGAACCGCGAGATCCCCTTCCCCTTCGGCGCCCGCTCGGGATGCCCCTCGTAGAACTTGCTGATCGTGATCGACCCGGAGATGTCGCATCCCAGGCAGACCACGCGCTCGTCCTTTCCGGCCTCCTGGAGCGCCCGTCCGTACCCGACCCTCGTCGGGTCCATCTCGACCTTCATCACGGGCTGGCGGTTCCACCAGTAGTCCTTCTTGAAGTGCGGCATCTTTGCCTCGATGCGCGCGTCGGCCTCCTTCTGGTGCGCGTCCGCGATCGCCTTCATCTTCACTAGGTCGATCTCGCCGTTCAGGCCGAGCTGGGCGAGGCCCTGCTTCGCCTCGTCGAACGAGGGGGCCTTCCCGTGCCACCCGGCGACGTTCTCCATGAAGTCGACGCCCTTCCCCTTCACCGTGGTCGCGAGGATCGCGGTCGGCTTCCCCTTCGTGTGGAGCGCCTCGTCGAAGGCCTTGAGGACCTGTCCCATGTCGTGGCCGTCGCACTCGACGACGTGCCAGCCGAACGAGCGGAACTTGTCGCCGAGGGGGTCGACGTCCATCACGTCGCAGACCTTGCCGTCGATCTGCAGGCCGTTCTTGTCGACGATGGAGACGAGGTTGTCGAGGCGGTAGTGCCCCGCCGACATGGCCGCCTCCCAGATCTGCCCCTCCTGCATCTCGCCGTCGCCGTTGATGACGTAGGTCCGGTGCGGCTTTCCGTCGAGCTTCGCGGCGAGGGCCATCCCGACGCCGACCGAGAGCCCCTGGCCGAGGGACCCGGTGGAGGCCTCAGCGCCCGGGACCTTCTTCCAGTGCGGATGCCCCTGGTACGGCGAGCCGAGGCGGCGCAGGCGCGCGACGTCCTCGGGCGGGAAGGCGCCCGCCATGGCGAGGCCGAGGTAGAGGCTCGGGGCCTTGTGCCCGGTGGACCAGACGATCCGGTCGCGATCGGCCCAATCGGGATTTTCGGGGTCGATGTTCGCGACGCGCAGGTAGAGCGCCGCGGTGATGTCCATGATGGACAGCGTTCCGCCGGCGTGCCCCGACCCCGCGCACGCGAGCGCGGCGAGGTCGTAGCCCCGCATGATCGTCGCGGCGCGCTCCAGCGCCGCCTTCGAGTACTCCCTCCGGACCTGGCCTGTCTTGGAATCGACGAGCGCCATCGGGCACCTCCAACTGGATGTCCGCTACGCCCCCAGATGCTCCCCCTTTGCAAACCACCACTCGAACCCCGCCCGGTCCGCGGCCGCGGCCGCCAGGCGGCGAACCCCCTCCTGCAGCGTCGGCAGCGCCGTCGCCGTGGAGAGGCGCAGGTAGTGCTTGCCCTCGGAGCCGATCCGCCCGAACGAGCGGCGATCCATCGTCGCCACCGCGTGCTGGTACAGGGCGAACCGCTGGAAGATCGTCGCGGGCGAGGTCCGCTCGCGCCGCTCGCGGGGCATCGAGGACCAGGCCGCCAGGATGCCGAGCGACTCGCAGACCCCGCCGACGTTCGGGAAGGCGTAGAACGCCCCCATCGGCTTCGCGCAGGTGACGCCGGGGATCGCGTTGAGGGCCGGGACGACCCAGTCGCGCCGCTCCTGGAACTGCCTGACCATCCCCGCCACGATCGGGGGAATCGCGGGGTTCTCGTGGGCCTCCTCGCCGGCGAGCTGCACGAACGGGGGGGTGCACGAGATGAGGTTGACGTTCAGGTTCTTGAAGACCTCCGCCTCGTCGCGGTTCGGGAGGACGGCGTACCCGAGCCTCCAGCCCGTCATCGAGAAGCTCTTGGAGTGCCCGGAGACGACGATCGTGCGCTCTCGCATCCCCTCGCAGGCGGCGATGCTCTCGTGCTTCGCGCCATCGAAGAGGATGTCCTCGTAGACCTCGTCGGAGTAGATCCGGACGTCGGGCGCGCAGCGGCGGCGGACGACGTCGGCCAGGGCCTCGATGTCCTGCTTCGTGAGGACCCCTCCCGTCGGGTTGGACGGGGAGTTGAGGATGATCACGCGCGTCCGGGGGGAGATGAGCTTCTCCACGTCGGCCGCGGTGAAGCGGAAGCCGCGGGACTCCTCCAGGTGAAGCGGGACGGGGACGCCCCCGGCGAACTGGACGGCCGATTCGTAGATCGGGAACCCGGGGCTGGGGTAGATCACCTCGTCGTTGGGGTTCACATAGGACAGAATGGCATAGAGGATCGGAGGCTTGGCGCCCGGGGTGACGACGACCTGGTCGGCAGAGACCGGGATGCCCCGGGTGCGCTGGATGCGCCGCGCGATCGACTCGCGGAAGGACAGGAGGCCCTGCGGGTCGCAGTAGTGGGAGTTGCCCGCAGAGATCTCCCGGATGGCCCGCTCGTTGACGGGCGCGGGGGAGTCGAAGTCGGGCTCACCGAGGTTGAGGCGGACGACCTTCTTCCCTTCGGCCTCGCACAGGCGGATGTCGACGCCGATCTTGAAGGCGTTTTCGGTGCCGAGACGCTGGATGCGGTCGGCGTGGAGCGGGCGCCCCATGGGAAAGTGTACCGGTGCCCTTTTGGCGGGGGCGCTCCGTTAGCGGTCGGGGCGGAACCGACGTTCAGGCGCAACGTCGATTCAGCAACACCATAGCCATACGGTGCCGCGGCCGCAAGGGGAATGCTAGCGACTCGGAAACTTTATATCTCAACTGTCTCCGAACAAGGTCCTTCTCGTGCCGTTCCGTCGGAGCCGACGACATGAGGCAATCTCCGGTCCTCCGCGCGAAGTCCCCGGAATGCCGATAGCCTCCACGGCGGGGAGGTCGCCCTATCCCCCCGGGCGGAGGTCAATGCTCTTGACAGCCGCGTCCGGGGCCCTAGAATCTCCCCTCACGGTCGAATCGAGTCCGAGATGATTTCGAAGGCGCACAACCTGACCACCGAGGAGGCCGCCATGTGCATGTGTTGTACGTGCAGCGGCGCGGTGGGAGTGGTTGTGTCCAGCGGGGCCTAGCAGCAGGCCCCGGCGCACGGAAGACAACGAGACCCACCGCAGTCGCACGACGCGGTGGGTTTTTTCGTTTCCGTGGCGCCCTTCTTCGAGAGCACTCCCATGGTCGCCCT
>CAZYRM010000291.1:0-6668 GCA_964649705.1 uncultured Planctomycetia bacterium
TCGATGGCGATCTGGACCTCGGCCTTCCCCTGCGCGTCGGTCCGCGTGTCGTAGTCGGAGATCGGGTCGCGGACCTCGTGACCGTCGACATCGCGCACGCGCGCGACGATCACCTTGCCCTCGCGGGCGACCGGCGAGTGCAGCGCGTTCACCGTGAGGACGTTCACCGTGACGCGCTCCTTGGGCTGGTACAACCTCCGCGCTGTCTTCACCACGGCGAAGCCGTCCACGACGGTCGCCGGGACGTTCGCGGCCCCGGTGACCCACTGGCGATTGGCGTCCTGGACCGCGGCGACGACGGTGTACGTCGCGTCGGCGCCCCCGCGCGTGCGGAAGCGGACCTCGGCCATGCCGTTCGCGTCGGTCGTCGTGCGCCCCTGCGAGAGGAACTCTCCCTCGCGCGTCGTCTCGCGCTCCCGCGAGCTGACGGCGGCGACGAACCAGCCAAACTCCTCGTAGCGCGTCCGGTCGAAGGCGTAGGGGCCGCTCAGGACCTGGTAGACGACCTCGGCGTTCCGCACCGGCCCGCCAAAGGCGTAGCTCACCTGGACGGTCGCCTTGACCTCGTCGCCCGCGACGACGCACTCCTTGTCAGCGGCGATGTCGACGACCATCTCGGGCTTCTTGTACTCGAGGACCTGGAAGGTCCCGACGAAGTCCTTCTCGGCGATGGTCGCCTTGACCTGGTACTCGCCGAGGGCGGGCTCGTCGCCGAGGGTCACCTCGCCCGTCACGGTCCCGAATTCGTTCGTGGCGTGCTCGCGCTCGTACATCACGAGCCCGTTCGGCGCGCGGACCTCGACCTTGACCTTCTCGCCCGCCGTCGTGGTGTAGTACCCTCCGCCGACCTTGCGGAGGATCGCCTTCCAGTTCACGGTCTGGTTCGGTCGGTAGGCGGGGCGGTCCGTGTAGACGTACCCCTTCGTCTGGTAGCCCCAGGCGACTCCGCCCTGGAGCGTCCCCATCGACTCCGCGACGTGCGCCCCGTCGAGGGCGAACACGCGGACCTCTCCCCAGGTCTCGTCCCAGGACTGGAGCACGGTCCCGTCGGCGCACGTGGTCAGCTCGTGCTTCACGCTCGTCCCGTCGGAGACGAGGACCCGCGCGCCGGGCCAGGGCCTCCCCGTGGCCTCGTTCCGCGCGAAGACGAGGACCTGGTTCGGCGTGGTCTTCGTGACGACGGCCAGGTCGCTCCGCACGACGAGGACGGTCGCGGCGAACTCGCCCGCGGAGGCGCCCTCGCTCACCGTCGCGATGGAGAGGACCCAGGCGCCCGCGCCCTCCAGCGGGACCTCGGTGTCGCGCTCGACGAGGCGGTAGGGGAGGTAGTCGGGGACGTCCTCCTCCCACGTCTGGTCGGGCTTCACGATCTCGACGGCGATCTCCTCCACGCCGCCGAGGGACTGCTTCTTTCGGAAGTACTCCTCGAGGTCGATCTTGTAGGCGCGGTAGGAGAGCTTCTTCACGTTGCGCGTATGGACGGTGATCAGCGGCTTCTCGTTCGTGGCGTACGCGCGGGCGACGTGGACCTCGAGCGACTTCTGGAGCATGTCGCGGAGGTTCTCGCCAGCCTGGTGCGCGGCGCTGGAGTTCGGGTACTGCTGGAGGATTTCCCGGTAGCGGACGACGACCTTCTCGACGTCTTCCTCGGTCTTCGCGAGGATGTGCTCGTGGAACCACGCGATGTCGAGGGCGGCGTTGGCGGCCCACTCGGACTGGCCGTACTTGCTCACGGCCTTTTCCCACTCGGCGATCGCCTGCTCATCCTTGTCCTGCTTCGAGGCAATCTCGCCGAGCTGGTACTGGATCTCGGCGCAGTGCTCGGAGAGGGGGAACTGGCGCAGGAATTCCTGCCACGGGGCGATGGCCTCCTCGTACTTCTCGGCGTCGAAGAGGGTCTTCCCCTTCTGCCAGGCGGCCTCGACGACCTGGGCCTGGGCGGTCTGCCACTTCGGGTCGTTGGGCCACGTCGCGAGGAACTTCTGCCAGGCCTGGGTGGCCTCGTCGAACTTCTGGAGCGCGAAGAAGGCCTCGCCGATGGCGAACTGGGCCTCGGGGGCGCGGGCGTCCTGCGGGAAGCGGGCGAGGAAGCGCTCCATCGTCGCGATCGCGGCGGTGTGGTCGCCCCAGTGCGTGTGGGACTGGGCGATCCACATGTGGACCTCGGGGGCGAGCGGGTGGGAGCCGTACTTCGAGGTGAACTCCTCCCACGCGGCGATGCCCTTCTTGAAGGCGTCCTCGTCGGTGGTCTCGTTGGGCTTGTAGGTGAGGCCGAAGAGGAACTGGGCGGCGGGGCAGAAGGGGCTGTCGCCGTGCTCGTCGGGGAGGATGGAGAGGATCTCGCGGGCCTTGGGGCCCTCGTCCTTCACGTAGGCGACGTACCCAATATAGTAGAAGGCGTCGCCGCGGAGGCCGTGCTGGGGGAAGCGGCTGACGAGGTCCCGGGCGGCCTGGTCGGCTCCGTCCCAGTCCTGGAGGCGGAGGCGACACCAGGCCTGGGAGGCGAGGAGCTCGGGGGTGGCGCCGAGGACCTCCTGGGCCTTCGCGAAGTACTGGAGGGCGCGGTTGAAGTCCTGGGGGGCGACGGCCTGTCCGAGGCGGCGGGGGAAGGGGAGGGCGGGGTCGGGAGGGGAGTAGAACTCGTTGGCGAGGTCGATGTAGAACTTCGCGAGGGCCTGGCGGCGCTCGTCGCCGGCGAGGGCGAGGGTTTCGGCGCGGACGACCTCGGCGGCCTGGTCGAAGCGCTTGAGGCGGGTGTAGACGTCGGCGGCGAGGAAGCGGGCGCGGGGGGCCAATGTGGAGGCGGGGTGCTCGGTGAGGAACTGCCGATAGGCGGAGACGGCCTGCTCGTCGTCGCGCGCGAGGTCGAAGGCCTTGGCGGAGAGGAAGGCGGCCTCCTCGGCGAAGGAGGCTTTGGGGGCCTCGGTGAGGGCCTGGGCGAAGTGCTGGCGTGCGACCTCCCAGTCGCGGTCGGCCATCGCGGAGAGGCCGGCCTCGTAATGTGCGCGGGCCTCCTTCTCGGGATCATCGGCGTAGAGCGCGAGGCTGGCAACGAGGAGAGAGAGCATCCACAGGTGAGCCCGGGCCATGTGTCCTCCTCCCAAGTGATTGGCGTGAATGGGTGAGGAGACCACACCCGCGGGGTCCGGGCAAGCGGAAAACGATCCGCAGATGCGCACGGAGATGTCGACGGGACGCAGGGAGGAATCCCGACCGAAGGACCGCCCACGCCTGGGAACGGGATCACCCAATCCGAGCTGCTCGCTGCCTTGAGAGTGGCCGACCCCGAAGGGCATTCGTTCATTCACCCTGGGCGGCCGTCAGGCCGCCTCGCGCTGTGGCGTCTGCTCCGGCCTGGATCGGGCAATCCTCTGACCTGAAGCCTCCGACCACTCGGCTGGCATTGACTCGCACGAGGCTGGCGAACTATACTCCAAAATGACAGGTCTTCTTGACGGATCTTACAGTGAACAATCAAGAGACGCTCCTGGACTACCTTCGACAGCAGCAGAAGGCCTTCTTCACCGCGCCCTCTCCGTCTTCGTGGGCCAAGATCCTGGAAGAGTGGCTGGCGGCCCTCGAGAAACTGATGACGCGGATCGACGGATTCCTGAAAGCGCCTCAATCCAACAACCTCTTGAGGGTCCAGACGTACGAAATGGAGGTCGATGAAGGGAAGTACCCACGCTACACGGCGCGGGCGCTTCGCATCGAGACCCCCTCGGGCGCCGTAGTGGAGGTCGTACCGCAGGGGCGGTGGGTGATGAACGCAACGGGACGTGTGGACTTGATTTCGCAATACAACCGGCTGCCCATCGTACGCTTCGGTCCCGACGAATGGGCGATCATGCGCGCCAAACCGGACGGGGATGGATGGGACAGGACGCCCCTGGATGCGGACTCGTTCTCAGCTGCTCTCCTCCAGGTCCTCCTATGAACAGTCGATGCGTGCAGCACGCGCCACCTGGGCGCGCCTTGAGCACTGCGTTCGAGCGATCGGATGGCCGCATGGGTGGACGCCAGAGTCAATTCGCCGGCATCCGCTCCGCAGTGGAGCATCAGGATCTTCGGCGAGCCAGGGCGCTCGTCGAGGAGGCGCTCCGGAGGCGCCCGAACGACCCGGAGCTCGTCGAGTGGCAGAAGGTAGTCGCCCCAGCGGTGGTGAAGGCTGTCCGGGTCCAGGGACCAGATCGAAGCCAGGAATTCGCATGGATTTCTTCGCATTCGCACGAACACGCGGGACGCTGGGTGGCCCTATGCGGGGACAGGCTCCTCGCGGAGGCAGTCGATCTGGCAACGCTCCTGGCCAGCGTCAAGAGGGTTCAGCCCGAGCGAACGCCTCTCGTCGTGTGGATCGCATGAGTCCCTCGTCAGAGCTCAGACTGGGGGACCAGGTCTTCTCCTCCGGACGCGCCAAGTACCTCGACATGTCGCCCCTGCAATCAGGGAGTGGCGCACGCATCTGGGTTGGGGTGCAAGCCTTCGCACAGTCAGGACTGGAGGCCACGCCCTGTGTGTTCCTCGCCGCACTGGATACCGGCGCGGGCATGTGTGTCATTGGCGCAGAGTTGGCAAAGGAACTGGGTCTGTCTCTGTTCGGCAGGAAGGCCACGCTGTCGACTGCGTACGGTCCGGTGTCCGGTCGACACGCACGTTTGCAACTGCAAATGATGGCGGAGGAAGGTGACAGCCTCCTTGCAGAGGCCACATTCCTGGTCGCGGAGGAGGGTGGCTGGCCTCCACAATTGGTCATCCTCGGGTACGAGGGCCTACTGCAGCGGATCCGTCTTGCGATTGACCCGGGGGACGGAAGGAACCACATCTACTTCGGGTCACTTCCCTGAATCGTGGCGAGCATGACGGCAACACCCAGGATCGCCTGATTCGGATGCCCGGGAGAGCGATTCTACGCCCTCGAGGCGACACCGAGCGCGATGATGAAAGTCGTGCGGCCGGGGGTGCCGTCGAAGGTGAGGCGGCCGCCGTGGTCGTCCACGAGGCGCTTGGAGACGGCGAGCCCCAGGCCGATGCCGCCTGTCTTCGTGGAGTAGAAGGGCTCGAACACACGCGGGCGAGCCTCCTCGGGGATGCCGGGGCCGCTGTCAGTGACGGAGAGGCGGACCTCGCCGCCGGTGGACTCCGTTGCGACGGTCACCCGACCGCCCGCCCCAGCGGCCTGCACCGCGTTCAGGAGGAGGTTCACGACGACCTGGTGCATGCGGGGGGCGTCCAGTGCCACGCGCGGCAGATCGCCGAGGCGCGACTCCAGCGAGACGCCGACGTGCTTCATCTGAGCCTCCAGCACGCCCAGCGCCCCGCGGACGACGTCGTTCAGGTCGCCGGGGGCCAGCGAGAGCTCGGGCGGCTTCGCGTAGGCCAGAAGGCCGTCCACGGTGAGCTGGAGGCGCTCCGTCTCCTTGAGCACGACCGAGAGCGATTCGCGGCGGTCGCCCGCGGGCTCCGCCTCGAGGAGGATCTGCAGCGTCATCTTCATCGCCGTGAGCGGGTTCCGGATCTCGTGGGCGATCCCCGCCGTCACCTGGCCGAGCGCGGCCAGCTTCTCCGCGCGGACCCGCTCGTCCTGCAGGCGACGGATCGCGTCGAGCATGGTGTTGAAGGAGGCCGCGAGGCGGCCGAGCTCGTCGGCGGAGACGATTTCGACCTTTTGCTCGAAGTCGCCGCGGGCGAGGGACTCCGTTCGAGCGGCGAGGCGTTCGAGCGGAGCGGCGAGGTTGCGGGCGATCCAGAAGCCGACGAGGAGGACGATGACCAGGCCGATGGCCGAGACGAGGATCAGCGGCTTCATCGCCGACAGCTTCTCCTGAGAGAGGGCGTCGGCTTCATACACGACGTAGAGGCCACGCTCTCGTCGTGAGGCGTCGGCGGCCTGGAGCGGTACGTAGGACGCAACCCGAGACGCCTCCCCAAAACGGCGGTTCCGCAACGGGGACGGCGTCAGAAGGCGTTCTTGCTGAATGCCCTCGAACATGTCCATCAGCTCGTTGGGGACCTCCGCGGCCATGCCGCTCGAGCTGGACAAGACTGGAGGCGGGGCCGAGTCGGGAACCACCTCGCCGTAGACGACGCAGTCCGCCCGCAGCGCCTTCGCGACACGGTCGATGGTGGGCTGGGAGAGTAGGAGGTCCGGCTGTGGCGAGAGGATCTCGGCGAGGCTGTGAACCTCGGCCAGGACGCGCTCTTCGACGGAGCGGGCGCTGGCCCAGAGGGCGACGCCGACCAGTGCGCCGAAGCCCACGAGGAAGAGGAGCATGAACGGGAGGACGATCTTGCGGCGCATGTCCCGGTTGACACTCCTGGGAGGTGCCCCTAGAATCCCCGCGCGCGACCGACGCCCTTACGGGCGTCGATCCACCGCGCCCTTACGGGCGCGACTCCAGGGCGCCCTCGCGGGCGCCACTCCAGGAGAAGCAACGTGCCGGTCACCGACTTCACGGTCAAGAAGGAACTCTACGGACCCAACCTCGTCTGCCTGCGCCTCATCGGCACCGTCGACGCGCACACCACCAAGCGCCTCGACCGCGCCGTCGATGAGCTGATGAAGGGGAAGACCTGGAGCATCATTCTCGACCTCTCCGCCCTCAACTTCATCTCCAGCTCCGGGCTCGGCGTCATCGTCAGCCTCGTCCCCCACGTCGAGAGCCGCAAGG
>CAZYRM010000292.1:0-6660 GCA_964649705.1 uncultured Planctomycetia bacterium
CCCTGGCGCGGCCGCTCCTCGTCCTCCACGCGGTCCTCGCGGCCGCGACCGCGGGCGCCGTCACCCACGACCTCGTCTTCCTGCGGCTCGCGATCCGCCGTGGCGGGCGCTACGTCCAGGTCCACCGCCTCTTCACGCACCTCGCCCTGCTGCTCGCGGGGGCGACGATGCTCGTCGGGAGCGTGGTCTATCCCACCTATCGGATCCGCGTGAGAGCGGAGTTCCTCGAGAAGGCCAACCCCGCGGTCCCCTTCGTGTTCGACCTCAAGGAGAACCTCGGGACACTCGTCCTCGCCGTGCTCCTCGCCTACGTCTTCCTCCTGCGCCGTCAGGGGCTCGCGGAGGATCGCTGGATCCGGGCCACGTACGGGCTCCTCTCCTGGACCGCCTTTCTCCTCGTCTGGTTCAACCTCGTTTGCGGGCTCGCGGTGGTCATGGTGAGGTCGGTATGAAGCGGGACGCCGACGTCCTGGCCGCCTGCGCGTTCGTCTTCTGCACGGCGCTCGGGTTCGTGTTCGCCTCGATCGAGCCGGCGAAGCGTTCGCTGCCGAGGTACCTCCCGATCGAGGGAACGTGGTGCTGGGGGACCGAGGACGATGCGCGGAAGGAGCACGGCGCCGAGGTGACCATCGACTGGTACGGGCGTAGCGCCGCGGGCCTGGGGTCGGGGCTCGTCGGCGGCCTCCTGGCGTGGCTCCTCGTCGCGGCGCTGCGCCAGGGGAAGGAACCCTCCGCCGGCGGCGCGGCCGTTGCCTGGGAGCTGGCCGCGCTGGGTCTCGGGCTGGCCGTCTTCCTGCTCGGCCTCTTCGCCGCGAAAGGGATCTGGCGCTTCTAAGCGGAAAGGCCCGCCGGTCCCTCTGCGGAGCCGGCGGGCCTGCCGAACGCGTTGTGAGATGCTACCGGAGCTGCCCGGTGGCAGGGAACGTCTCGCCGTTCGTGTTGTTGTAGGTCGCGTTGGTGTTGACGTACTGCACAAACCGCCCGGCGGCCCCTGCCCCCGTCGTCACATTGTTGAAGACGAAGAGGAAGCCGCCCGTGCCGGCGCCCGGGAACGGCCCCGTCCCGCCGACCACCTCGAGCGCCAGGTCCGGGTCGAGGTTGCCGACCGCGGGGCGCACCTCACCGACCGACGTGTTGTACCGGCTCCACGGGAACTGGAGCCCGCCCACGCGCTTGAAGCCCAATGCTCGGTCGCCGTAGATGTAGGCGAGCCCCGACCCGCCCTGCCCAGGTCCGACGACGGTCTCCGCCCCCACGCCGCCCGTGAGATTTCCGCAGGAGGGCCAGGTCGTCCCATTCGCCGAGTTGTACGCCGCGTTCGGGTAGGTCATGGCCCCGATCCCGCCGAAGCCCGCATTCATGTCGTCGCGGACCGTCACCAGCCCGGCGCCGCCGCGCCCGAGACCGACGACGATCTCCTCGACCCCGTCGCCGTCCACGTCGCCGCAAGCCGGGTGGATCTCCCCGTTCAGGGAGTTGTAGGACGGAGAGCCCGCGCGCACGAAGCGGCGGAACGCGAAGAGCGACGGCTGGTCGTCGAACACGGCAAAGAAGCCGCCACCGGCAAAGGTCCCCATGCCCATCACGATCTCGTCGCGCCCGTCGCCGTCGAGGTCGCCCGCCGCCGGGTAGACCGCGCCGTTCGCGTTGTTGTAGGCCGTCCACGGAAACCGGAGCATGGCGAGCTGGTCGAACCGCTGCGTATGATCGCGGATGACCGCCACGAATCCACCGGCCCCGCCGGGGAAGGGCCCCTGGCCGAGGATGACTTCGTCGAGGCCGTCCCCGTCGACGTCGCCGCAGGCGGGGTGCAAGGCGCCCGGATTGGCGTTGTAGGCCGCCGAGAAGGGCACGGTGCGGAGGTCGAGCGGTGCGAACGCCGCCGTGCCGTTGTCGAACACGCGGTACTCGCCGCGACCGCCCGTGCCTCCGCCGACGACGAACTCGTGGTTCGAGTCGGCGACCGGCCCGACCAGGGTGAGGCTGCGGACGAAGACCTCGTAGTTCGTGCCGCTGAGCTCCTGCCAGGACACGAAGGCCGTCGGCGTCGCCGCGTTCGTGATCCCGCAGCACGGCGAGAGCGACTGCCCGGCCGTGTTCGAGATCCCACCGAAGCGCGCCGATGACGTCCCGAGCTCCCGCCACGCGCCGTTGTCGAACCACTTCCCGTAGATCTCCGCGTCCCCCTGCAGGTCGCTGAAGTCGGCCCAGACGCACAGGAAGATGTCCGTGAACGCCGGGTGCACGCACAGCTCCGGCGTGATCGACCGCCCCGGCGTGATCGAGATCCCGCCGGCCGCCGCGGACCCGGGTCCGAAGTCGACCCACGCCACGCCGTTGAACTGACGCCCGTAGATCTCGACGTTCCCCGTCGGAAGCGTCTCCTGCCAGACCACGAACGGGTTTCCCCCGGTGCCGACCTGGAGCGACGGGTTCTGGCTCACCTGGGCCGGGGATCGGGAGATGCCGCCGCCTGTCGCGGACCCGGCGAGCTCCTCCCAGGTATTCCCGGCGATGTTGAACCGGCGCACGTAGATCTCGTAGTTGCCGCTCGAGTTGTCAGCCCAGGCGATGACGGGCTGCCCGGCCGGGTCGTACGCCAGGCTCGGCTGGAGGCTGACGCCGCCGTTGCCCGAGACCCCCTGGTTCTGCCCCGAGCTCGCGCGCTGCAGCCAGGTCGCCGCCGGCAGGGCCGCCGGGTCGAACTCGCGGAAGAAGATCTCGAAGTCGCCGAGGGAGAACTCCACCCAGGCCACCCCGGGCTGCCCGCCGACCGGATTGATCTCCACGGACGGCCCCGTGGAGGAGTTGTTCAGGGTCGTGCTGATGCCGCTCCCCGTCCCGGACGCGGCCATCTCGGCCCAGGCCCCGGCCTCGAAGCGGCGGACGTAGATGTCGGCGTCGCCGTTGACGTCGTCGACGTCCTGCCAGGCGACCACGGCCTGCCCGAGCACATCGTACGCGATCCTCGAGAACTGGCTCGGAGTCGCGTTGTCGGAGAGTCCGTCGCCGCTTCCGGAGAGGTCCAGCTCCTGGAACGCGGCGCCGTTGCTCTCTCGCATGAAGATCTCGAGATCGCTCTCGACCACCGTGTCGCGGTCGGTCCAGACGACGCCAGGCTGGTTCGTCTGGGGGTTGATGTCCATGCACGGGTCGACCGAGGCGGCCGTCGTATTGGAGATCCCGCCGCCTGAGGCCGCGCCCGGGATGGTGGGATCCCACGTCGGGGCCGCGGTCACGCCGCAGACCGGCTGGTTGGATACGCCGCTCGTGTTGGGCACCTCGTCCCGGACGACCATGCCGACGCTGAAACTCAGGAAGAAGGAGCCCGTGTCGAACGAGAAGGTCTGCACGGTTCCGGGGCCCGTCGGCGCCGGCTCCCCCGCGACGTCGATGATCGGCGGCACCGCCGCGCCCGCGAAGTCCCCCGCGACGAGGGAGAAGCAGCCGTCCTGACGCATGCGGAGGTCCACCGTGGTCGCTGTGCCGGCGACCCCGTTGTCCCCGGTGTTGGTCCACTGCACGGTCACGACGGTCCCGACGACGCTGATGATCTGCAGGTCCGCGATGGGCGAGGGCGCCACGAGGTCGAGTGTCGAGACCGTCACGAAGGCGATGCCGGAGAGGTTCGGGACCTCGTCGCCGTACTGGAGGCCGATGAACACAGCCGTATCAGGGGGCAACCCGGTGATGGTGTAGGCCGCCGGCGTTCCGCCGGCCCCGAGAGTCACAGGGGGAACCACGGCCGTCGCCGCATCGAACTGCGCCTGCGTGGCCATGGGCGTAAATGAGAACCTCAGATTGACGGTCGTGGCCGTCCCAGCCATCCCGTCGTCGCCCGAGTGGGTCCAGGTGAGCGGGATCGTGGTGTCCGTAACGGCCCCCACAGTGAGGTCGGCCACCGTCGAGGGCGGGATGTTCTGCGTCGTTCCCGCGACCACGTTCGAGAGGATCGAGCGGTTGCCCGCGGCATTGACGTACTCGATGGCGAAGAACCGCGTCTCTCCCTCGTTGAGCCCTCCGACCACGAAGGGCCCCGCCGCGGTCCCGCCGGCTCCGCCCGCCGGCTGGGGCGCCGGCTGCGGCGCGGCGTTGTAGTCGGCCTGGTTCGTGATGTTCGTCGGCGAGAACCGCAAGTCCGGGCCCGGCACCGCCGTGCCCAGCGTCCCCCTGTCGCCCGCGTGGGTCCAGTTCAGAGTGATCGTACTCACGCTCGAACCCGCGGCCGCCAGGTCGGTCACCCGGTTCGGGAACGTCGGCGCGAAGAGGATCGCCGTGTCGTTGAGGATCGTGCCCGCGGTCGAGCTGCGGAGGTACTGCAGACCGACCGTCCCGGTCCCGTTCTCGATGCCGATCGAGGTAGACGAGCCGTCCGCCGTCGCGTCGTCGATCTGCATCAGGATTTCGTTCGTGGTCTCCCGGAGCTGTACTTGGACGCGGATCGGAAACGCCCCGGCACTGAAGTGACCTGTTCCCAGGAACTCGACGGTGAAGGTCCGGTTGGGTGCGGCGCCGGCGGTCTGGAAGCGGATCGTGTCGCCCGCGGTCGCACTCGGGTCGATGTCGTTCCAGTTGAACGCGATGATGTTGTTGGGCGTGTTGGTCGACGGCATGGGGTCGGAGCCGAAGTCAGAGCTCCCCGTCCCGAACGAGAGGAAGACCTTCGCGCTGATGAACACCGTCGTGAAGTTGGTGCCGTAGTAGTTGAACGTGAATCCGATGGGGATGGAGCCCGAGTTCACCAGGTCGCCGTCCGCGAGCAGCCCGCCGCCGCTCGACGGGCACTCCGTGGCTCCGACGAGCGGGACGAAGCTGAAAGCCGGACCGCCCGCCTCGTTGCTATCGGTGAAGGTGTATCCGCCCGCGTCCGGCCCGCCGGTGAGGGCCCAGGCCCCCGGGGCGAATGCGAGGAAAGTGACCGCCGAAACCAGGATCCACTTCTGCCGAGCCATGTCGCTCCCTCCATCACCAGAGGCCTCGCTGCCTCGAACTGCCCGATCCGCGAGCGGCGGAAGGGCCCGCCGGTCCCTCTGCGGAGCCGGCGGGCCTGCCGATCGCGTTGTAGGAGGCTACCGGAGCTGCCCGGTCGCCGGGAACGTCTCGCCGTTCGTGTTGTTGTAGGTCGCGTTGGTGTTGACGTACTGCACAAACCGCCCGGCGGCCCCTGCCCCCGTCGTCACATTGTTGAAGACGAAGAGGAAGCCGCCCGTGCCGGCGCCCGGGAACGGCCCCGTCCCGCCGACCACCTCGAGCGCCAGGTCCGGGTCGAGGTTGCCGACCGCGGGGCGCACCTCACCGACCGACGTGTTGTACCGGCTCCACGGGAACTGGAGCCCGCCCACGCGCTTGAAGCCCAGCGCGCGGTCGCCGTAGATGTATGCGAGCCCCGACCCGCCCTGCCCCGGTCCGACGACGGTCTCCGCCCCCACGCCGCCCGTGAGGTTTCCGCAGGAGGGCCAGGTCGTCCCGTTGGCCGAGTTGTACGCCGCGTTCGGATAGGTCATGGCCCCGAGCCCGACGAAGCCGGCGTTCATGTCGTCGCGCACCGTCACCACGCCTGCCCCCCCGCGCCCCAGGCCGACGACGATCTCGGCGACGCCGTCGCCGTCCACGTCGCCGCACGCCGGGTGGATCTCCCCGTTCAGGGAGTTGTACGACGGGGAGCCCGCGCGCACGAAGCGGCGGAACGCGAAGAGTGCGACCTCGTCGTCGAACACCGCGAAGAAGCCGCCCCCCGCGAAGGTCCCCATGCCCATCACGATCTCGTCGCGCCCGTCGCCGTCGAGGTCGCCCGCCGCGGGGTAGACCGCGCCGTTCGCGTTGTTGTAGGCCGTCCACGGGAACCGGAGCATCGCGAGCTGGTCGAACCGCCCCGTGTGATCGCGAAGGACCGCCACGAACCCTCCGGCCCCGCCGGGGAACGGACCCTGGCCGAGGATGACCTCGTCGAGACCGTCCCCGTCCACGTCGCCGCAGGCGGGGTGCAACGCGCCCGGATTGGCGTTGTACCCGGCCGCGAACGGCGCCACGCGGAGGTCGAGGGGCAGGTACGGCGGGACGGTGGTCCCGTTGTCGAACACGCGGTACTCGCCCCGTCCGCCCGTGCCTCCGCCCACCACGAACTCGTGGTTGGAGTCGGCCACCGGCCCGATCAGGGTGAGGCTGCGGACGAACACCTCGTAGTTCGTGCCGCTGAACTCCTGCCAGGACACGAAGGCCACCGGCGTCGCCGCGTTCGTGACCCCGCAGCACGGAGAGAGCGACTGCCCGGCCGTATTCGAGACTCCGCCGAACCGCGCCGAGAACGTCCCGATCTCGCGCCACTGGCCGTTGTCGAACCACTTCGCGTAGATCTCAGCGTCCCCCTGCGGATCGCTGAAGTCGGCCCAGACGCACAGGAAGACGTCCGTGAACGCCGGGTGCATGCACAGCTCCGGCGTGATCGACCGGCCCGGCGTGATCGAGACCCCACCACTGACCGCGGACCCGGGTCCGAAGTCGACCCACGCCGCGCCGTTGAACTGGCGCCCGTAGATCTCGACGTTTCCCGTCGGCAACGTCTCCTGCCAGACGACGAACAGGTTTCCCCCGGCGCCCACCTGGATGGCCGGGTTCTGGCTGACCTGGGTCGGAGACTGGGAGATCCCCCCGCCCGTCCCG
>CAZYRM010000293.1:0-6597 GCA_964649705.1 uncultured Planctomycetia bacterium
CCCGCGCGGATCATCTCGATGATGCGCGGGTAGTCGACCGGGCGGCAGCCCAGCGAGCCCACGATCTCAATCTCGTGGAACATCACCTTCGCCGCCGCGATCGTGAACGGCTTGTCCGAGTACCCCACGATGCATAGCCGCCCTCCCCGCTTGACCGAGTCGAACGCCTGCCCCAGGGTGATCGGGTTGCCGATCGCCTCGATCGCCACGTCCACCCCGCCGTCGGTCTTGCCGCGGATCGTCTTGGCGACGTTCTCGCCCTCCTTCGGCAGCACGACCTCGGAGGCCCCGAACGCCACGGCCAGCTCCAGCTTCTCCGGGGAGACATCCACGGCCAGGACCTTCGCGCCGCAGGCCACGGCGATCTGGACGACGTTGATCCCCACGCCCCCGCAGCCGAAGACGGCGACGGTGTCTCCGGGGAGCACGCGCGCGCGGTTCCGGACGGCATGGAAGGGCGTCGAGAGGGCGTCCGCGATGATGCAGGACTCCTCCAGCGGGAGGTCGAGCGGGAGCGGGATGGCGTCCTTTGCCGGGGCCTTGACGTACTCCGCGAAGGCGCCGTCGATGTGGTTGCCGAACATCTTCATGTTCATGCAGATGTTCTCGCGCCCCTCGCGGCACATCACGCAGTGGCCGCAGGTGACCACCGCGGGCAGGAGGACGCGGTCCCCCTCGCGGACCGAGTTCACGCCGCGGCCGGCGCGGGCAATGATCCCGGACGCCTCGTGGCCCAGCGTGAGGGGGGGCTTCTTGAACGTCGGGACGCCGTGATCGAGGTAGTGGAGGTCGGTGTGGCAGACGCCGCACGCGGCGACCTTCACGAGGATCTCGTCGTCCGCGATCTCGGGGATCGCGACCTCTTCGACGGTCAGGGTCGAGCCTGAGCGGTAGACGGCTGCCTTCATGTCGCCTCTCCTTGCTCTACGCGTCTTTCCAGCTCGGCGGGCGCTTCTCGAGAAACGCCGTCAGTCCTTCGACCGGGTCCGTGTGCTTCATCAGCTCCGAGACGTAGATCCGCTCCGCCTCGACTAGGCGGTCGCGACGCTCGCGATCGCAACTCCGCAGGGCCTTCTTCGCCAGGACCAGCGCGGGGCGGCTGAGCGAGGCGATCCCGCGGACCACCTCGCGCGTCTTCGCCTCCGCCTCCTCGTCCGGGAAGACCGCGTTCACGAGGCTCAGGTCGCGCGCCTCGGCGGCCGTGTACGTCTTTCCCGTCAGCACCAGCTCCGCCGCGCGGCGCGCGCCGAGCAGCGACGGCGCGAGCGCCGCCGCGAAGGGCGGGAAGACCGCCAGCTTGATCTCGGGCTGCCCCAGCTTCGCCCCCGCGGACGCATAGGCGAGGTCCGTCGCGATCCCCAGCTCGAGTCCCCCTCCCAGCACGTTCCCGTGGAGGAACGCGACCGAGGGCACCTCGGCGTCGGCGATCTCCCGTGCGAGCGCGTCGAACTCCGGGATCGCCTGTTCGAACTTCCCGGGCATGTGGTCGCCGATGTCCACGCCCGCGCAGAACGACTTGCCCTCGCCCCTGAGGAAGAGGACGCGCGTTTCCTTGCGCGAAATCGCCTCGGAGACCGCCCCGCGCAGCTCGCCGATCATCGCGCGGTTCAGGACGTTGTGAGGGGGACGCCTGAGCACGACCTCCGCGATCGCCCCCTCTACGCGGACGTCGACCCACTCCCTGCTCACGCCTTCCCTCCCCCCGCGACCGGGCCTCCCAGCGATGCCCCGCAGACCCCGCAGAACTTGAACGACTCAGGCAGCCCCTTCGCTCCGCACGCCCCGCAGGCGCGCCCGTACGGCCCCCACAGGAACTCCGGCGCGCCCCCCTGGGCCGCCGACTCGCGCAGTTCCCTCACCCGGGGCTTCCGCTTCTCCGCGAAGGCCGTCATCCCCTCGTACGGCTCCACGTTCGCGAAGTGCAGCGCGAGCCATTCCCGTGCGTGGCCGACCGTCTGGTGCCACGAGAGTGATTTCCAGAAGTTCGTCTGCTCCTTCGTGTACCTCGCGCACTCGGGGAACTTGTCGAGGAGCTGGCGCGCGAGGTCGGCCACGGCGGCGTCGAGGAGCGACAGGTCGATCCTGTACCCGCCCTGCGCCTTCTGCGCGAGGTCGATCTGCTCCGTCGTCGGACCCTCGACCCATGCGTCCCCGCGGCGGACCGAGGGGACGACCTTGGTGACGAGGCCCCACTCGAGCGCCTGCTTCGCGGGAATCCGTTCGTTGAGGAGGAGCATCTGCCGCGCGCGGCGGTCCCCGACGAAGAGCGGGAGCCACTGCGTGGCGCCGCCGCAGGCGACCGAGCCCACCCCGACGCCGACCTGGCCGACCCAGGCGTGCTCCGCGATGACGGAGAGGTCGCACGCGAGGTGGGATTCGTTCCCTCCCCCCACCGCCATGCCGTTGAGCCTCGCGATCACGGGCTTGCCGCAGTCGAGGATTCCCTCGATGTACCCGCGGAACAGGTTCATGTACTTCCAGTAGTCGTGAGGCCGCTTGGTGTAGGTCGACTGGTACTCGCGGACGTCGCCCCCGGTGCAGAAGGCGCGGGTGCCCGTGCCCGTCAGCACGATGACGCCGACGGAGTCGTCCCACGAGGCGACCTTGAAGGCCTCCACCAGCTCGGCGAGCGTGTGGGTCGTGTAGGCGTTGTGCGCCTCCGGGCGACGGAACGTCACCGTGGCGACGCCGGCCTCCTTAAGGTAGGAGATCTCTTGGAAATCCGGTCGATCCCCTGGAACGAACGGGGTCATTCTCGCTCCTCCCTCATGCGCCTTCCTTGCGCGCCCAGGCCTCGATCCCGATCGGGCCCGCCAGCAGGTGCCACGGCGTGAGCTCGGGCGTCGAGACGCGATCGAGGACCTCGGGAAGGTCCGCCGACCCCGAGACATACAGTGTAGCGCCCGGGGCGAGCCCGGCCACCGTCTCCCTGAGTGCGGCGCAGCGGTCCAGGAGATCCCCTTCCGCGAGCGTGACGACAGTGAGATCGGCTTCCATGGCGCCTCCTCGGTGAACGGGCGAGCGTTCATGCCTCTCAATCGCCGTGCCAGGAAACGGTTGTTCGCCCGAACTCGTAGCCCGTGAGCCGGCGGGAAGGTACGACGGGGTGCGCGCAATGGCGGACGGAAGCAGATGATGCCGCAACGTCGCCCGCCGTTCCGGCGTCGATCCGGACTGTTCACGGCAACGGTGGGTCCGTTAAGGCTTCGACCCGGCAAGGCAACGCCTGTTTTCCTGGAAATGAGAAGCTCGTTTCCAGTGCGACCCCCCGGTTCCGAGGGGACCGGAGGCGGATCTCCGGGCACCTCCTCAACTAGCAGACTTTGCGCGAGTTACACGAGACATGAGATCTGCGCGCCGCGGCATGGCGGTTGCTCAAGGGTTGGGCGACCGATTCGACACGCGAACGGTTACGGCAAGTGAGGGAACGATAAATCTGGCGACTGGCCAGGGGGGTACATGTTGGGGGGCAGGGAGTCTGTGGCGGGGCCTCTGCCCCCCGTCCCCCGGGCCAGCCAGTCTTCGACGTGAGGTGAGTGGACTGCCCCTTCGGGCCCAACCCACGGAGAGTGCTATCCGAAAGGTAGGAACCCGCAATGGGGGCGCCCAGGCCGTACCAGCAAGTCAAGCAACGGTATCCGGAGCTGGTCGCGGCGTATGAGGAACTCGGGCGGCAATGCCATGATGCCGGTCCGCTCGAGGAGAAGTGCCGGGAGCTTGTGAAACTCGGCATAGCCATTGGCGCCCGCCTGGAGGGCGCAGTCCACGCCCACACCCGCCTCGCGCTCGAGAAGGGCGCCACGCCCGAAGAGCTTCTCCACGTGGCGTTCCTCGCCACGACGACCGTCGGCTTCTCGACGATGATGACCGCCCGGTCGTGGGTGGAGGAGACGCTCGAGAAGGCCGCATCCAAGGCGGCTGCCCGCTAGACGTGGGGGACGCCATGGTCACCTCTTCACCCGTGGGAACGGGGTTCCGTGCCGCGCTCCCCACGGTGGTGCGTGAGTTCCTCCACGCGTTCATCGAGCGGAGCACCTACCGCCTCCGCGAGAACCCGTACCTGCTCTTCGGCTTCCTTTGGGGGCTCCCCGTCCCGATCGTCTGCATCGGGATCGAGCTCTGGGCCCGCGGGCTCCCCTTGAGCGCGACCTTCTCCTGCATCGCGGAGCATCCCATCCAGATCATCTTCCTGACGCACCCGTTCCTGTTTGCGCTCGTCTTCGGCGCGATGGGGACGATCCGCAAGCGGAAGGACTCCCAGATCCACGAGCTGCTTGGGGCCCTCGAGACGAAGGTCGTCGAGCTCGAGCGCGCCTACGAGCGCCTGAAGGACCTGGACCGCCTGAAGTCCGAGTTCATCGCGAACGTCAGCCACGAGCTGCGCACGCCGATGGTCTGCATCTCGGGGTATACGGAGCAGATCCTCTCGGGGCGCATGGGCCCCCTCACCTCGAAGCAGGAGGACGGCCTCAAGGTCATGGAGCGCAACGAGGAGCGGCTCATGTCGCTCATTGATGAGCTCCTGGAGGCCAGTCGCTTCGAGAGCGGGCGCGTTCGGCTCATCAAGGTCGACTTCGACCTCAGGGAGCTGGCGTGGCAGACCGAAAAGACGACCGATGTCCTCGCGGGGCAGCGAGGGGTCCAGGTCGTGATCAGCGTTCCGAGCTCGCCGCTCTACGTGTCGGCGGACCGGGAGCGGATCTCGAGGGTCGTGCTCAACCTCCTGTCGAACGCGCTGAAGTTCACGGACCGCGGCGGCGAGGCGGGACTCAGGCTGGAGGCGGACGGCCCGCAGGCAAAGGTGACGGTGTGGGACACGGGGGTCGGGATCGCGCCGGAGCACCTGCCCCGGATTTTTGACCGCTTCTGGCAGGCCGATGGCTCCTCGAAACGCAGGTACGGGGGGACGGGGCTGGGGCTGTCGATCGTGAAGAGCATCCTGGACGCCCATGGCTGCGAGATCGTCGTGACGAGCGAGCCGGAGAAGGGGACCACGTTCGTGTTCCGCCTCCCGATGGCGCTCGCACACGAGGCTATGCCGGTGGCGTCAGGGGGGGCGCATGGACAGTAGGAAGTGTCGGATCCTGGTCGTCGAGGACGACGCTGACGCACGTTCCCTCCTCTCGGAGATCCTACAGTCGGAAGGGTACGACGTCGACCTCGCCGAGAACGGCGCCCGGGCGCTGGAGCGCCTGCAGGGGGGCACGTTCGGGATCGTGCTGACCGACGTGCGGATGCCGGGGATCGAGGGGATGGACCTGCTGCGGGCGATCCGGAAGTCCTGGCCGAACCTGCCGGTCCTCCTGATGACGGCGTTCGGCGACTGGGAGCTGTACGGCGAGGCGTTGAGGGAAGGGGCGGTCGACATGATCGGGAAGCCGTTCCGACGCGCGGAGCTTCTCAAGGTGCTGGAGCACTGCTTGGAAGGGACGAGCGCCGGTTCGCCGGGTCCGCCCGCCGTCCCCAGAGGGTAAGAACGATGGATGGACCGCTGGATGCCAGGAGTCTTGGCAACCTCTTCGACGCGATGGCCACGGGACTGATGGCCGTCGACGTCCACGGCGTGGTCACCGCGTGGAACGGGGAGGCCGAGCGCATCACCGGCCGCACGCGCGACGAGGTCGTGGGGAAGCGCTGCGACGAGCTCGACGGGTTCGCGCACCCCTGTCGCTCCTGCTGCGGCAAGGAGGCGATGTGCCCCCTCTTCGACTGCGGCGAGCTGTCGAACCTGGAGTGCCGAATCGTCGCGAAGGACGGGCGCGAACTGGTCATCCTGAAGAACGCCCGGGTGATGAGGGACGCCGAGGGCATCGCCATCGGCGGCGTGGAGACGTTCTCGGATGTCACGGCCTTCTCCGTCGGGAAGCGCGACGTGGAGCCTCCGACGAGGGAGTTCACGAGGCGGTACAGGCTGCACGGGTTGATCGGGAAGAGCGAGACGATGCAGGCGGCCTACGAGCTGATCGAACAGGCGGCCCGCACGAACGCGACGGTCCTCGTGAACGGAGAGAGCGGCACGGGGAAGGACCTGGTCGCCCGTGCGATCCACTTCCTGTCCCCGCGCGCGAAGAAGCCGTTCGTGCGCGTCTCGTGCAGCGCGCTGGCGGAGACGCTCCTGGAGAGCGAGATCTTCGGGCACGTCCGCGGGTCGTTCACGCACGCCTTCACCGACAAGATCGGACGCTTCGAGGCAGCGGACGGCGGGACGATCTTCCTCGACGAGATCGGGGAGGTGAGCCCGAACACGCAGGTGAAGCTCCTGAGGGTCCTGCAAGACCGCGAGTTCGAGCGGGTCGGCGAAACGCGCACGCGGAAGGTGGACGTCCGCGTCGTGGCGGCGACGAACCGGGACCTTCGTCAGCTCGTGAAGGAGGGGAAGTTCCGTGAGGACCTCTACTACCGCCTGAAGGTGGTCCCGGTGGCCCTCCCGCCGCTCAGGGACCGCAAGGAGGACGTCCCGCTCCTGATCAACCACTTCCTGGAGAAGTACTCCACGGCGTTCGGGAAGCGGATCACGGGGTGCTCGCGCGAGGTGATGTCCCAGTTCCTGGACTACCGCTGGCCTGGGAACGTCAGGGAGCTGGAGCACGCGATCGA
>CAZYRM010000294.1:0-6498 GCA_964649705.1 uncultured Planctomycetia bacterium
TCGCTCATCCGCATGTGGGTGATCGAGTCCATGCGGCGCGAGGCGAAGAAGGCGTGACCTCGAGGTGAATCCATGAAGCCGAGGAGCGCGGCTGAGCTGTTCGACGAGGAAGCGCGTAGACGTGGCTGGAAGCGCATCCGCGTGGGACCCGCCACGCTGCCCCTTGCGCCCAAGCCCCCGAAGGCAAGGGCGCGGCCCGCCATGCCAAGCGGGAATGGCTCGAAGAAGTAAGCTCGAAAGGAAAGCGGGCCGCGAACGCCTGCAACCCCGGCCGCCCGTGCATGTCCCTGAAGCGGAAAGGGGTGGACCCGCCCGCAGCCGCAGTGGACCTGATTCGACATCGGAGTCGTCCTTCCCGATCCCCTTCCCTATCCCAACGCCCGTTGTGCGCTGGGAGAGGGAAGGGGAACGGGAAGGGGAACGGGGACTGGAATGCGCCCGGCAGGATTTGAACCTGCAACCAATGGGTTCGAAGCCCACTACTCTATCCAGTTGAGCTACGGGCGCGCGACGGGGATTCTACCGAATGCGGGCCCCCGCGGGAATTCCCGGCCTATCCCGTCGCGTGGAACCAGGCGACGGCCGCGCCGGCCGCCGCGAGGACGCCGCCACCGAGGAAGTGCAGGATCGCCTTCCCCAGGAGCCGGGTCACAAGCGACTCCTCGGATGCGTCGCTGATGAACAGGTTCTTCTCGCCCTTCCCGTAGAGCGCCGCGCCGGACTCGGGGGGCTGCCCCCGCTGCGGGTCCGGCTCCTCCGATCGGCCCAGGACGTAGAGCTCGTCCCCGGGGGAGAGGAAGCTCTCGGTCACGCGAATGTTGTTGCTGAAGCCGAAGAACCCGCGCGATTCGACCCTGACGCGGGCCAGGAATGCGCTGAGCTCATCACTGTTTCCGAAGAACCCCGTGTGCGCGCTCGCGTCCTGGCGCAGGTCCACCTCCGCGCCGCTCGGGTCGATCCACGCCACGCCCGAACCGTCGTCGAGCAGGAACGGGCGCGAGTCGGATCCGGACCGAACCGTCACCCAGTGGCTGTGCTTCCCTCGTCGACGATGCTCCTGCACCTGGAACCGGTAGTAGACGCACGGCTTCTGAGCGTAGGGGCTCTCCAGGGCCTCGATCGGGTCGATCCTCCCCTTCAACTCGACGTACCCGCGCGGGTGCGTGCCGATCCGGCTCGTCTCCATCATCTGGATCAATTTCCGTCGCTGGAGGATCCCGAACGCCGGGATCGTGACCGCGGCCCCGAAGACGACCAGGACGAGCGCAATGACGTATTCCATCGGTCTACAGTCCGAAGAGGGGAAAGTAGTCGAACCGTCCACAGAAGACCCCGACGCCCGCGAGCGACAGGAGAAGCGCAGCGAGCGGCACGAGCACGCGCGCCAGCCGCCTCCCCCGGAGGACCGCGGCGAGCAGCATCGAGTCGAGCAGCACCACGACCGCCATCACGATCAGCACGGGCCCCTGCATCGGCGTGATGGGGCTCTCCGGGTCCTTCCTCACCGCCACGAACCAGAGCCCCGCCCATGCGGCCGCGAGCGCGAGGCCTGGAACCGCCACGCGCAGGGCGCGCACCCAGTCCTCGCGGCGCATGCTCCGCCAGGGCGTCAGGCAGAGCGTCGCCGAGAGCAGGAGAGAGGCGAACGCGACGCAACCCGCGTGGATCCGGGAGCGGCGGAATTCGAGCCTCGCCCTCCAGCGCCAGTCCTCGACCTCGCCCAGGTCCGCGCCGTGCGCCCGCGCCAGGTCGAGCGCGCGGAGGGAGAGCTTCCAGTCGGCCACCCCGGGGGACATGCAGAGACGCCCGAGGACCAGGTACCCCTTCGCCAGCGAGCGGCTGCCGGGGTGCTGACGGAGCAGGAGCTGTAGTCGGTGAACGTCCTCGAGCGTGCCTTCGATCCCCTCCGCCTCGAACCGCGCAATCTCCTGTCTGATCTCCCCGTCGGGTCCGAGGGCCGACTCCAGGTCCCAGACCTTCTCCACGACGACCCGCGTCGTCCGCGGGAGGACGCCGGCGGGGGTCTCCTCGAGGTACCGGCGGTACTCCTCCAGGGCCTCCTCGATGCGGCCCAGCTCGCGCTCCAGGAGCAGCCCCCTGTGATACCGCGCGTCGGCGCGCTCCTGGGGGGAGAGGTCGGCACGCGAGAGCGCCTCGGCGTAGGCGGCGGCGGCCTCCTCGGGCTGGCCCGCCCCCGCGAGCGCCTCCGCGCGGTCGAGCGGGCCGTCCGCGAAGGCGACCCCGAGGAGGAGGATCGTCCAGGCCGCGACCCGCGTCGCGGGCCTTGCTCGGGCGCGCATCCCCCTCCCTACTTCGCCTTGGCGAGCGCGGACTCCAGCTCTTGCACCAGCTCCTGGGGCGGGAGGAAGCCCCGCTTGATCTGGTGGACCTCCGTGCCGTCCGGCTTCAGGATGCGGAAGTCGGGCA
This sequence comes from uncultured Planctomycetia bacterium, assembly GCA_964649705.1. GTDB lineage: Bacteria > Planctomycetota > MHYJ01 > WSZJ01 > CAZYRM01 > CAZYRM01. Next base: position 2,428 of record CAZYRM010000294.1, read on the forward strand.
TGGCCCGCACGGCGTACTTCTCGCACAGTTCCTTCTCCGAGTCGAAGTCGATCCGCACGGGCTCGAACTTCGCGATCGACTCCTTCACCTTGGCGTCGGGGAACGTCTCCGTTCCCACCCTGCGGCAATAGGATCACCCCGGCGTGAAGAAGTGGAGGAGGACCGGCTTGCCAGACGTCTTCGACCGCTTGAGGGCCTCGTCGAGGTTCGATCCCCAGGCGATCCCTCCCCCCAGGTCGACGGTCGGCGCGGCCTTCTCGTCGCCGCACGAGGAGAGGAGGACGGCGAGGAGGGCGGTGGCGGTGAGTCTCTTCATCGCCGCGAGTATAGGGACCCGGCGCGCCGCGGGGAAGGAATCGCGGCGTGGTTCAATCTCCCTCGTCTATGGGTAGCACGACGCTGCCGAGACGAGTGATGCGCCCCGCTTAAGAAGGCTCAAGGCTCAATGACCAATTCTCAACGAAGCGGCAAGTCGCAAGTCTCGAACTTGGCAGTCTTTCAGCCTTTCACCTTGGACCTTCGGTGAGAGTTGGTCATTGAGTCTTGGGACTTGTTGGCGAAATCCGCTCCTAACCTGGATGATGCCTGGAGTGTCACCCACGCCTCGGCCATGCCGGAATCGCTACGGGATCGTGCGGGGCTGGACCTTGGCCGCGCCGCCGCTGAAGAGGGCGATGAAGAACGCCCCGAGGCCGCTGAAGGCGAAGATCGGGAACACGACGAACCAGCCCACGACGGGCATCCAGCTCGCGAAGAAGAAGACGGGCCAGCCGAGCGAGAGCCTCGCGAAGCGACCGGGGTCGCGCGTGGTGAGCATCCACGCGCGGCGGCCGACGTCCTCGGAGACCCCGCACAGCCCCCAGGCCGTGGCGACCAGGAGGACGGGCAGCACGACGACCGCGAGCTTGTTGTGGGAGACCGCCACCAGGGACGCGAGGAAGACGAAGCCCCCGGCCCCGATCAGGAAGCACTTGAGCCGCGACGCGTGCAGCGCCTTGACCACCCGTTCGGTGAGGTTGGGCGAGACGGCGAGGACGAAGGCGAGGAATCCCCACCCCGTCGCGCAGAGGAAGATCAGGGCCAGGAAGAAGGCCACGGCCCCCGATCCCTGCTTGAGGGCCTCGATCGCCTCGTGCCAGTCGACGGGGGCCCGGGACAGCTCCGCGTCCGCCGAGGCGGCCGGGGGCGCCGGGCGAGGGGTCTCCTCGGCCTGCGCCAGGGCGAACGAGCACGCGAGGCAGGCGGCCGCGACGGTCATCGTGAGGGTGCGCATGTGTGGACTCCTAGTTCTCGTCCAGATTCGACCTGTGAGTTCTATTCTGGCTCCCTTCCCATTCCCCTTCCCGTTCCCTTTCCCAGTGTGCTGACGACCTCGGGGAAGGGGAATGGGAACGGGAAGGGGATTGGGACGCGATCATCTGCCTCACCCACAGGATAGGGCCTGACAGGTCACTAGCTCTCGATCCTCTTCCGACCCAGCCAGTACGGGCGGAGCAGCCCGAGCATGACGACGAGGCCGACGATCCCGACCCAGGTGATGGCGCCCGCGGGCAGGCCCAGCGACGAGGTGGAGAGCGACCAGGCGTCTCCGCTGAGGCCCCGATCGACCGTCGTCTCCACGACGCCCTGCGCGCGGTCCCCGGCCCAGGTCGCAAGCTCCCGGCCGCGTCCGACCGTCTCCTTGACCGCGGGGGTCGCGTGGTCGAGCACCGTCCCGGTGACGAGCAGGAGGACCGCCGCCGCCGCGGCGAGGGCGAGCGGGATCCACCGCTCCCTCCACGGCACCTCCGAGGGCGCGTCCTCGCCGATCCGGGCCATCACGGCGTCGCGGAACCCCCGAGGGGCCTCCGTCCGAGGCTGCCTCCAGAGCGCACGGTCCAGCTCCTGCCACTGGGCCAGCCCTCGCGAGCAGCGCTCGCAGCCCGCGAGGTGGCCCTCCACCTCGCCGGCGGCCGTCTCCGGCAGCCACCCCTCCAGGTACTCCTGGAGGAGCCCCCTGACACGGATGCACTCCATTGGGTTCGCCCTCGTCGACGATTTAGAGGTTCGCAGCCTCGGGCGACCCTGCGGGTCGCCCCTACGGTTTTTGCCAGCGTCAACATCCAGATCGACGCGTCACGACTCCGCGCCGAGCTTCCTTTTCAGCAGTTCCCGCGCGCGGAACAGGCGCACCTTGCACGTGTTCTGGCTCGCCCCGAGCGCCTCGGCGAGGTCGGGCAATCCGAGGCCCTCGAGGTAGTACAGCGTCAGGACCGCCCGATGGTCGGCGGGTAGCTCCCGGATCGCCGCATCCACCCTCTCCCGGTCCAGCCGCAGGTCCGCCAGCACGTCCGGCCCCGGCCCGGGGTCCTCGGGCTCCGGCGGCGGATCGTCGCTCCCGCGCATCGGCGCGTCGAGCGAGGCCGGCTTCGGCCCGCGGTCCCGGATGTAGTTCAGGCAGACGTTCGTGGCGACCCGGTAGAACCAGGGCGAGAACGCCCGTCCCGCGTCGTACTGGGGCAGCTTCTGGAAGACCCGCAGGAAGACCTCCTGCGCCAGGTCGTTCGCCTCGTCCCGGTCGTAGCACATCCGCCAGGCGAGGTGCCAGACGCCGCCCTGGTACGCCTCCACGATCCGCCCGAAGGCCTGCCGATCGCCACCCCTGGCCAGCGCCAGGACTTCGGCGGGGAGGGCGGGGCGTTGCATCCGTCGCTCCACTCGGGAACTACACGGCCCGGCGGGGGAGGGTTACGGCGTCTTCGCGGGGACCGGCTTCGCCTTGGGGGCGAACGTCTTGGGGATGGATTTCTCGAACGGCGGCATCAGGATGCCGCGATCGGTCACGATCGCCGTCACGAACCTCGCGGGGGTCACGTCGAACGCGGGGTTCATCACCTTGACGCCGCGCGGCGCGATCGGCTGGCCGAAGGGGGAGCGGACCTCCTCGGGGTCCCTCTCCTCGATCGGGATGTGCTCCCCGCCGGGGAGGGAGAGGTCGAACGTCGAGGCGGGGGCCGCGACGTAGAAGGGGACCTTGTTCTCCCTCGCGAGCACGGCGAGAGGATAGGTCCCGATCTTGTTGGCGACGTCCCCGTTCGCCGCGATCCGGTCGGCCCCGACGAGGACGCAGTCGACCTTTCCCGAGGCCAGGAGCGAGCCCGCCGCGCCGTCGCAGAGGAGCGTGACGTCGATCCCGCTCGTGGTGAGCTCCCACGTCGTGAGCCTGGCGCCCTGGAGGAGGGGCCTCGTCTCGTCGGCGTAGACGCGGACGCGCTTCCCCTTGGAGACCGCGTGGTAGACGACGGAGAGGGCGGTCCCGTACTGCGCCGTCGCGAGGCTGCCCGCGTTGCAGTGGGTGAGGATGGCGTCGCCGTCGTTGAGGAGGGGCTCGCCGGCAAGGCCGATCCGCCGGCACATCTCGCGGTCCTCCTCGGCGATGGCCCTGGCCTCGTCGAGGAGGCGCTTGAGGAGGTCCTCGGGGGGGAGCATCGCGCTCTCGCGCGCGACGGAGACCATCCGGTCGACGGCCCAGCCGAGGTTGACGGCGGTCGGTCGGGCGCTCTTGAGCCAGGGGCCGACGCGCTCGACCTCCTTGACGAGGGCGGGGCCGGTGGCGGCCTTGAGGTCGCGGACGCCGAGGACGACTCCCATCGCGGCGGTGACGCCGATGGCGGGGGCCCCGCGGACGCGCATGGAGCAGATGGCCTCGCGGAGGGTCTCGGCGTCCTTGATGGTGAGATAGTGCAGCCGGGCGGGGAGGAGGGTCTGATCGATGAGCTTGACCGCCCCTTTCACCCCGCCGACCCAGTCGACTGTGCGGAGGTCGTCGATCCTCAGCATCCCTTTGCCCCTGGGCGGGCTACAGCGCGCCCGCGTGCTTGAGGAGGCAGGCGACCTTCTCGGTCGGCTGCGCGCCGCGGGAGATCCAATACGCGAGCCGCTCGCGGTTGACGTTCACCTTGCGGCCGACGTCCTGGGAGAGGGGGTCGTAGGTGCCGAGCCGCTCGATGCACTTGCCGTCGCGGCGGATCTGGGCGTGGTAGACGCCGATGCGGAAGAAGGGCCGGTTCTTGCGGCCCATCCGCGAGAGTC
>CAZYRM010000295.1:0-6443 GCA_964649705.1 uncultured Planctomycetia bacterium
GCCCAGGCCCTCGGCGGCGTGGTCGAGTGGTCCGAGGCGCTCGGCCGCTACATGATGGTCTCCCCCGAGGTCAGCGCGACGCTCAACTTCAACCACCTCGCGGCGGTCGAGCGGGCGGAGGGGATCACCGACAACTGGGACGGAGGCTGGTTCGAGGAGGACTACTGCGAGGGGCCCGGCCAGGCCTTCATCGTCAACCCGCGCGGCGAGGTCAAGCCGTGCTGCGGGTTTGCGAGCGACCTCGACCAGCTCACGATCGGCAACATCCACCGGCACTCCGCGAAAGACCTCGTCCGCATGGGCCGAGAGCACGCCTACGTCGGCGTGGTCTTCGGGAAGGGGCTCTGCGCGGTGCGCGACGCGATCCTCGAGAAGGACCCCGCGGCGCTGCCCGGCAAGACGACGAACCACTGCTTCTTCTGCTGGTACGCCCTGACCCGTGGCCTCGCGGAGGGCGTCCAGGCCCGAGGCGGGCAGGTGGGGAACTGGGTCGATGCCGACAAGCCCCAGCACCCCGCGAAACCCGGCCCGAAGGCCCCCATCCCGGAGGATCAAGATGAGTCCTGACGCATTCGTCGACCTGATCCGCCGCGAACGGTGCTCGGCAATCCTCCGCGCGAGGGACGCCGACGTCGCACGCCATGCCATGGACGCCGCCGTGCGCGGAGGGTTCCGCGTCGTCGAGTTCACGCTCACGACGCCCCACGCGATCGAGCTCGTCGGGGAGTTTGCGAAGCGGCCCGACCTCGTCGTAGGCGCTGGGACCGTGCTCACGGCCGAGGAGGCGCGGGCCGCGGTCGGGGCCGGCGCGCGGTTTCTGGTCTCGCCCGTGGTGGACGAGGCGTTGATCGCCGAGGCGCGGTCCCTGGGCGTCGCGATCCTGCCTGGGGCCTTCACCCCGACCGAGATGTGGCGCGCCCATCGCGCGGGGGCCCCGCTCGTGAAGCTCTTCCCCGCCCCCGGGACCGGACCCACCTACGTCCGGCAGATCGTCGGGCCCTTCCCGCAACTCCGCATCGTGCCGACGGCCGGTGTGGACGGCTCGAACGCAGCGGCCTACCTGGAGGCCGGCGCCTGGGCGGTGGGGTTCGTCTCCTCGCTCTTCGCCGCCGACGACCTCGCGAACGGCCGCTTCGACCGGATCGAGGAGCGCTCCCGGGCGCTCCGCTCCGCGGCGGCCGCGGCGCGAGTCAGCTAATCCGGCGTCCGGGTTCCGCAGAAGGGTCGATGTCTCGATTCAGGGTCCCTGGATCTTCTTCAGGGCATCCCCGGCGCGGCGCCGAACGTCCTCGTCGGGGTCGTTGAGGATCGCGCGCCTCAGCGGTTCGACCGCGCCCTTGGCTTTCTCTCGCAGGCTGCCCAGCCCCTCGGCAGCGGCGCATCGGACCTCCCGATCGGGATCCGAGAGGGCTCCCGCGAGATCGGCGACGACGCTCGTCGGTTCCTCGCTTCTCGCGCCGAGGGCCCAGGCCGCGGCGAGGCGGACCTGCGGGTCGGTGTCCCTCAGCAGGCGTCGGAGCCGGTTCATCACGTCGGCGTTCCCCTCGGGGACGGCGCGCAGCCAGTCGACGAAAGCGCAGCGCACGTCGGGATCAGGATCGTCCGTGGCGTCGAGGACCGCGTGCACCGCTGCCGGTCCGACGGCGGACGGCACCCGCACGGACCAGAGCATGCAAACTCGTGCGTCCGCATCGCGCGCGGCCAGGGCCTCTCGCAGGAGCGCGACCGCCTCCCCATTGTCGGAGCTCAGCTCGCCGAGGGAGCGAGCGGCCGCCAGAGCCACCTGTTCGTCGGAGTCTCCCGTTGCGGCGCCGAGCGCTTGCATCGCGTTCGGAAACTCCGCGGCGGCCGCGGCAAGGCCGCTTACCGCACGCACGCGGACGAGCACGTCCGGATCGGTCAGCAAGGCGCGCAGCGCCGAGACGGCCTGTTCCGATGACTGGGGGATCCGCTCCAGGGTACGTGCCGCCTCCCGTCGAACCCACGGGTCCTCCGCAGCGAGGCGCGTGACGATGTGCGGTATCGAGGGGGCGCCGATCCGGACCAGGGCCTCGGCGGCGGTGAACCCTGCGTCCGAGCGTTCCCCCAGGAGGGCGGCGAGTGGCGGCAGGAGTGTGTCCGTCGGGGCCTCGATCCGGAGGAGCGCCTGGATGGCGGCACGTCTGGTCCCATCGTCGGGAACCTGCAGCGCCTTCATCGCGGCCTCCGTCCCCTCCTTTCCGGCGGGGCCGAGCTCGCCGATCCCCTCCAGGGCGGCCGTTGCCACGGGGGCCTCCGGGTCCGCTGCCGCTCGTATGAGCAGCTTGATCGACTCCGGTTCTCGGGAGGCGCGTGACGCAATCTCCTCCGCGGCCACCCTGCGAACGACGCGATTCGTGTCGCCCAGGAGCACCTCGAGCAAGGCGCGCTCGTGTTCCTCCTCCCCTCTCAGGGGGCGCAGCAACTCGACCATGCGATCTCGCGCCGCCACCTCCGGGATGACGCGGTGCGGGAGCGCCGTCGACAAGGTCCCGGGTTCGATACGCCCGAGCGCTCTCTCCGCGGCCGACCGGACCTCCCACTCCTCGTCAGAGAGCGCCGAGACGAGAACGGGGACGGCGGCTGCCGCCTCGGCGCCCATCTTCTCCAGCGCCAACATCGACACGCATCTCCCCTTCGTGGAGGCGCCGGTCGCGGTTTTCATGAGGGCTGGGATGGCGTCCCGCGCCTCCACCCCGATCCCTGCCAGCACTCCCGCGGCGTGCCGGACCTGCCTCGAGTCGCCACTCTCCAGCCACTCGACCATCCGTGGGACCACCGCGGGACCGGCGTCCTGCAGGAGCCCGAACGCCTCTTGGGCGATCCAGTCTCCGTGCGCGTCGATCGCCTCCATCGCGACGGCGATCGCCTCCGCATCTCCAGGCGAGATGGAGCGTAGGGCGCGCAGCGCCGACGAGCGGTCGACGGCGGAAGGGTCCCTGGCGATGCGCAGAAGCGTGGGCAGCGCTTCGTTTGCCGCGGGTCCGAGACGTCCGATGCAGGCCATGAGCTGGGCGCGCGCATGTCCGTCGTTCTCGTCCTCCAGAGCACGCAGGAGAGTCGGAGGGGCCGTGGCAGGGAGTTCGTCCCATTGGAAGATTGCCTCGGCGATTCGCCCTCGTGCATCGCCGTTGACTGTCGCCAGAGCTTCGACCACGATGTCGCGCTGCGGCCCCTGGACGCGCCGGAGACCTTCCTCCGCCGCCTCGCGAGCGCGTATGTCGGACCCTCGAGTGGCTTTCAGCAGTGCGTCGATCCCATCGGGCCCCAGGAGGGCGAGCGTGGCTGCCGCGTGTTCATCGCTCCTCGGCGTCCACTCCAGCATGGCTCGAACCACGCCCGGGACAGCGGCGCGGGCATCCGGACCGATCACGGCGATGGCGTGCAGGCACGCCCCCGACAAGATCGGGTTCGTCGACTCGAGCCCCTTCATGAGATCCGGGAGGACCTCGATGGCAGCCTCCGGGAGCCGAGCGAGCGCCTGGGCCGCGCTCACTCGCATGTCTTCGGACCCGGACCGAAACGCCTCGAGCAGGAAGGGCGCCGATTCCGGGGGAACGAACATGGACTGGCTCAACGCGTCGACGGCGGACGTCCGCAAGCCAGGATCGTCGCCCGCGAGCGCATCAAGGACGAGGCTCCGAGTCTCCTCGCCGCCTCGCAGGAGCGCCAGGGCCGCCTGGGACCGTACGTCCGGGGCCGGGTCGTGAAGTGCCTTCCTGGCGGCGTCGAGGGCCTCTACGGATGTCGAACCGCTTCGCGCGATACTCCGCATCGCCTCGACACGGACCTCGGCGCGTTCGTCTTCCAGAGCGTGGATCCAGTCAGACTCGGAGGCCTCCTCCGCGCGGAGGGGGGCGCCACCGTGGATCCGCATGACGAGGAAGGCAACCGCTATCACACGCGACAGGCGAGCCAAGCCCATGCGTGGATTCTACGCCGACCCACCGGCGGGATCGAGTCGGAATGAGGCGCCGCCCTCTCGTCCGGTGACGACCGAGCGCAAGTGCCGTCAGGCCGGTCGCGGGGTTCGCGGCCAGGCGGAGAGGAGCGCGATTCCCCACGAGGCGAAGATGTGCAGGAGGCACAGCGTCAGCCCCACGCCGGCCACGAGGGCGACCTGCGGGAACGCCCACACGACGTAGGAGAGGTCGGGCGCCGAGGGCCCCGCGTAGCGCACCCAGCCGGAGACCAGCCCCCTCGAGAGGAACGCCGCCCAGAACACGACCAGGAAGACGTTCGCGAAGCGCGCCGCCATGAGGACTCCCTTCCCCCGGACCGCCTTCACCGTCGGCCCCGCGACCTGCTGCACGATCCAGCCGAAGGCCGCGAGGAGGATCATCGTGTCGATGCCGATCATGCTCCCCATCGAGTGCGACACGACGACGTGCGTGCCGTGGATGAACGTGTTGAGCGGCGGAATGGAGATCCCCACGGACTGGACGAGCATCAGGAACGACCAGAACGTCGCGAGCCGCATGAAGAGCTGGGGCACCGGGAGGGACTCGCCCGAGACCCTGGGGAGCCTCAGGAGGTCGAGGAACACCTTCGCGAGGATGATCACCTCCAGCATGCTCACCGAGAAGCTGATCCAGTGGATCCACGGCGTCTGCGGCAGGTGGTAGGTGTGGTGCCCGTAGTTCGTGAAGGTGTTGAGCAGCCCCACGAAGAGGAGCGCGAACGCCGTGTTCGAGCGGGCGTAGGAGTCGGTCCCCTTGACCCGCCCCGAGACCCACATGAGCGCCCCGTAGGCGAGGAGGTTGAACGACCCGACCATCACGCCGTAGCTCTTCCACTGCAGCGCGATGTCCCGCACGGGGCGCGCGCTGACAGGCTCGAGCAGGTACAGGTGCGCCTCGAGGTACGTCACCACGAAGAGCGGCACCCCGACGGTCCACATATAGATGTAGGCGGGCTGGCCGTGGAGGTTCGCCCCCTGGCACGCGAAGAAGTTCCTGACGAAGAGGAGCCAGCCGGCCAGGATGACGATCGAGAACCACCAAGGGTAGCCGAGGTACTCCCGTCCGGTCAGCCTCCCCGAGAGGATCGTGGCGAGGATGCCCACGCCGGCGGCGGCCCAGAGGACCACGTGCCACCGCAGGCGCCTCAGCACCGCCTCGGCGAGGGGGCCGTGCGTCGTCAGCAGGTAGGCGTACACCACGGACACGCCGCCCAGGAAGACCCAGGCGAACGAGCAGGTCTCGTGGATCGGCCTGAGCTGCTGGAGCGTGAGCCCCACGGAGCGGAGCCACGGCTCGTGCGAGGTGTAGACGAGGATGGCGACCGATCCGCTGAGGACGGTCAGCGCCCCGGCCCCGAGCGCGAGCAGGAGGAGCCACAGGATCGGCCGATCGTCGGGGCGGGGGGCGGTCATTGTTCGTACTCGAACCACGGCACGCTGGTCCACGAGAAGTCGTGCCGCTCGATGATGCGGCTGTTCAGGCCGACGAGATCGGCCCGCTCCCCGTGCATCCAATCGAGCCACGCGGCGACCGCCTGGACCTCGGAAGTCTGGAGGCGGAAGACGGGCATCCGCCCCTTTCCCTTGGAGAAGACCTCCGCGAGCGCCGCGGGCGTTCGGTTGATCGCCCACAGCGAGAGGTCCGGCGAGAGGTGGCGCCCGGACATGAACGGGACGTGACAGGCCCCGCACTGCATCTTGGTGACGACGTCGAGGCCCTGCTGCGCCGCGGCAGGGAGAGGGCGGCCGTTGACGCCGGACCACTCCTCGCCGATGAGGCGGAAGTGCTCCCACTGGTTGATCGCCTTTCTGGCGCCGAGCGCGCGGGGGATCGACTTCCCCGTGCGGTTGAGGGCGCGAAGGTAGGCGATGACCGCCTCGCGCTCCTCCTGCTCCAGGCCGAGCGCCGGCATGCGGCCGACGCCCTTGATCAAGAGGTAGTCGTAGGCGTCATCCGGCGTCGCGTCGTCGATGCGGTTCGTGAGGTCAGGGCCGAGGAATCCGCCGAATCCGTGGATCTGGTGGCACGCCTGGCAGTTGTACTTCCGCCAGACGGTGAGGCCCTCCCGCTCCTTGTCCACGAGCGGCGTGTGCTCCTGGCGGTTCGGGTAGTCGGTGTAGACGACGACGGAGACGCCCAGGTAGGCGCAGACGAGGAGGCCGAGGGCGAAGACGCGGATTCGATCCGCGCCGCCCGACGGGGCCGCGGTGGCGGGTGCGTCGCCGTCGTACGACAGGGTGGCTCACTCCTCGGTCGGCTGATGGAGCGCACAAGAGTACCCGCGTGCTCGGACGCGGTCAAGCCGGCGGCAGCGAGGATTGCGTCGCCTCGCGCGCCCAGTACGCCTCGAGTTTCTGAAGGTAGTCGCCCCGGGCCCCTCTCCTGCGCGCCCAGGGGACCGTCGTGCCGCGCGAGGCCCACACGATGTCGAAGTTGCCTCGCACGTACATGTCGGCGTCGACC
>CAZYRM010000296.1:0-6380 GCA_964649705.1 uncultured Planctomycetia bacterium
AAGGAGCTGTTCGAGACGAGGCTCGCGCGCGACGTGAAGCTCTGGAACGAGGTGCACGCCTTGCTCGTGCACGTCGGCAAGGACCACTGCAGGAGCAAGCCGCGGTGCGAGGGATGCCCGCTCGACCCCATCCCGCGCGGGTAACCGGCTTGCATCCGCGCGAGAGGTCTGACAAGATGCTCGCCAGGAGAGCGCTCTACAAGGGAGTCAGCAACCTATGTGATATGAGCTATCTGATATGTGATATCTGATATGGGCGCCCATATCAGATATCACATATCAAATACTTCATATCACATAGGAACGAGAACCCGCTCTCGCCACAGAGGCTCCATGGACTACTTCCGCTACCGCCACGGTCTCCTCCACTGCGAGGATGTCTCCGTCTCCGACCTCGCCAAGGCCCACGGAACCCCGCTCTACGTCTACAGCACCCGCACGATCGTCGAGCACTTCCGCAAGGTCCGCGACGCCTTCTCCCGCATCCCGACGCTCGTCTGCTACTCCATCAAGGCCAACTCCGGCCTCTCGATCCTGAACCTGCTGCGGAAGGAAGGCGCCGGGTTCGACGTCGTCTCCGAAGGTGAGCTGCGCCGCGCGCTCGCGGCCGGCGCCGACCCGAAGACCTGCGTCTTCGCGGGCGTCGGCAAGCGCGAGGAGGAGGTCCGGTTCGCCCTCTCCAAGGGGATCCTCCTCTTCGACGTGGAGAGCGCCGACGAGCTCCGCCTCATCGACCGCCTTGCGACCGAGATGGGCATCGTCGCCCCCGTGGCCCTCCGCCTCAACCCCGATGTCGACCCCCAGACGCACACCTACATCACGACGGGGAAGCGCGAGAACAAGTTCGGCATCGATCTCACCGTGGCCGCCTCGCTCGTGCGCGAGATGCGCTCCTGGAAGGGCGTGCGCCTCGTCGGCCTGCACATCCACATCGGGTCCCAGATCGTGAAGGTCGAGCCGTACGTCCAGGCCTTGACCCGGGTCGTCGACTTCATGGCCGCCTGCCGCGAGGCCGGCCACAAGCTCGAGATGCTCGACATGGGAGGCGGATTCGGCATCTTCTACAAGGAGAAGACCGCGCCCCCGGTCACCGAGTTCGCGGACGCCGTGACCCCGCTCGTCCTGCGGTCGGGCTGCCGCCTGGTCCTCGAGCCGGGCCGCTTCATCGTCGGGAACGCGGGCGTGATGCTCACCCAGGTCCAGTACATCAAGGAGTCCGGCGACCTGCGCTTCGTCATCTGCGACGCGGGGATGAACGACCTCATCCGCCCGAGCCTCTACGGGGCCTACCACCGGATCTGGCCGGCGACGACCGACCCCTCCCACGAGGGAGAGGCGCCCGACGAGGAGCGCTGGTCCGGGGAGACGGTCAAGAGCGAGGTCGTGGGGCCGATCTGCGAGAGCGGCGACTTCTTCGCGCACGAGCGGAGGCTCCCGCGCGTCGGGCCGGGGGAGCTGCTCGTGGTGTTCAGCGCCGGGGCCTACGGGTACTGCATGGCGTCCAACTACAACTCCCATCGCAGGCCGGCCGAGGTCCTGGTCTCCGGGACGGCCTCCGCCGTGATCACCGGTCGCGAGACCTACGAGGACCTGATGCGGAACGAGCGCCTCGTCGACCTCCCGCGCCCGTAGCCTCCCTCGATTCCGGGGAACGCGCGGGGGATCCCCCCGGACGGCCGTCTAAGGGGTGGGAAACCCTGGTGACCGCCCTTTGCCCTCAGGTTTGTTCGAGGGCTGGCCGAAGATCCAGACGGAGATGGGGGCTTCCATGCCCGAGTCGGTCTGAATCGGCTTCGGTCAGGAGGGTGTCATGCGCGAGCACACGCAGGGTCACGAGAGTTTCTTCAACATCCGTACGGCGCAGGAGTTGGGAGAATGGCTCGCGCCCCTGTTCGACGGGGTCTGCACGCGGCACGGGCACGGGAATCGCGCGAAGGGGAAGGGCGGACTCGGGTCGCGGACCCACCGGCGGGATTCTTCGCGCTCATAGGAGGTCGGGCATGCTGAGCAGGTGGACTCGTCTTCTCGTCTCCGCGCTCGTCGCGGTCGTCCTTGCGGGGATCGCCCCCGGCGTCCTCTCCGCCGACGACGAGGAGATTCGCAAGAAGTTCTGGGAAGGGATCAAGGCGTACGACGGCGGGGACCTCGCCGCCGCGCGCACAAACTTCGAGGACGCTCTCGGGCAAGGCCCGAGTCCGGACCTCGTGGCCGCGCTCCGCGACGAGGTCGGGGAGAAGCGCCTCGCCGAGATGTACGCCAAGGGCGGCGAGGTGCGCGACACGGCCATGAAGATCCTCAAGATGGCCAAGGGGGTCTACGACAAGATCAAGCACTCCCCCGACGAGATCGACGGCGTCGTGAGCAAGCTCGACGCCCCGAGCTTCGACGACTGGTGGGTCGCCTCCAACAAGGTGATCTCCATCGGCCAGTACGCCGCCCCGAACCTCGTCGCGGTCCTGGGGAACGAGCAGAACGACAACTGGCGCGCGAAGGCGATCGTGACGCTCGAGAAGATGGGGGACCAGGCGGTCCTTCCGCTCGCGGCCGCGATGGCCTCCCCGAGCCCGCTCGTCCGCAAGAACGCCGCGATGACGCTCGGGTCGATCGGCGACGTGCGGGCCCTGCCGGCCCTCCGCCGCGCGGTCGAGGACCCCGCCGAGACCGGCGAGGTGAAGTCCTCCGCCGCCGAGGCGATCGCGAGAATCAGCAAGTGCAACCCGAACTGCTGCCCCTGCTCGAAGGAGCTGTACGTCGAGCTGGCGGACAAGTTCTACCACGGCGACGCATCGGTGATGGGCGGCGCGTATCCCGACCCGCTGGTCTTCTCGATGGAGGGCGACAAGCTCGCCGTCGCGGAGGTCCCCGGCTGGGCCCTGAACGAGAGCCTGGCGATCCAGGCGGGCCACGCGGCCCTGGCGCTCGACCAGCACTACTACCGCGCGTATCCCGTCCTCATCAGCGCGTACTACCAGCTCTCCATCGAGGCGAAGACCGCCCTCGACGTCGCCGAGAAGGCCCTGGCGGCGAACGAGGGGTCGCAGGAGGACGTGGACAAGGCCAAGGCCGCCCTGGGCGAGGCCGAGAAGGGGAAGCTCTTCGGGCCGATGTCCGGGAAGGCGAACATGTACGCCGCCCTCTCCAAGGCGCTTCAGGAGAAGAACGGCGCCGTCGGCGAGGCGATCATCAACGACCTCGCGCCCTACGTCAGCGAGGACGACCTGCCGCAGGCGCACTGCGGGCCCCAGGCCTGCATCGGGACGCCGCTCATCCAGGCGCTCATCGACGACGACACGAGGGTCCGCTACGCGGCGGCCATCGCGATCGCGGCGCTGAACCCGACGTCCGAGTTCCTCGGGGCGGGCCAGGTGGCGCGGAACCTCGCCGACGCCGTCTCCCAACAGGGCGTGTGGCTGGTGCTCGTCGCCGACCAGGACCCCGAGGTCCGCAACCGGATGCGGGCGATCCTCTCCAGGCTGAACTGCCACGTGATCGACGCCGACGGCCCGATGGACGCGCTCAAGCGCGCGAAGGCCTTCCCGAGCGCCGACCTCATCGTGCTGGGCGCGAAGTCGATCAGCCACATCGTGTTCGGCGTGCCGAAGTACTCGGAGCCGGGCACGAACTACACGGAGTCGGTCTACGACGGCCTGAAGGCCGACCTCCGCACGAAGAGCATCCCGATCTTCCTGCTCGCGGACGACGCCGATCCCGAGAAGATCGCGTTCCAGGACAAGGTCCAGGGCGTCCTCTCGAGGACCCCGGACGAGGCGGGCGTGAAGGCCGCCCTCGTCGCGGTGTTCGAGACGGAGGAGATGAGGAAGTCGGCCAAGTCCCGGGCCGAGGCGACGGCCCAGCGCTCGGCGGAGATGCTGGCGAAGCTGAACCCGTGCGGGACCACGATCCCGGTCTGCACGGCCGTCCCGTCCCTGTGCGAGGCGCTCACGGGCCGCACCGACATGGTCGGCATCCCGTCGGCGAACGCCCTGGGGCGGATCGGCGACCCGTGCTCGATCGGGGCGCTCGTCCGGGCCTACTCCGACCGCGACCGCTCGAAGGAGTTCCGCATCGCGTGCGCCATGGGGGCCGGGAAGGTCTTCAAGTCCACGCACGAGGCCCCCTCGAGCGAGGTGTACCTTGCGCTCAAGGCGGCCGTGATGACCGAGACCGACGTCGAGATCGCCCGCGCGGCGGCGGCGGCGCTCGGCTGGTCCGACCTCTCCGACGAGCAGCGGCGCGAGCTCTTTGAGGCGCGCCGCCTCGTGAGGTAGAAGAAGCTCATACACCCAGAGGGCGCGGGTCCGTCTGACCGATGGACCCGCGCCTTTTTGTATTCCAGGGCTTCGCCGCGTTCCCCTTCCCATTCCCATTCCCATTCCCGTTCCCAGCGCTTTGGAGCGCGCTGGGAAGGGGAACGGGAAGGGGAATGGGAAGGGGATCCAACGGCCGGAGGCTACACCGGCCTCGGCGGCTCCGCGCAGCGGCAGGGGATGGCGTGGCACCTCGGGCAGCCTCCCGCGTACTTCGCCGCAGCGTCCTCCAGGCGGATCCCCGCCATCGTGGCCAGAGTCGTGAGCCACGCCAGGACGTCGCCGAGTTCCCCTCTCCGCTCCTCGTCGGTCCCGTGGCGGATTGCCTCCGCAAGTTCCCCGACCTCCTCCACGAACCAGAGGAAGGTCCGGTCGACGCCGCGCGCGGAGTCCTTCGCGCGGTACGTCGCGTCGATCAGGTCCTGGAACTCGGAGAGCGTCACGTCGGCCTCCTTTCGCCTGTGCGCATGGACGAGAGCAGCTCGCGCGTCTCGGGCGCGCGGATCGAGAGCAGGGCGTACACGATGATCCCCGCGGCCATCGAGGCCAGGACGCGGAGCAGCCGAGGAATGAGCAGGTCCCGGGCGGGCGTGGGCGTCAGGAGGGCGGCGACCTCCCAGCAGAGCCCCGCCATGAGCGCCGAGGCGACGATGGGGCGGACGATGGCGCCCAGGGAGGTCGGCTCGCCCCGCCCGATCTTCGCGCCCAGCGCCCGACGGAGCAGGACCTGGTTCGCCACCGAGGCGATCGCCGTGGACAGCGCCAGGCCCGCCTCGCGGAGCCACCAGACGAGCGTCAGGTTGAGCGCGAGGTTGACCCCGACGGAGACCATCCCGGCGCGGACCGGCGTCCTCGTGTCCTTCATCGCGTAGAAGGCGCGGTTCAGGACCTGCACGGCGCAGAACGACCAGACCCCGGCGGCGTAGCAGACCACGACGAGGACCGTCCGTCCGACCGCGTCGGGATACTGGCTGAAGGCCTTCCACTTGAAGAGCAGCTCGACGATCGGCTGCGCGAGCACGGCAAGGCCCGCCATCGCGGGGATGGAGACGAAGTTCGAGACCCGCATCGCCTGGTCTACCGACTTTCTCAGCCCCTCGGTCTCCCCGCGCGCCGCATGGTCGGCGAAGAACGGGAAGACCGCCTGGGCCAGCGCCACTCCGATGAGGGCGAGCGGGAACTGCATCAGGCGGTTGCCGAAGTAGAGGGCGCTCACGGCGCCGTCCCCGGGGACGCACGCCTCGGCGATGAGGTTGTCGACGACGAGGTTGATCTGTATGATCGCGAGCCCGAACACCGTCGGGCCCATCAGGCGGACGACCTCGCGGACCCCCTCGTCCTTCCCGTCCATCGTCGGGCGGTACGAGACCCTGTGGCGGCGGAGCGGCGGGACCTGCATGACCAGCTCCAGGACCCCGCCGACGAGGATGGCGCAGGCGATGCCGTAGACCTGGACCTCGGGGGTCGACCCGAACCAGGGCGCGGCGAGGAACCCGGCGATCCAGCAGATGTTGAGCACAACGGAGGCAAGCGAGGGGAGCAGGAAGTGCTTGTGGCAGTTCAGGACCGCGGTCAGGACCGCCACGACGCAGACGAGCGGCAGGTACGGCAGCATGACCATGAGCAGGTGGCAGGCGAGGGGTAGCTTCTCGGGCGGGGAGGTCGCGGGCAGGACGTAGGGGAGGGCCCAGGCGACGCCCATCAGGAGGATCGTGACCGCCGAGAGGAAGACAGCGAGCAGCGTGATCACTGAGCTGACGAAGTGGTTGGCCTGCTCCGGGGTCTTCCTGGCGAGGTGGTCGGCGTACACGGGGATGATCGCCGCCGAGAGGGCCCCCTCCCCGAAGAGCTTCCGGAACAGGTTCGGGACCTGGAAGGCCAGGACGAAGGCGTCCATGACCCACCCGGCCCCGAAGACCATGGCGGAGAGGACCTCGCGCGCCAGGCCTAGCACGCGGCTCAGGAAGATGCACGCGCTGATGACCTGCGCCGAGGCGAGGAAGGACTTCTTCTCAGCGCTCATTCGAGGACGCCGATGAGAGTGGTGTTCCTGGGAACGCCCGAGTTCGCCGT
>CAZYRM010000297.1:0-6378 GCA_964649705.1 uncultured Planctomycetia bacterium
CGAAGTGCATCGCGCGGGCGACCTTCTCGGCGATCGTGGCGGCCTCGATCGCGGTCGGCCTCCGCTCGCGCAGCGTGGCGCGGAGCGTGGTCCCCTCGACGAGCTCCATGGCGTAGTAGGCGAGGGAGCCCTCCTGGCCCAGGTCGTACACGCCGACGATGTGGGGGTGCTTCCCCATCCTGGCGACGGCGGCGGCCTCGCGCTGAAAGCGGGCGATCGCCTGGGCGGAGGCGTGCTCGCCGGCGACGAGGACCTTGACGGCGCACGGCGTGCCGAGCTTCTCGTGGCGCGCGCGGAAGACGATTCCCATTCCTCCGTGGCCCAGCTCGTCGCCGAGGACGTAGGGACCGAGCTTCGCGGGGATGTTGGGTCGGCCGGTGAGGACCTGGGGCTGGACGCCGGTGGCGAGGGTGGCGGCGGACTCGCTCCCCGCGAGGGGCAGGGTCTTCCGCTGGAAGAGGCTCTCGGTCCCGGGGGGCAGGGTGTCGCCCACCATCGTGGCGGGGGTTCCGTCATGGGCCTGGGAGGCGAGGGCGAGGCCTGCGATGCGCGAGCGGAAGGCCTCCTGGACCTGCTCGTCGGTGGCGTCGGGGGGGAGGGTGCGTGCGACGCCGACGAGGGCGAGGAGGGTGGCTTCGGGGACGCCCATCCAGCGGGCGACCTGGGAGGGCGTGGGCTCGCTCTCGGCGGGGGTGGCGACGACATCGGTGAGCTCGGCGGCGACGTCGCGGGTGAGGACGCCCGCCCGCGCCGCGAGGAGGATGGCCGCCTTCCAATCGCCCCGCTCCGCCATGCGGCGGATCTTACCCGCCCGCCCGGCCTCCGGCCAGCCCCGGGGGATGCACGACGCGCCCGCGGTGCTGCAGGCTGGAGCGTGGAATCAGGCGATCCGCGCGTCGCCGAGGCCGTTAACTCAGGCGTCAGACGCCCGCGGTATAGGACACCGAATGGCGGCCAGGCAACAAGGTTTCGGAGGTGGAGACATGAGGCACGTCGCTTTGTTCTCGCTCGCGTGCGCGGGGATCGCCCTGGGCGGTGACGCGCCGCTGGACCGCGTCCCGCTCCGGAGCGGCGAGCAGGTGGTCGAGGTCGTCGGCGAGACGCTCCTGGAGATCGAGTGCAGGGTCGAGCGCGCGACGATCATCTTCAAGCGGGAGGATCTGACGGGGGAGATCGACTACGACGGCGGGGCCGAGCTCGAGCGCGCCCGAGAGGCGTCGAAGCGCAAGCCCGCCACGAGCATCGCTCCCTTCCAGGCACTCGCGGAGAAGGCCGCGCAGGGGCGGGCGAGGAAGGTCTTCGAACAGCACGCCCTGTGGGGCTTGGCGAACTCCCTCCGCAACGCCGGGCACCTCACCGAGGCCGCGTCGAAGTACGCCGAGCTGGTGCGAAAGTACCCGAAGACGCAGTACCTGTACGGCGCGGCCGAGAACGGCGTGGAGTGCTTCCTCTCGAGCGAGGAGAGCGAGGGAACGAACGCGTTCCTCGGCCTGCTCCGGGCGGTGAACGTGACCGACGGCGGGAGGTTCGGCACGACGCGCGACTACCTCGCCGCTGCCGTGGAGGAGAAGAGCAACCCTGCGGGGGCGAAGGCGAAGTTCGAGACGGTCGAGCGCGCGAGCGCGGGCTATCCCGACCTCCAGAGGAAGGCGAAGGTCGGCGGGGCGCGCTGCCTGCTCGCCGCGAAGGACTACGCCGGGGCGGAGAGGAAGTTCCGAGAGGTCGCCGCGGGGGGCTCGGAGGGCCTCCTCGTCATCCGGGCCTGGAACGGGGTCGGCGACGTCAACCTGGCGAAGTCCGACCTGGAGAGGAACCCCGCGAACAAGGCGCCGCTCGTCAAGGCGGCGCTCCTGGCGTATCTCCGCTCCGCGCTCCAGGACCGCGCCATCGACGGGGAGTCCCGGGAGGAGATGGCGAAGAGCACAGCGAAGGCCGGCGAGTGCTTCGACATGTACGCGGACAGCTTCGCCGACGCCGAGCGAAGGGCCGAGTACAAGGCGCGTGCGCGGGAGCTCTACAGCGAGTGCGTGTCGCAGTTCGGCCCCGGCGGCGTCTGGGCCCCGTGGTCCAAGAAGAGGCTGGATCGCTAGGAACCGCTCCGAGTTTTCCTCGACGGTCGACCACGGCGGGCACTATCGTACGCCCCATGGATGCAAGACACCTGTGCACGGTCGTCCTCGCCGACAACTACCAGAAGCTCGTCGCCTGGTACCAGAAGACCCTCCTGATGAAGAAGAAGATGGTCGTCACGGAGGGCTTCGACTGGACCGAGCTCGCGCGCCCGGGCCTCCGCATCGGGATCACGCCCGCGAAGCAGATGGGCGCGAAGCTCCCGAAGAAGCGCGCGAACGCCGTCATCCTTCACCTCGTCTCCCGCAACGTGCGGGGTCTCCTCAAGCGCGTCAAGACGTGCGGCGGCAAGGTCGCCTTCGGTCCGACGTACGACGAGAAGGGGAAGTACTGGTACGGCGCATTCCACGACATCGAGGGGAATGACGTCTGGGTGATCGACCTCGAGGCGAAGCCGTAGGCCTACTTCGTCGAGATGACGGCGAGGTCGGTTCCGCCGAGCTGGTCGATGGACGCCCCCGTGATCGACGCAGCGTCGTCCGAGGCGAGGAAGACGCAGAGGCGCGCGACCTGGCGCGGCACGAGCTTCGCCACGAGAGGCGCCGCGGGCGGCTCCGCCGTGACCGCCTCGTCCTTGTTATCGACCGCGCCGGGCAGGACCGCGTTCACCGTGATGTTGTGCTCGCGCAGCTCGCGGGCGAGCGACTGCGTCAGGCCGATCAGGCCGAACTTCGCCGCGCAGTGCGCCGCGACGTTCTTGTCCCCCACGCGGCCGTGGATCGAGGAGACGTTCACGATCCGCCCCCACTTCCGCTGGCTCATCGCCGGGACGACCGCCTTCGCGCAGAGGAAGCACCCCTTGAGGTTCGTGTCGAGCGTCCGGTCCCAGTCCTCCTCGGTGAGGGCAACGAACGGGCGCCAGACGAAGACGCCGGCGTTGTTGATCAGGACGTCGATGCGGCCGTGGGCGTCGAGGACCCTGGCGACGGCCGCGTCGACCTCGGAGGCGCTCCTGACGTCGCAGGGAAGCGCCAGGGACCTGTAGCCGCGCTCCGTGAGGAGCCGCTCCGTCTCGGCGAGGCGCTCGGGCGTGCGGCCCAGGAGCGCGACGTGCGCCCCCTCCTCGGCGAAGGCCAGCGCGACGCCGCGGCCGATGCCGTGGCCGGCGCCGGTGACGATGACGACCCGACCTGCGATGCCGCTGTCCACGGCAGGCATGATACGGGGCGTCCACGGGTTTGTGGAGAACCAGATCGCGGCCGGGTATACTGGCCGGCGTCATGTCCCTGCCGACCTTCCTGTCCGCCGCCCCCGAGGTCCGCCTCGTCAACGCGTTCCGACGCCCGTTCGAGAACGCCGTCGCGACCGCTCGTACCTGCTATTCGGGGAAGGGGATCATCACCGCGGAGGACGTCGGCGCCGACGCCGTGACCGACCCGGCCGTAAAGGAGGCCGCCGCGGGGCGCAGGGACGCCCTCGCCCGCAGCATCTACGAGGCGGGCCACCACACGACGCTCCAGCACGCGCACTTCCAGTTCGCGCTCTCGAACGTCTCGCGGCAGTTCCTGTGGAGCTTCCTCCACAGCCACCCGTTCTACAACTCCGAGCAGGTCAGCCAGCGGTACGTCGAGGTGAAGCGCGGGACCTACGCCATCCCCCCGATGCCTCCGGCCGCCGCGGAGCGCTTCACGGCCTGCGTCGACGCGCAGATGGAGGCCTACCACGCCCTCATCGAGATGCTCACGCCGATCGCGGCCGCGGAGTACTACCGCCTCTTCCCCGCGCGGAAGAAGATCTCCAAGCACCGGAAGGACGTGAAGAAGAAGGCGCAGGAGGTGGCGCGGTACGTCCTCCCCGTCGCGACGTTCGCCTTCCTCTATCATACGGTGAGCGGCCTGACGGTCCTCCGGTACTGGAGGGCCTGCGACCAGTACGACGCCCCGCTGGAGACGCGGATCATCGTCGGGAGGATGGTGGAGGAGATGCTCGCCGCGGACCCGCTGTTCAAGGCGATCCTCGAGGAGCCGCTCGCGATCGAGGAGACCGTCGAGGCGCGCCTCCTCGCGGCGATGCGCGGCGAGCCGTCGAGCGCGGCGTTCCGGGCGGAGTTCGACCGTTCGCTGGGCGGGCGCGTCTCGAAGCTGATCGACTGGAAGGCGCGCAACGAGGAGGTCCTCGCGCAGTCGGTCCGCGAGGTCCTCGGCCTGCCGTCCTCGCGGCTCTCGGACGACGAGGCGATCGCGTGGGCCCTCTCGCCGGAGCGGAACCGCGCCTTCGGCGAGACGATGAACGTGACGACCCTCTCGAAGCTCTCGCGGGCGCTCGTGCACCCGTCCTACACCTTCCGCAAGAGGCTGTCCCACACCGGCGACTCGCAGGACCAGCGGCACCGGATGACGCCGGCGTCCCGACCGGTGCTCTGCGCGCACCTCTCCGACGAGCCTGACTTCCTCACGCCGGAGCTGGTGAAGCGCGACCCGAAGGCGGAGAAGCTCTACGTGGAGGCGATGTCGCGGGCCTGGGAGTGCATGACGGCGCTCCGCGCGGAGGGCGTCCCCGTCGAGTTCGCCTCGTACGTGCTGCCGAACGCGCTGGCGATCCGCTTCACGGAGTCGAGCGACCTCTTGAACCTGCACCACAAGCTCAAGGCGCGGCTCTGCTACAACGCCCAGGAGGAGATCTGGCGGGCCTCGGTGGACGAGACGCAGCAGATCCGCGAGGTGAACTCGCGGATCGGCAAGTACATCGGCCCGCCGTGCCTCCTCCGCTGGATGTCGCGCTCGACTCCCTTCTGCCCCGAGGGGGAGCGCTACTGCGGCGTGCCCGTCTGGAAGGTCCCGCTCGAGAAGTACGAGCGGGTCATTTGATGGCGCGCGCGTGCTTCCTGGGAGGGGCGCGCTTCACGGAGCCGCTCGATCCGACGGCGGAGAAGAAGTTCCGCGCGCTCGCGCGGCTGGGCGAGATGAACGTCGTTGCCTTCTCGGCCGATCGACGCTTCCGCGCCTTCGTCGAGCACGCGCGGTTCCACCTGCTGCCCAGCCTGGCGTCGGCCCCGCTCCGTCACGTGATGATGCTCTCGATCGGTGCGGCCCTCGCGCTGCGCTGCGTGCTGCACCGCCGCGTCGAGGTCCTCGTCGCCCAGAGCCCGTACGAGGGGGCCGCGGCCGTCGCGGCCAAGCTCCTCGCCCGGGTCTTCGGACGGCGCGTGGCCCTCGTCGTCGAGAACCACGGGGACTTCGAGGAGGGGCCCTTCCTCCAGCGGCACGTCCCGTTCCGAGGACCCGTCGAAACGGTCCTGCGCGCCGCCGCGGCGTTCGCCTTCTCCCACGCCGACGCCCTGCGCGCCGTGTCGTCGTCCACCGAGGCGCAGGTCCGCCGCTGGGCCCCCGGTCGCCCCGTGGTCCGCTTCGCGGCGTGGACCGACCTGGAGACCTTCCTCGCCGCCGGCGACCCGCGCCCGCCGCGCGGCGCGCCGACCGTCCTCTACGCTGGCGTCCTCGTCCGCGGGAAGGGCGTCCACCACCTCCTCGACGCCTGGCCCGAGGTTCGCCGAGGTTTCCGCGAGGCCCGCCTCGTCGTCGCCGGCGCGCCGAAAGACCCGGAGTACGCGCGGGGCCTGCGCGAACAGGCGGCGCGGCTCGGGGCGGCGACGAGCGTGGAGTTCCTCGGAGCGCTACCGCAGGCCGACCTCGCGAGGAGGATGGCGGAGGCCGACGTGCTCGTCCTGCCCACCCTCTCGGAGGCCCTGGGGCTCGTCCTCCTGGAGGCGATGGCGTGCGGCACCCCCGTCGTCGCAAGCAGCGTGGGAGGCACCTCCGACCTCGTGCGAGACGGCGAGAACGGCTTCCTGGTGCCCCCGGGCGACTCCCGGTCCATCGCGGAGCGCGTGGCGTGGGTCCTGTCGCACCCGGAGGAGTCGGCGGGGATCGGGCATCGCGGAAGGGCCTTTGCGCGGGCCTTCGGCCTCGAGGAGGGCTTCCTCTCCGGATACGCCCGGCTCTTCGACGCGGCGCTCGGGGGGGTGCGCGGATGAGGCCGAGGCTCTGCTACGTCCTGCCGCGGTACGACGAGTCGACGGACACGCACTACCGCTACCTCTACGAGATGCTCGACGACCTGGCGCGCGACGTGGACCTGTACGTCGTCGTGGAGAAGTCGTGGGGCCCCGTGACGCGGCCGTGGCCGAAGGTGCGCGTCATCCGTTCGACGCGCGCGCCGCTCAGGGCTCTGGAGCTGGCGGGCGTCCTCGCGCGTGCGCGCCTCGACGGGTACGACCGCTTCTACACCGACTACTCGTACTACGCGGGG
>CAZYRM010000298.1:0-3448 GCA_964649705.1 uncultured Planctomycetia bacterium
AGGTCCACCTCGTCGAGAGCTGGGGCCTCCGGGCGACGCTCCTCTTCGGGATCCTCCTGGTCGTCTTCCTCGCCTCCCTGTCCCTCCCGCAGGACATCGAGGAGAAGAGGGTCTTCATGCTGATCACGAAGCCGCTGTCGCGCCCCGCGCTCTACGCGGGGAAGTGGCTCGGCTTCGCGGCGCTGCTGGCGCTCTTCCTCGCGGTCATGGGGACGGTGACGTGGGGCTACGCCCGCTTCGTTGCGTGGAAGGGCGGCCCCGAGGCGTCCAAGGCCCTCGACGTCCGCGAGAGGATCCTCGCCCCTTCGGTCCGCATCTGCCGCGAGGGCGGGGGCAGGGAAGAGGCGGAGTTCTCCACGGACGCCCCGCCGCGCCTCTGGGTCCGCGGCCCCGGGCAGGACGCCATCGCCTGGCACTTCAAGGGGCTCACGTTCACGGCCTGGCCCCACGGGTGCACGGGGCGCACGCTTCGCGTGAAGATCAAGTCGCACGTCACGCCCGGGCAGAAACCGCTGCACGTCCGCACCCTCCCCTTCACGCGCCTCAAGAAGCCGCTCGCGCTTCTGGACAGGGACCAGGCGGACGACATCGAGGACGGAGGCGAGATCGTCTTCGACCTCGACACCCGGCGCTTCCTCCCCGACGACGGCGACATGCGCGTCGCGGTGTACCAGAAGCCGGGCTCGGAGCGGGCGATCGGCGGAAGCCCCCTGGACGCGACGGCGGTGCTCATCAACCACTTCCCGTGGGGAGACGAGATCGAATACAAGTACACCTCCTACTCGACGGTCGTCAGCTCCGGGTACACCGAGCTCAAGGCCGTCACGGAGCTCGAGACCCTCCACCACCCGAAGACGGACGCCTACACGGTCCTCGTCCACCGCTCCCCCCCGCTCCTGGCTCGCTGGGTGTTCGCCGACCTGTCCCCCTCCCAGTTCGATCCGGCCGCCACGGTCGAGATCCGCCTGCCGATCAAGGGGACGGGGTTCCGCTACTACGGGTACCTGATCGTGACCGTTCGCAGGGGAAACGAGGTGCTGGACCGGCGGAAGGTCCGTGTGGCGACGAACACGCCGGCGGCGTTCCCTCTCGACCCCGAGTGGATCCGGGAGGGAGAGCCCCTCGTCATCGAGGTCGAGCGCGGCGAGCCCGACACGATCTTCATCCTCGTGCCCGACGGGGTCGCCCTGCGGAGCCGGTACGTCGCCTTCGAGTCGGGGTTCCTCCGCGCCCTGGCGCTCGTCTATCTCGAGCTCCTGCTCCTCCTCGCCATCGTCCTCCCCTGCTCCACCTGGCTCTCCGGGCCCGTGAGCCTCTTCGTCGGGATCGCGCTCTTCATCTGCGGACTGATGATCGAGTCGATCCAGGAGAACCTCGTCCACGTGGAGTCGGTGATCCGCACGACCGAGGTGCTCGAGTCGACCCAGGGGGAGACGCATCACCATGGGGGGGCCGAGTGGCCGCTCTGGTCGCTCAGGGCCTCGCGATTCGTGCTGAGGAACGCCGTGCTCAGGGTCTTCCCCCAACTGCACCGGTTCGACGGGGCGCCCCTCCTCCTCGCCGGCGCCCAGATCCCCGGCGCGCGCATCGGCTGGGCGGCGCTCTACGTCGGGCTCTACACGCTCGTGACGTCCATCCTCGGAATGCTGGTCCTCCGGTACCGGGAGTTCCGCTGATGGGAAGTCGGCTCGTCACGCCCATCGTCGTTGCGGCCCTGCTGGGGACGGCGGGAGGCCTCCAGCTCCTCATCGACCGCGCCCCGGAGCGCAAGGAGGCCCTCGCGGAACGCCCGTTCCAGGACCTCCCGCCCGATGCGGTCCTCATGGACTACGTCGGAAGCCAATTCCTGGGGAGCTTCCGCTCGCTCGTCGTCTCGACGCTCTGCCAGAGGGCGGACAAGCTCAAAGAGGAGGAGCAGTTCGACGAGCTGCTCGCGACGAGCTCGATGATCTGCCGCCTCCAGCCCCACCTCGCGGAGGCTTGGGAGTTCAACGCCTACAACATGGCCTACAACCTCTCCTGGCAGCAGGAGGACCGGGACATGCGATGGCAGTGGGTCCAGGAGGGGATCCGGCTCTACCAGGAGGGGCTCAGGCGCAACCCGCGGTCGACGCTCCTCCACTTCAAGCTCGGGTTCGTCTACTGGAACCGCATCCCGCAGGAGGAGTACCTCGTGCGGCGCGTGCCCCAGGCCTACGACGACAAGGAGACGTTCCAGCTCGCGGAGCATTGGTTCGAGGAGTCGCGGAGGATCTCCATCGAACAGGCGCGCGAGGCGGGGAGGCCGATCGACTACCTCTTCACCAACGAGGGGCCGATCGTGGACGCCCGGTACTCGTTCGGCGTCCTCCGGATGATCCAGGCCGCGAAGCAGGCGCGCCTCGGCAACGCCGCCGAGGCGAGGAGGCTGCTCGCGGAGGCCGACGCGGGCTGCCTTGCGGCAGCCGAGAAGTCGTTCGAGGTCTCGACGTTCGCCCCGGACCCGCCGTTCTGGAGGAACCGCGCGGCGCTCTACAGGGACCTCGCGCGGACGCGGACGATCCTCGCGCCGTGCCTCCTGGACGAGTGCAAGACGTGGGTGGAACAGGTGATCGCGGCGCCCCGCTCCCGAGAAGCGCGGTGGCCGTCGGAGGTCCTAGGCTGCGCACGGCGGACCGCCCTCAGGTGGAAGGAGCTCTCGACCACTCCGGTGCAGATCTTCGCGATGCAGATCGTCCTCGAGTCGCTCTCCGAGGTGTTCGAGGCGTGGGACGCGGGGCGGGAGGAGGAGGCCCTGCGGCTCCTCGAGGAGCGCGCGGCGTTCTGCGACACGTTCACCTCCGAGGAGGGCGGGTGGACGGACTTCGCCGCCTCGGTCCGCAGCCTGAAGCAGGCGCTTGCGAAGACGAAGGCCGCGGCTGAGGCGGAGAGGGCGGGCGACCGCGCCGCCGCGGGGATCGCCCGGGAGGAGGCGAAGCGCGTCTACTCCCTCTTCATCGAGGGGCACCTCAGGCTCGACGTCGACCTCATCCGCGGGCGGTGAAACCGCTTGAATCCGCCCCCGCCGGTAGACTATCCTATCGGGCCCTTTTGAGCAGGGTTCCACGCGAAGGGAGGTCGGCATCGACCGTTACCTTGAGCTTGCCCTCGTCTGCGCCAGGGCGGCGGACGAGAAGAAGGCCGAGGACATCGTCGTCCTGGACATCTCCAACATCATCCCGATCGCGGACTACTTCGTGATCGCCTCCGGGAACAACCGGAAGCAGGTCCAGGCGATCGCCGACGAGATCACCCAGAAGATGAAGGCCGCCGGTGCGCGGCGCCTGGGAATCGAGGGGCACGGGGAGGGGAGCTGGATCTGCGTCGACTACGGCGACGTGATCGTACACCTCTTCAACGGCGAGGTCCGCGGCTTCTACGAGCTGGAGTCGCTCTGGGCCGACGCCCCGCGCGTCGAGTGGGCCAAGGC
>CAZYRM010000298.1:3548-6352 GCA_964649705.1 uncultured Planctomycetia bacterium
AAGAGCCCCGAGCACGTCCACACCTACCGGATCTCCCCCCTCTCGCTCTGGAACGCCGCGTCGAGCGGGATGACCGTCGAGGAGGTCGTCGCCTCGCTCGAGGCCCACGCCCGCTACGACGTCCCGAAGAACATCGTCACCGAGGTACGGGACGTCATGGGGCGGTACGGCCGCCTCAAGCTCGAGCGCGTGGAGGGGATCGGCGGGCTCGTCCTCTCCGCGGCCGACGACCCGCTGGTCGCCGAGGTCTCGCACCAGAAGAGCGTGATGCCGTATCTCCTGCGCAAGATCGACGCGAGGAGGTTCGAGGTCGCCCCGGAGCATCGCGGACTCGTCAAGCAGGCCCTGATCAAGGTCGGCTACCCGGTCGAGGACCTGGCGGGATACGTCGACGGCGCGGCGCTGCCGCTCGCCTTCCGCGAGAAGACCGCGAGCGGGCGGCCGTTCCAGCTCCGCGACTACCAGCGCGCGGCCGTGGACGCCTTCTACGCGAGCGGGTCCTCGCGCGGGGGGAGCGGGATCCTCGTGCTTCCGTGCGGGGCGGGAAAGACGGTGATCGGGATCGGCGGCATGGTCCGCTACCAGATGCACACGCTCATCGTGTGCACGAACATCACGGCCGCGAGGCAGTGGCGGAGCGAGATCCTCGACAAGACGACGCTCCTCCCCGACCAGATCGGCGAGTACAGCGGGGAGTCGAAGCTGATCCGCCCGGTCACGATCGCGACGTACCAGATCCTCACCTACCGAAGGGAGAAGGGCGAGGCCTTCGTCCACTTCGACGTCTTCAACCGCCAGGAGTGGGGCCTCATCCTCTACGACGAGGTGCACCTCCTGCCCGCGCCGGTCTTCCGCGCGGTCGCGGAGATCCAGGCCAAGCGGCGGCTGGGGCTGACGGCCACGCTCGTCCGGGAGGACGGCCGCGAGGACGACGTCTTCAGCCTGATCGGGCCGAAGCGGTACGACGCGCCGTGGAAGGACCTGGAGCGGCGCGGGTGGATCGCCAAGGGGATCTGCACCGAGGTCCGCGTGGGGCTCGACCCGGAGAGGAAGTTCGAGTACGCCGTCAGCGAGGACCGCGCGAAGTTCCGCCTGGCGGCGACGAACCCGAAGAAGCTCGAGGTCATCCCCGGGATCCTGGCGCGCCATGCGAACGAGAGCGTGCTGGTCATCGGGCAGTACCTGGACCAGCTCGACAAGATCTCGTACCAGTTCAAGGCGCCGATAATCACGGGCAAGACGCCGAACAAGCAGCGCGAGAAGCTCTACAAGGAGTTCAAGGAGGGGCTGATCCGCCTCTTGATCGTCTCGAAGGTCGCCAACTTCGCGGTCGACCTGCCGGAGGCCTCGGTCGCGATCCAGGTGAGCGGCACGTTCGGATCGAGGCAGGAGGAGGCCCAGCGGCTCGGGCGCGTGCTGCGCCCGAAGTCCGGCGACAACCTCGCCTACTTCTACTCGCTCGTGACGAGGGACACCAAGGAACAGGACTTCGCGTTCAACCGGCAGCTCTTCCTGACCGAGGAGGGGTACCGGTACGAGATCAGGTACGCCGAGGACGGCGTGGCCCCCGCCCTGGAAGCCGTCCCCCCTGCCCCGCCGCCCGCCGGGGAAACCCCGGTCGCCACGTCGTAACCATGGAGTCGCGCCCGTGAGGGCGCGGTATCGCGGATGGAGCGATTCGGCGTCGTCATCAACCCGCACTCGAAGAAGAACAAGCGGCGCCCGAACCGCGTCGGTCGGCTCGCGTCGCTCGTCGGCCCGTACGGCGTCGTCGTGGAGACCCCCACGCTCGACCACCTCTCCGACGCGCTCGCCGACTTCCGGCGGCAGGGCCTCCGGTACTGGGTCAGCGACGGCGGCGACGGCGCGCTCCACTGGATGGTGAACAAGGCGTTCGACGCGGGGGCCGGCGACGCGACGTTCCTCCCCTCGAACGGCGGGACGATCGACTTCGTCGCGCGGAAGGTCGGGATCGTCGGCCACGCCGACGGGATCCTCAGGCGGCTGACGGAGCGATGTCACCGGGGAGAGCCCGTGCCGACGCGCGAGGTCGACAGCCTGGAGATCACCGGGACACGCGTGGAGGCGGGCCGCGAGGTCCCCTACAGGCGGATCTGCTTCGCCGGGGCCCTCGCGGGCGTCGCGCGGAACTTCTTCGACCTCTACTACGCAGCGCCGACCCAGGGACCGGTGAGCATCGCGAAGATCCTCGCCTGCGCGGCGCGGTCGATCCTCCTCGGCTGGGTGCCCCTCGCGGATTCGTTCCTTCCCCGGCGCTGGGTCCGCTACATCGACGTCCTGGCGCGCCCCGAGAAGGCCCGGGTGCGCGTGGACGGCCGCGAGATGCCGTGGACGGAGTACACCTCGCTCAACGTCGGGGCGTTCAAGATCAACACGGGCGGCGTCGTGAAGGTCTTCACGCTCGCGGGCGACGGGAAGATGCACGTCATGGCCGGCAAGCCGACCCACGCGGCCCTCCTGGTGAACCTCCCGCTGCTCCTCACTGGGATGAAGCTGCGCGAGTGGAACATGTGGGACGGGCCCGCCGAGACGCTCGACGTCGACTGCCCCGAGGGGCTCGACCCGGTCCTCGACGGCGAGTTCCTGCGCGGCGTCCGCTCCATGCGCGTCCGCCCCGGCCCGAAGATCCGCATCGCCCGGATCAGCGGCTAGGTCCGAAGGTCCCCGTTCCCCTCGACGACCCAGGTGTAGGTCGTCAGCTCCGCGAGCCCCATCGGGCCCCGGGCGTGGATCCGATCAGTCGAGATCCCCACCTCCGCGCCCAGGCCGAACACGCCGCCGTC
>CAZYRM010000299.1:0-6311 GCA_964649705.1 uncultured Planctomycetia bacterium
AGTACTTCTGGAACTCGGGGCCGAGCCCCGTACGCGGGTCGAGCGTGTAGCCGAGGAGGATCCATCCCTGGGGGTCGGCGACGTCCTGCACGGTGAGCTGGGCGCTGTCGAGGTTGTCGGTCGCGACCAGGAGGTCCTTGAAGCGCTCGAAGCCGGCGTGCTTGTAGTGGTTGTAGACGACCCTCGCGGCGCTCGGGGCCACCTCGAAGCGGCCCTTGAACGGCCCGATGACGTCGAGCTTCTCCTCCTCCGAGACGTGGTGGTCGAACCACAGGCCGCAGCCCTGCACGAACGGGAGGTTGACGACGATGTCCTCCTCGGTGCAGGGGACCTTGCCGTCCTGGACGTCCTTCGGGTGGGCGAAGCGGATCTCGCGGATCTTCTCGGCGATAGTGAGGAGCACCGAGGCGGTCATGCCGTCCAGGTCGCCGCGGGTGAGGATGTTCATGGAGGGTCCCTTTGCGTTGCCGGTTGGAGTCCTGGTGCTTTTAATCGATATCCCCCTGTGGGGCAAGGAGATTCCGAAACCGCGGGAATCGCGGATTCCGTGTCGATCCGCGGGTCCTCCGTCCGTCGATCGGGCATCTCTTTTCGAGGATGAAGCGATGGCGAAGTTCATGATCCTGATGACCGAGACCGACGGGGCGTGGGCGAAGTACTCTCCGGAGGAACAGCAGAGGCTGCTCGCCGGCTACTTCGCCTGGGTCGGCCAGTTGAAGAAGGACAAGACGCTGGTCGGCGGAGAGGCCCTCGCGCCTGGCGGACGGACGCTGCGTGTCGAGGACGGACGCGTGGTCGACGGGCCGTACGCGGAGACCAAGGAGGTGATCACGGGCTTCTTCCTGATCGAGGCGAACGACCTCGACGCTGCGACGCAGGTCGCGCGAGGCTGCCCGGCCCTGGGGCACGGGGAGTCGATCCTCGTGCGACCCGTGGGGCACGTGTAGGTGGGGGAGCCGAGGGACGTCGCCGGCCTGGTCGAGCACTTCTTCCGACGCGAGCACGCGCGGCTCCTGGCGGCGCTGGTTCGTCGCCTGGGCGCGGAGCGCCTCCACCTCGCCGAGGAGGCGGTGCAGGATGCGCTCCTCGCGGCGCTCAGGACGTGGCCCCTGACGGGGGTCCCCGAACAGCCGGGGGCATGGCTCCACACGACGGCGCGGAACCAGGCCCTCGACGCCCTGCGCCGCGAGGCCTCGATGCGCGACAAGCTCCCCAACCTCGCCCGGTCGGCGGCGCCCGTGCAGGCGGAGGACGACCTGGACGAGCAGCTCGCGATGACGTTCATGTGCTGCCATCCCGCGCTGGGGCCCGCGGAGCAGGTGGCGCTGACGCTGCAGTGCGTCGCGGGGTTCTCGGCGGCGGAGGTCGCGCGTGCGTTCTTCGCGGGCGAGGCGGCGATCGCGCAGCGGCTGGTGAGGGCGAAGCGGCGGATCGCGGAGTCGCGGGTGCCTGTGGAGATGCCTCCGCCCGACGAGCTCCCCGGTCGGCTGGACGCCGTGCTGGAGGTGCTCTACCTCTGGTTCAACGAGGGGTACACGCCGCGGGAGAGAGAGGAGCCGCTGCGGGAGGACCTCGTGGACGAGGCGATCCGCGTGTGCGGGCTGCTGGCCTCGCACCCGGCGGGCGACGTCCCGCGGACGCACGCGCTGCTCGCGCTGATGTGGTTCCAATCGTCGCGGATGCGAGCACGGATCGACGCGGACGGGGCCCTCGTGCCGATCGAGGAGCAGGACAGGGGCCTGTGGGACAGGCTGCGGATCACGCAGGGTGCGCTGGAGCTCCAGCGGGCGGGTCGGGGGAGCGAGCTCACCGAGTATCACCTTCTCGCGGGGATCGCGTCGTGCCATACGATGCCGCGCACCAATTGGAGGCGGATCGCCTCGCTCTACGACGAGCTCGCGCAGGATCGTCCGACGTTCGTCGTGCGGCTGAACCGCGCGGTCGCGGTGGGCCGGGCCGAGGGCCCCGCGGCTGGGCTCGCGCTGCTCGATGCGCTGGGGGAGGAGCGGCCGCTGGCGCGAAACCACCTCTGGCATGCGGCCCGCGCCGACTGTCTCCATCGCCTCGGCCGCGTCGAGGAGGCCCGCTCGGCGTATACACTGGCGCTCGATGCGGCTCCGACGGAGCCGGAGAGGATCTACTTGCGGCGCCGCGTCAACGAATAGGACCTGCCCTGGGTTCCTGGTCAGCGTGGAGTGGGGAAGGCGAGCTCCTGCAGGAGGGACCTCGCGCGCAGGAACACCTCTGGGTTGCGATCCCCTTGCAACTCGCGCAGGATGGGTACCGCCTGCACACCCATCTCCCGGAGCCGTCCTGTGGCAGCCTCCCTGTCGTCCACGGAGTCCGAGCCCAGATCCAGTCGCACCCGAGAAACCTGCTCCGCAGGAACCTGGACGTGTCTTGACTCCAGAAGGAGCAGGTCGACGCAGCGGTCGACGAGGTCCGGCACGGGCAGGGTCGTCAGCACTTCGCGCGACCAGTCCGGAACGAATTCGTGGTGCCCCTGTCGCCACAGCGACCAGATCACGGGCAGCGCCTCCTCGGGCCGTCGGGCGTCGAGGAGGATGCACGCACGTTCGACGCGCAGCGCTTCGATCAGCGCGTCGTCCAGGACCTCGGCCTCCGCATCCGCGAGGACGCGTAGGAGGAAGATCCTGACCGGTTCCGGCATGGGATCGGGGGGCGCGGCGATGCGGATCAAGCCCGCGGCGACGACGACGGGCGGGGCGACTACGGGAGTGTTGTCCGAGAGGGCCCTGGTCGCGCTTCCCAGCCCCAGGTTCGTCCAGGTGCACCCCGAGATGGGGAGCTCGCCAATTTGATCGCTCCAACCCCTGGCGATCTGCAACGCCTCGTCGAAGGCCCCGACCGAAATCAGGACCTGACAGAGGCTGTAGACATTCGTGTAGCCGTCCCAATGCGCAGGAGGATGTTCGACGACTCTTCGGAGACCCTCCACCACCTGTCGGCGCGTTGCCTCGGGCAGCTCCGGCCACCGGGCGATCCACGTCTCGGCATCACAGTATCCGGCTTCCGCGAGTCGGCGTCCTGCTTCTCGTTGGTGGGGCTCGAGCGGTCCTCCTGTGGCGCGGGGATGCGCAGCGACGAACCAACACGCCATGGGAGGGGTGCCCTGCTCAATACGGTCCAGGACGCACCGGGCCAACGGCCTGGGCCACGCGCCGCGACAGTCACCGGTGTCAAGACAGCGTTCCACGTCGAACCGCGACAGCGCACCCTCGGCCCAGAGGCGTTCGAGCGCGCTCACCACTCCGGGCCCGTCGCCAAGGGTCAGGTTGCCGTAGAGGAGCTGATGCAGCAGGCTGCCCCGGGCATACGTATCCCATCCTGTCCACTCCAGGAGCTTCTCCACCTCGGCGACCGATGGGGGAGTCGCCGTGCGAGAGTCGAGCCCGAACGCCGCCCACCGACGATGGGAAACGGACGAGGACCGCAAGGAGGCCCACAGGGGGGCGGCGATCTCCTCGAACCCCAGGCTCCGGGCATGGGTCGCCACCTGGAAGCGATCGTCCTCCGTGCGGCACCGATCCGCCTCGCGAGACAGGAACCTCCCAACGACCTCCCTCACGGCCGGGTCGGTCCATTGGCCGTACGGCACCGCCTCGGCGCGGGGGCCAGGGGTCTCGTCGGGCAGCATCTCGCAATGGCGATCCAGGGCCGCGTGCATTGCCGCGGCGTCCGGGGTAGCTCCCAGGAGGACAAACACGGCCCTGGCGTTTCGACGTTGGAACGTGGTCCATGGAGGGGGAGAGCGCCGAGCCTCGTCGTCCAACGCCTCCCACAGGTACTCTCGTTCAACGCATTGCCAGCGAATGTCGAGCGGATGGAGCTTGGAGAAGTCGCGGACGCGACGCACCACATCCGTCGCGCCTCGCTGCCCACGCGAAGACAAAACCTGTTTGAGCAGCAAGGTCACGTCGGGGGTGGGGGGTGCGAATAGGTCCGGGTTGTCGGACGGTCGGATGTTCTGGAGCTGAAGCCACGCCACCGCCGGAGTCGGCGGATCTTGCGGGACGAACCCCGGTCGCCCGGTCGCGCATCTCCATGCGTCCGCGATCTCGCCGGGCCAGGCCCCGCGAGCCCCTTCAATGCGGCGAGCGATGGCGCGTGCGCTCGCCCCCATCGTCCGTCCGTAGTCCTCGTAGTAGAACCTGGTCATCCAGAGGTCGTACTCCGCGGCACGGGTCATCCTCCGGCCGTTCCGCCGCGCGATCTCGGAGAGCGCCTCGGCTCGCTGCATCTCCGACGGTAGCACCTCCGACTCGATGAGGGTCTCGAGGTCCGTCGCCCCTTCGGCCCGAAGGGCGCGGACG
Source organism: uncultured Planctomycetia bacterium (assembly GCA_964649705.1). Lineage (GTDB taxonomy): Bacteria > Planctomycetota > MHYJ01 > WSZJ01 > CAZYRM01 > CAZYRM01. The sequence continues at coordinate 4,335 of CAZYRM010000299.1, forward strand.
AGTCGTGCCTCCGAGGGATCGATGCGCGAGAGCTCGTCCAGGACGTCGAGGCCGTCCCGCGCAAGGTCCGCCACGAGGCCGGGGGCGCGGCAGCCCTCCCGCCACGCCGAGGTCCTGAGATCGCGCGCCTTCTCCGCCTCGAAGACGGGGTGCATCAGGAGCGACAGGATGTATGATGCGGAGGGCGCGTCGTGGAGAGACGGGTCGTGCGCCAGGTCGTCCCGCGCACGCTGCCAAGTAAAGGTCGGACCCAGGATTGGGTCGGCGCGCTGGCAGAACGCGCGTAGGGCGCGATCCTCAGCCGTCGATGGCGATGGGTTCCTCGCTGCGGCCGACAGGACGAGACGGATCAGCCGCAAGGACTCGTGGCCTGAATCGAGTTCTCTTACATCCTCCTCGGAGAGTCCCACCGTCCAGTCGAGCGCGGTGCGCCGCATACCGACCTCGTGCTCCACGGACGCGCGAACCTCGTCCGAAACGTGGAGCGCGAGGAGTTCCCGGCCTAGCTCGATTGCGCGATCCCGTCCGTACAGGCCCCTGGCGAGCCGGAGGAGCGGGATGGACAACGACGTGAAGAGGCGCTCGGGGGGCGGCGCGTTTGCGGCCCGCGAAAGCTCCACGAGGCGAGTCCCCGCCCGATACTGCAGCGAGTCCAGTCCGCACCTTCCGTACGCGTCCCACAGCCCCTGCCACGCCGGCCCGCAGTCGGGCTCCGCCTCCACCAGGCGCTCGAGCTCATCCAACGCGCGGTCGTAGTGCAGCATGTCCAGCAGGAGCGCGGCGCGGAGGCAGACCAGCGTCGGGTCCCGCTCGCTCTCCAATCCAGCATGGACCTCGTCGGCGAACCACACGACCTGCATCGCCCGGCCGACCTTGCAAAGCCAGTACCACGCGGCGTCGGGCGAAATCACGGCGGCTCCCCGTGCCAGGTCATGGAACCCCTCCCGGTCCGCGGCGCTCCCGAGCACACGCATTCCGGCCTCGAGAAGGTCGATCACCTCGCGCCCGGGCCGGTAGTCTTCCGACCCGGGTAGGGCACGATCCAGCAGAGGGAGGCACCGCTGGCGCCACCAGGAGAGGGGCTCGCGCGTCGCTCGGAGCCCGGCGAGCGCGCATGCGATCTGTTCCCTGTGCGTCGCAGGCCGCGCCGAATCGAGCGCGGCCAGGGCGGCCTCGGTGTCGGCGACGGACTGGTGGAGCGCCGACATCCCGGACCATACGACTGCATCGTGGACCTCCTCGCGCCTGAGGCGGTCCGCGATCCGCCGAAGCGCCGCACGGTGGGAGGGGACGGGGAGGCCGAAGGCCTCACACCTGAGCGGGCCCTGGGGGAGCGGCACGGGCTCCACAGGGGCAAGCCTGGCATCGGGCAGAAGCGGCCCCTGGGGCCTGCCGTCGTCGTCGACGGGGAGCATGGTCAGGCGCTCCAGCACCTGGATCGTCGCGGGGTCCACCTCCCAGACGGAGTAGGCCACGCTCCGCACGAGCTCGCGAGCGCCCTCCAGACGGAAGGGCCTTCCGCTCTCCAGGCAGCGCAGGCCGAACTCGGCCACCTCTCTCCTGTCGATGCGTGCTCTAAGGGAGAGGGCGTCCCAGGCGTCAGGATCCAGGTCGAGTGCGCGCTCGACGAGAACCAGGGCCCCCTGGGCATCGCCGTTGCCAAGCCGGTTCGCGGCGCGGACCGTGAGTTCCTCCGCGTCCTGACCGCAGGCGCGCGCGCACGCACAGGCACAAAGGACCGAGATTAGGGCGAGCCTGGGGATCATGTCGCCTCCGAGGCCGATGCTACGCCTGCTCCAAGACGGGCGTCAATGGCGGACCCGTGCGCGGTTCCAGGCAGGCACAACCGCGCGGGCGCTACCTGCGGAGGAGGCGATCGATCCCTCGATCGGAGAGCTTCTTGCCACCGGTCTGGCAGACGGGGCAGTAGTGCGTCTCGCTGTCGGCGTAGGCGATCCGCTCGATGCGCCCGCCGCA
>CAZYRM010000300.1:0-4858 GCA_964649705.1 uncultured Planctomycetia bacterium
TGGGGCGCTGCGCCTTGCCGTTGACGGTGACGTGGCCGTCCTTGATGAGCTTCTGCACGAGGGTGCGGGAGTAGCCCGGGACGCGCTTGGTGACGTAGACGTCGAGCCTGTAGTCCTCGACGGCGCCGTTGCGCACGTCGAGCTCGACGGTTCGCAGGTTGTCCATGTCCACGCGGGTGATTTTCATGTTCGAGACGTTTCTTTCACCACGGAGGCACTGAGGCACGGAGGACGCACGGAGGTGCTCACAGCACGCGTCGGTGGATCCCCGTTCTCATCGCTTCTACCTGGAAGTTCAGGAGCAGGCCGACGCGACACCGGGTCAGCCGCAGATACGTCAAGAGCTGTGCAAGGTGAATCGGCAGCACGGCGTCCACGCACTTGAGCTCGACGACGACCTTTTCCTCCACGACGACGTCGATTCGGTAGCCGCACTCCAACTGGATCCCCTTGTACTCCAGGGGCACGGCCTGCTGCCTGTGGAACTTGAGTTCTCGCAGGTTGAGTTCGTGGCACAGACACGTCTCGTATGCCGATTCGAGCAGCCCCGGACCCAGGTGGCGATGGACCTCGATCGCCGCCCCGATGATCTTCTCGGTCAGGCCTTCTTCGTGCAGCACGCCTTCATGTCCGATGACTGAAGCGGTGCACAGTACCCGCAACCGGCGTGGGCGTCAATCGGCGTCCGGCCCTGTTGGTCCAAACCCGCGGCCGCGCGCCCGAGGAGAAGGGCCGCGCCGTGCCGCGGCACGGCGCGGCGAGCGGTGGGGCCGAGGCATGGGGGGACAGAGGGCGTGGATGCCCTCGACAAGCGTCATCGTGATCGACAAGGCCCCTGCCCTCCACAGCCTCCATCAGCTTCACCCTCAGTCCCCCATGCCTCGCCCCACCGCTCCGCTGCGGGGCGCCCGCGAGGCGGGCCGGGCAGCGCCTTCTCCTCGGGCGACGCGGCCGCTCCCTGGTCACCCCTTCGGAGGCCTTGACCACACCTCGGTGCGTCCTCAGTGTCTCAGTGACTCCGTGGTGAAAAAAACGCCTCGCTCCGGGATCACGCCGGGAATTCGAACAATCGCGCCGCGGTCTCCGAGGTCGCGCGCGCCACCTCCTCGATGCTGATGCCTCGAAGCGCCGCGACCTCGGCCGCCGTGTACCGCACGTACGCGGGCTCGTTCCGCTTCCCCCGCTTCGCCTGCGGAGCCAGCCACGGGCAATCGGTCTCGAGGACGAACTCCGTCAACGGCAGCGTCCGCGCCACCTCCTTCAGCTTCGGCGCGTTCGGGTACGTCACCGGCCCCGCCAGCGAGATCACGAACCCCATCTCGCGGTACGCGTTCGCCTGCGCCACGTCTCCGCTGAAGCAGTGCATCACGCCTCGACGCGGCCTCGTCGCACCCTCGCGCAGGATCCGCGTCACGTCGGCGTGCGCGTCCCGACAGTGGATCACCAACGGCTTCGCCACCTCCCCGGCCAGCGCGATCTGGCGCCGGAACACCACGTCCTGCGCGTCCCTCGGCGACAGGTCCCGGTAGTAGTCCAGCCCGCACTCACCGATCGCCACGACGCGCGGGTGTCGAGCCAACCGGCCCAGCTCCTCCCAGTCGACCTCGGCCGCCGCATCGTGCGGATGGACACCCACCGTTGCCCACACGAACGGGTACTTCTCCGCCAGCGCCACCGCCGCGCGGCTCGTCGCGTTGTCGATCCCGATCGTTACGATGCGTGACACTCCGGCGTCCCTCGCCGCCGCGAGGATCACCTCCAGCTCCCCCCCGAATTCGTGCCGATCCAGGTGCGCGTGCGTGTCGGTCAGCATGGCGCGCGATTCTACCCTCTCGCAGATGTGCGCTCAATCCGATGTTTCGCTTGCCGACGTGGCCCCGCGTTCTCTACCATGCCCAACTCTTCGTCCATCCGCGACTTCCACGGCAAGTTTCGGATCGTAACGTTTCGGAATGTAACGCATGTCGACCGCGTGGCTGCCGGTCGTCGTCAACGGCCGGTACCGGCTCATCGGCAAGCTGGGTCAGGGATCGACCGGGATGGTCCTCCTCGCCGAGGACCAGCTCCAGGAGAACCGGCTCCTCGCCCTGAAGGCCCTCGGAGCCGCGGCCTCCGCCAGCGACGCGGTCGCCCTCTTCAAGCACGAGTTCCGCGCACTCAAGGACCTCCGCCACCCGCACCTCGCCGAGGTGTACGACTTCGGCGTGGTCACCTCGCTCGACCCCTGGGACGCGGGGCCCCCGGGGCTCCCCGTGCGCGCGGGCTTCTACACGATGGAACACGTCCCCGGCGAGGAGTTCCTCGCGGCGACCTCGGGCCTCGACTTTCCCGACCTCATCGACCTCGCCGCCCAGGTCTGCCGGGGGCTCGAGTACATCCACGCCAGGGGCCTCGTCCACTACGACGTGAAGTCCTCCAACCTGCGCGTGACGAGGGCGCGGCAGGTCAAGCTCCTCGACTTCGGTCTCGCGGGGGCCGGCATGAAGGAGGGGGAGACGCGGCTCAAGGGGACCGTCTACTACATGGCCCCCGAGCTCTTCAAGGGGGGGCGCGTCGACAAGCGCGCCGACCTCTACTCGCTCGGCGTGCTCCTCTACCAGGCCGTCGCGCGGCGCCTTCCGTTCGAGGGGGACTCGAACATCGCCGTGATGCGGCAGCACCTGGATCGCGACCCCGAGCCGCCGCGCCGCTACCGTCCCGACGCGCCGAAGCCCCTCGAGGAGGTCATCCTGCGGCTCCTCGAGAAGGACCCCCACGACCGCTTCGCCGGGGCGAACCAGGTCATCGCCGCGCTCGACGCCGCGAGCGGGACGCGGCACGAGCGTGAGGCCGAGGCCGAGGGGGCGAGCCGGCTCCTCTCCCCGACGCTCGTCGGCCGCGAGGACGAGCTCGCGCGCCTCTCTCGCGCCCTGGACGAGCACGTCCTCTCCGTCCGCGCCGCCGAGCGCGCCCCGTCGACGAGCGCCGTCGCGATCGTCACCGGGGAGGAGGGGATCGGCAAGGGGCGCCTCCTCTCGGAGTTCCGCACGCACGCCCAGCTCGCGGAGGCCGAGGTCATCTCCGTCGGCTGCGCCGAGCACGGCGAGAGGCCCCTCGGGCCGTTCGTCGAGGTCCTCCGCCACATCGTCCCGCGCGCCGCGAAGGAACCCGCGTTCGCCGATCGCTTCGGTCGCGAGCTGTCGATCGTCGCCCCCGAGCTGGTCCCCCCGTCGACCTCCCCGGGGGGGGGCGAGATCGAGCCCGAGCGCGACAAGGTCCGCCTGATCGGGAAGCTCGGCGAGTTCCTCGTCGAGACCGCGCGCAAGCAGCCCTTCGTCGTCGCCCTCTCGGACCTCGAGTGGGCCGACGAGATGTCCGTCGACCTCCTGCGCTACCTCGCCCGGCACCTCAAGCAGCTCGGGCAGAAGGCGGGCGAGGCGGCCCCCGCCCGCCACGAGGCGGCCCTCGGCGCCTTCGAGGACTTCTTCGTCGTCGCCGAGTCGGCCGTCCTGCCGCCGCTCCTCGTCGTCGCGACCTGCGCGACCGACGCCGTCGAGGGGAGGCCGATCGCGAAGGCCCTCGAGGACCTCCGCCGCGAGGCCGCGATGGACGAGGTGCGCCTTCCGCGCCTCACGCCCGAGCACGTCGGCGCGATGATCGCGAGCATGACCGGCCACGCCGAGGTCCCCCCGAAGCTCCTGGACCGCGTCGTGGAGGCGACCGGCGGGAATCCACTCTACGTCGAGGAGACGCTCAAGGGGCTCGCCGAGGACGGCGTGGTGCGCGTCGACGGGAGCGCCGTGCACGTGGACGAGGCGCGCCTGCCCGCGGCGGGCGGCGGCGTGCGGGACCTGGTCCGCGCCCGCCTGGCGCGGCTCGGCCCCCAGGAGGCTCGCGTCCTCCGCGTGCTCGCGTGCTCGCGCGGCGAGGTCTCCCTCGACCTCCTCCGACGCGTCGCGGGGACCGAAGAGGAGGTCCTCGACGCCCTCGGCCCGCTCGAACGGCGCGACGTGGTGACCCGGCTCGTGCGGGACCGCGTCGCCTGGTTCGGCCTCGCCCACGGCGTGGTCCGCGAGGCCGTCCTCGCCCTCCTCCCGCCCGCCGAGGCGGCCGACCTCCACGACGCGATCGGCGGCGCCCTCGAGGCCCTCTACGGTGGGGACCGGGCCGAGCACGCCGAGGAGCTGGCGCACCACCTCTCGCGCGGGCGGGACCCGCAGCGCGCCGTCGAGGACTGCCTCGTCGCCGCGTCGCGCGCAAGAAGCGCGCACGCGAACGAGAAGGGGATCCAGTTCTACCAGCTCGCCCTCTCGGCGATGCCGCCTGACGACCCGCGGCGCCTCGCGGCCAAGGAGTCCCTCGCGGGGCTCCAGGCCCTGGTCGGACAGTACAGCGGGGCCGTCCACACCTACAGCGAGCTCCTGCGGGAGGTGCCCGCGGGGGACGCAGAGCGCTCCGCCCGCCTCTACCGCCTCGCCGCGGAGACCTTCTCCAAGAAGGGGGACCTGGAGGCGGCGACGAAGTGGATCGACCAGGGGCTCGACCTGCACGGGACGGGGCGAAACACCGAGGTGGCGAGGCTCCTCTACCAGAAGGCGTGGGTGAGCGTGCAGCGCGGCGAGTGCGAGAAGGGGATCGACCTCGCTCACCAGGCCCTGGCGTTGGCGGCGGCCCTCTCGAGCGACGAGATCACCGCGTCGCTCCTCAACGTCCTCGGCGTGGCGCACCTCCACCTGTCGAAGTACCACCAGGCCGCGGAGTTCCTCCAGCGCGCACTGGCGATCCACGAGCGGCTGGGAAACCTGCAGGGGGCCGGGGACTGCCTGAACAACCTCGCGGCGATGTACGGCTACGCGGGGGACCTGCCGAAGGCGCTGGA
>CAZYRM010000300.1:4958-6298 GCA_964649705.1 uncultured Planctomycetia bacterium
GCGGGGGTCTACGTCCACATCGGGACGCTGGAGAAGGCGGAGGAGTACGCCGAGCGGGCGAACTACCTGGCGAACAAGCTGAAGCTCTCGCGCGAGCAGTCGAGCGTCGCGCGGATCCTCGCGGGGATCGCGCGGGGGAGGAAGGACTACGACGGGGCGCTCCGCCAGATCGGCAAGGCGCTCGCGATCGGCGAGGAGGCGGGGAGCAAGAACGACGTCGCGCAGCTCTCGCTGATGAAGGGGGAGGTCCTCTACGAGAAGGGGGACGCGGAGGCGTCGGAGCGGGAGTGCGACAAGCTGCTCGGCGACGGGGAGGGGCGCAGGCCGAGCACGATGACGGGGGTGCACCTGCTCAAGGCGCGCGTCCGGAAGGACGAGGCGGAGAAGCTCAGGCATCTCGACGCGGCGCTCAAGTTCGCGCAGGAGGCCGAAAGCCAGGACCTGCAGTGGGAGGTCCACTACGCCTTCGGGCGGTTCTACCACGAGCTGAAGGACTACGCGAACGCGGGGAAGTTCTACAAGAAGGCGATGGACATCCTGAAGGGGCTGTGGGCGACGGTGCCGGAGGAGCACCGCGAGGGGTTCCTGGCGGTGGAGAAGCGGCAGCGGCTCCGGACCGACGTGCAGCGCCTGAAGCGGGACGTCTCGGCGCCGGTCCACCCGTCGCTCGTGGAGGAGGAGGACGACGGGGGGCCGCTCCTGGAGGTCGGGGACACGGTCACGACGCGGCGGAGGCTCTCGGCCGCGGTGCAGCTCCTCAAGGACGAGAACAAGAACCTCCAGCGGCTGATGGAGATCAACAAGAAGCTGAACAGCGAGCTGGACCTCGCGCGGCTGCTCGAGTTCATCATGGACGTCGCGGTCGAGCTGACGCGGGCGCAGCGGGGGTATGTCATCCTTGTCAACGAGAAGGGCGTGCTGACCTTCGAGGCGGCGCGCGACGTGGAGAAGTCGGCCGTGCCGCAGCCGGAGCGGCAGGTCTCGAAGGGGATCGCGGAGCAGGTCGCGCGGACGGGGGAGGCGGTGGTCGCGAGCGACGCGAGCCGCGACGAGCGCTTCACGATGCTCGACAGCGTGCACGACCTGAAGCTCCTCTCGGTGCTCTGCGTGCCGCTCAGGGTCAAGGAGCGGGTGCTGGGCGCGCTCTACATCGAGAACCGCGCTGAGCGGGCGGTCTTCAGCGATCGGGACAAGGAGCTGCTGGAGGCGTTCGCGGACCAGGCGGCGATCGCGGTGGAGAACGCGCGGCTGTACCAGGAGAACCTGGAGCGGCAGAAGGAGCTGGCGCGGTCGAAGTCGCACGTGGAGCAGCTCAACACGCAGCTCTCGCACCTGAACAC
>CAZYRM010000301.1:0-6243 GCA_964649705.1 uncultured Planctomycetia bacterium
CCGCGGACGAGGACCTCGGCTACGTCCTCATGCCCCCGTCGGAGGACGGCTCGTACCGTGTCTCCACGGGGTCCGACGACAATCGCCACTGGGGCCGCCCGGAGACGATCCGGATGCTCATCCTCGTGGCCCGCGAGTGGCACAAGCGCCACGGATCGAAGTACGTCCTCTCCATCGGCGACATCAGCCGGCGGGACGGCGCCGAGTTCCCCCCGCACGTCACCCACCGCGACGGCTGCAACATCGACATCACGACCTCGCCGGCCAGCGTCTGCAACGTGAACTTCGAGGACCAGGCGATCTCGCTCGATCTGGCCCGCCTGTTCTTCCAGTACGGCGCGAAGGAGATCCTCTACAACGGCGAGATGGTCGGGCGGGAGGAGAAGCGCGTCACGGAGTGGCCGAAGCACGACGACCACTTCCACGTGATCGTCGACCCCTCGAAGGTCCCCGCGGACGGCGACCCGCTGCTCGTCGCCGAGGGGGACTGCGTGGACGGCTCGACGCTGGGGCCCTCGCGGCTCGTCCCTCAGAAGGCGGGGGCTGCGCCGAAGTTCGTCGTCGCGTGGCGCCTCCTCGGCGCGGAGCGCTGGCAAAAGACCTACCGCGTCGTCGTGGACCGCGACACGGACGAGGCGAACGGGACGCTCCTCGACACGGGCAAGGTCGGATCGGCCGCGACGCAGCACGTCGTCCAGCTCCCTCTCGAAGACGGCGCGGAGCTCCATTGGCGGGTGGTGCTGACCGGTGCGTCGGGCGAGCTCACGCTCCCGTGGCAGAAGATGCGGGTCGATTTCACGCCGCCCACGGTGATTGGGAAGGCCCCTGGCGAGGGGGAGGCGGTCGACGAGAACCCGCTCCTCAAGTGGGAGTGCGACCCGTCCACGAGGCAGGCCTCGTTCCGGGTGGAGCTGGCCTTCGACCCCGCGCAGAAGCGGCCGTCGTTCGACTCGGGCACGGTGCGGCGGACGACGTCGTCGTACCGCGTCAAGGGCCAGCTCCCGAAAGGGAAGACGCTTTGGTGGCGCGTGACGGTGGACGACGGCCACGGGAACGTGGGGACGGGGGCCTGGAGGTCGTTCACGACGGGCGAGAAGTACGCGTGGATCGGCGACATCGCCGAGGTCGACGCGGACGAGCTGAACCTCCGTGAGGGGGCGAGCGAGAACAAGGACATCGTCGTGAAGCTGGCCAAGGGCGAGCGCGTCTACGTCGTCGGGCGCAAAGACGAGTGGCTGAAGGTCGTCGTCGTGCGGGACGGGAAGCGGCTCCAGGGATACGTCGCCGCGAAGTACGTCAACGAGTAGGCCTGAATGCCCACGCCCACGGACGCGACGATCGGGCCCGGTCCTTCGGACGCCGGCGGTGCGCCCCGTCGTGTCCCCGGCTACGAGGTTCTCGAGGAGATCGGCCGCGGGGGCATGGGCGTCGTCTACCGCGCGCGGCAGGCCGCCCTCGACCGCGTGGTCGCCCTGAAGGTCGCGATCGCGGGCGAGCACGCCTCCGCGGAGGCGATCGAGCGGTTCCTCCGCGAGGCCCGCGCCTCCGCGCGGCTGGACCACCCGAACATCGTCCCCGTGTACGACTCCGGCCGCGAGGGCGGCCTCTTCTGGTTTACGATGCGGTTCGTCGAGGGGACGACGCTTTCCCGCGAGGTGCGCGGCGCCGGTATGGCGCCTCGCCGCGCCGCGGGGCTGGCGCGGTCGATTGCCCTCGCGCTCGACTACGCCCACGCGGCGGGGATCGTCCACCGCGACGTGAAGCCCGGAAACGTCCTCCTCGACGAGCGGGGCGATCCGCTCCTTTCCGATTTCGGCCTCGCGAAGGACGTCACGGCGGAGCGCCTGACGGCGCCCGGGGCTGCCCTGGGCACGCCCAGCTACGCCGCGCCGGAGCAGATGTCGGGCGACCCCGCGGATGCGCGGACCGACGTGTACGGCCTGGGGGCGACGCTCTACGAGATGCTCACGGGGAGGCCGCCTTTCACGGGAGACAGCCCGATGGCGGTCGCGATCGCGGTCCTCTCGGAGGACCCGATCCCGCCCCGCGCCATCCTCGCCTCGCTCCCCGCCGACCTCGAGACGGTCTGCCTCCGCGCGATCGAGAAGGACCCCGCGCGGCGCTACCCGACGGCACGTGCGCTTGCGGACGACCTGGGGCGGTTCCTCGACGGCGAGGCGATCCATGCGCGGCCCCCGTCGACCGTCGCGAGGCTGGCGCGGGCGGCCGGAAGGCACCGGGGCGCCCTGGCGGCCGCGTTCCTCTCGGCGGCGGCGGTCTGCACGGCCGTCGTGTGGGGCCTCCAGCGCGAGGGGACGGCCCCGTCCGTCTCCGATGCGAGCGCGGAGGCCGCCGCGGCGGCGGCGGACGCGCGTCGCCTGGCGGAAGGGCGGGCGGCGCGCGCCGAGGAAGTCGGGCGGAAGGCGGAGCGGGTCTCGGCCGTCCTCGCGCGCTGGAGGAGACTGCGCGAGCCCGTGCTGCGGCTCGACGCGCTCCGCTACGATCGCCGCACGGGCCCCGCGGAACGGAAGGCGGGACGGGAGGGGGCCCTCGAGGAGATCGATCGGTTCGTCTCCATGGCGCCTGACGACCCCGCGTCGCGAGCGGCGACCGCGGGCCTTTCGGGATGGGCGCTCTGGCTCTCCGGTCGCGAGGAGGAGGGGCTCTCCCGGATGCGAGGGGCCTCGGCGATCGACCCGGACGTCCCGCTCGGGAGACTCATGGAGGCCCTGGTCCTCTTCACGAGGTACGTGGAGCAGGTGAGGCTGCCGATGATGGAGGAGTCCGGTGGGCGCCTCCGCTTCCACGCCGCGATGGGGGAAGACGAGGAGATGAGGCGTGACCGCGAGTCGATCGAGGCCCTGCTCGCGGAGGCGTCGAAGGCGGCGGTGTGGGGGAAGGAGGGGAGCGAGGACTTCGCGGGGGCGGTGGGTGCCGCGAGGGCCTTCCACGAGGGGGACCTGCAGGCGGCGGAGGCGGCGCTGACCAGGGCGCTGGATGCGCCCGACCTCGAGTGGTTCCGGACCGAGCTCCTCCTCGCGCGGGCGCTGGTCCGCTACTTCCTGCACCGCTTTTCGGAGGCACGGGCGGACCTGCTGGAGATCCGAGCCGCACGCCCGGGTCAGCCGGAGATCGACTACTACCTCGGGGAGTCGAGCATCGGAATGGCGATGCAGGCGTCCCTCGAGGGACGGGACCCGAGGCCTCTGTACGCGGAGGCGGTCGCGAGCATGGACGAGGCGATCGCGCTCGACCCGGATCGGGGCACGATGGTCGTCGGACGCGGCTGTGCGCGGTACCGGTGGGGGGAGGCGGAGGCGCTCCGCGGCGGGGATGCGATCGGGCAGCACGAGAAGGCGGTCGCCGACTTCGACAAGGCGCTCTCGATCGACGCGAGCGACCGGATGGCGCGCCTGAACCGCGGGAACGCGCGTCTCAGGTGGGGGGTGGCGCTTCGCGAAGCCGGAGGGGACCCGAGGAGGCTGTACGCGCTGGCGCTCGAGGACTACGACGCGATGCTGGCGGCCGACGCGCGGGACGGTTTCGCCCTCTCGAACCGTGGCCTGGTCTGGCAGCGGCTGGGGGAGTGCGAGGCGGCGGCCGGCGGCTCGCCGATTCCCTCGTACGAGAAGTCGATCCTGGACTACGAGGCGGCGACGGCGCTCGACGACACCGATGCGGCGATGCGAAACAACCTGGGGAACGCCTGGCTGCGAAAGGGGGTGTGGGAGCTTTCGCGCGGCGTGGACGCGGAGGCGTCGATCCGGCGCGCGGTCGAGGCCTACGGCGAGGCGATCAAGCGGATGCCGGAGATGGCCGAGGCGTGGGGAAACCGGGGGACGGCGTGGACGTACCTGGGGAAGCGTGCAGCGGGTCGGAACGAGGACCCGACGGAGGCGTGGGAGTTGGCGGAGGCGGACCTCGGGAAGGCGCTCGAGATGAACGCCGATCGGGGGATGTACGGGTCGCACCGCGCTGACATGATGCTCGCGAGGGCGGCCTGGAGGATCTCGAGGGGGGAGGACGCCTCGGAGGAGTACCGGTCGGCGATTGAGGATTGCTCGGGAGCGCTGGAGGCGAGTCCGTCCTCGCCCGAGGGACTCGTGAAGAGGATGAAGGCGAATCTCGCCTACGGGCAGTGGCAGGCGTCTCGCGGGCAGGATCCGACGGAGGCCTACGATCAGGCGATCGCGGACGGCGGGGCTGCGGTGGAGATCCGGCCGGGGCTGGCGCAGGTGCATTCGTACTGCGGGATGACGTGGCGGGCCCGGGCGGCGTGGGAGGAGAAGGGCGGGCAGGACCCGCGAGGGTCGTGTCGGAAGGCCATCGAGGCATACGGGCGCGCGGCGGCGCTGGACGCGGGGGACCCGTCGATCCCGTACAACCGCGGGAATGCGTGGATGGCGATCGGGACCTGGGAGGCGGGGCACGGCGAGGACGCGAACGGGGCGCTGGGATCGGCGTTGGATGACTACCGTGCCTCGCTCGCCCGGGACGCGCGTTTCTGGAGGGCGTTGGTGAACACGGGCGATGCGCTGGAGCGCCTGGGGCGGGTGGAGGAGGCGATCGCATCGTACGAGTCGGCGCTTGCGATCGTCGGGGACGGCTACCCTGCGCTCCACGAGATGCTGGAGCGTGCCCGCTCGAAGCTGGGCCGCTGACTTGCGCTCGCCCCGCGTGGACGTGCGCGGCTCCGCGTCGTAGAATACGGCCCACTACCCGGTGGTGTAACTGGTAACACTAGGGATTTTGGTTCCCTCATTGGTGGTTCAAATCCACCCCGGGTAGCTCCCTCCTTTCCGGTCGCAGCCGATTCCAGAGGCTTCCAGGTGCGCGCATTAGGTGCAGCGCCGGTCTCTTCTTTTCGAGGGGTGCCCTTCCCACGCGATTCCAGTGAATCGTCGGAAATGTCAGCCGAGTGGGCACAGATCGGGGCACAGGCTGACTCACGTGAGTTGCCCGCGGTCCCCGTCGCCGCGGCCGAATCCGGAAAAGGGGAGAGGTTCGGGAGCTTCGCGACAGCGGCAGCCGTGTCGTGCAGCTCCAGCCTCGTGTACGTGGACATCGTCAGCCCGATAGACCCGTGCCGGGCCAGCTCCATCGCGGTCCGCGGATGAACCCCGGCCCGAGACAGTCCGGTGATGAACGTCACTCGAAGGGCGTGGAAGTCGGCCACGCGGCCGTCCACCTCGACAGGGACGCCGGCCGCTTCGAGGTCATCCCTGAGCATCGGCGCCGCGAGGGGCCGCCACGCGCCGGGCCAGACGGGCTCGAACGGCGAACGCGGCGTGAGGAAGCCCCGGAGCGTCACGACCAGCTCGGGGTGCAACGGGAGGCGGTCCTCGCGGCGGTGCTTCGAGTACATCGCCTTGACGGTGACGATCGGGGGCTCGGCGTCGAGGGCGAACGACGTCGGAGTGAGACTCGCCAGCTCACCGGCGCGGAGGCCCGTGAACGCTGCGGTCAAGTAGAGCGTTGCCCGAGCGGGGCCGTCGAGCCCGTGGACGGTCTTCGGATCCTTCGCGGTCGCCTCAAGGAGTCGGGAGAGCTCCTCCACTTCGAGGGCGCGGCGGACGTGCCTCCGATCGGCGGCGGCGTTGTAGCGGGAGAGCCCGGCCAGCGGGTTGTCGGGGGCGCGGCGGTTCCGCACGAGCCAGATGGCGAACGCCTTGGCGGCGACCAGGTAGTTGTTGAGCGTCGTCGCACCGGCGCCGTGGGCCCGCATCTCGGCGAGGACAGCCTGGACGCGGGCGGGGGTGATGTCGCCCACGCGGTTGCACCCCGCGAGGGCGCGTTGGATGCGTGCCACGGTGCGGACGACGTGCTCGCGGGTCCTGCCGCGGGCCTTGAGCGCGGCCTCGAAGGCGGCGAGGTGCTTCTCCAGCGGCTCGCGCGCGGCGTCATCGGCGGGGCAGCAGAGTCCCGCCTTTTCCCGCTCGACGCGGCGCTCCAGCTCGTGCGCCTTGGCGAGCGCCAACGACTTGTCGTACCCCGCCGAGACGCGGCGCACGCGCCCCTGCGCGTCGCGGTACTTGACGTACCACTTGGGGCGCGCGAGCCCGTTCTTCCTCTTGTAGATACTGGCCATGTTCGCCATACCCCGGGATGCTACTACGCGGAATTCCGGCCGTCCACATTCGGACACCGGTCACGGAGCCATGCCGCGATGTCCTCCACGCGCCACCGCACGAGCGAGCCCACCTTCACGGGCAGGGGGAGCTTCCCCGAGTCCCTGAGCCGCCA